>NZ_JBOBDO010000005.1:0-314704 GCF_050586665.1 Pseudomonas sp. ES4 | reverse complement strand
TTCGCGTTTAACTCCCGCTCTCCGTGCGCCGACTGCTCACCTCGGCCGGCACATCATCCCCCGCCATACGCTTGCGAAACAGCGCCGCCCGCGCCAGCAACAGCGTGGTCACCGGCACCGTAATCGACAACAGAATCGGAATCAGCCAGGCATGCAGCACCGGCCCGGACTTGAGTGCCGAAAAATAAATGATCGAGGCCAGCGCCACGCACCAGGCGCCCAAGGTCGACGCCAGCGCCGGCGGGTGCATGCGCTGGAAGTAGTCCTTCATCCGCACCAGGCCAATGGCGCCGATCAGCGCAAACAGACTGCTGAGCACCAGCAGGATTGCCACCGGAATTTCAACCCACAGAGACAGTTCAGCGCTCATTCGATCACCTCGCCGCGCAGCAGGAATTTCGCCAGGGCAAACGAACCGACGAAGCCGAACAGCGCAATCAGCAGCGCCGCCTCGAAGTAAGTGTCACTGGCATAACGAATGCCCAGCGTAAGCATCATCAGCATCGCGATGATGTACAGATAATCCAGCGCCAGAACCCGGTCCTGGGCCGACGGCCCCTTGAACAGCCTGATCAGGGTCAGAATCATCGCCAGGGAAAAGAAGAACAGGCTCAGCAGGATTGCGTTCGACAGCAAGGCGCTCATTCGAAGATCTCCATCAAGGGGCGCTCGTAGGTCGCCTTGAAGTGCTGGATGAACAGCGCTTCGTCCTCCAGGTCGAAGACGTGCAGCAACAAAATGCTGCGATCCAGCGCCAGTTCCGACCAGACCGTGCCGGGGACCACGGTGCAGATCATCGACAACGCGGCCAGGCCGTTGGCATCGCGCAGGTCCAGCGGCACCTTGATGAAGCGTGAGCGCGGTGGTCGGCGGCCGGCGTTGAGCACGCCCCAGGCCACGGCGACGTTGGACACCACCACATCGCGCCCGACCAGAAAGAACAAACGCACAATCACCCCCGGCCGACGAATGCGGATCGGCAGTGGTCGCAGTTTGCGCATCATCAACGGCGCGCAGAACCCCAGCATCGCGCCCAGCAGCAGATTGCCGGGACTCATCGACAGGTTCAGGACCAGCCACAGCAACCACAGGGCCAGCGACAACCAGGGAGCAGGAAACAGACGCTTCATGGTGTCAGCTCCGCTACCGCGGCTTTGGCTTCCGGGCTTGGAATCGCACGGGTACCGAGCACCGCCATCACGTATTGCTGCGGGTTGTTCAAGGTTTGGGCGGCCGCCTGGGTGTAGCGCAGCAGCGGTTCAGCCTTGAAGGTCAGCGCAATGCTCAACCCCAGCAGCGCAATGATCGGCACGCATTCGAAACGTCGCAGCAACGGTGAAGGCCGCTCCTCGGGCGTCCAGAACCGCTGGATGCCCAAGCGCGAGAAGGCAATCAACGACGCCAGCCCGGACAGGATCAGCAACGCGAGCAAGCCCCACGCGGCGTTCGAGATCGGCTCATCGCTGCCATTGCCCAGGCCCAGCGGATTGAGCAGGGCGCTGAGCAAGCCGAGTTTGCCAATGAATCCCGAGAGTGGCGGCATGCCGATGATCAGCAGCGAGCAGGCAATGAAGCTCAACCCGAGGAAAGCCATGGTCCAGGGAATCACCTGGCCGACCACGGCTTTCTGCTCGTCATCGAGGTTGATGCCTTTGGGCGGCTGCAAGGATTTCATCGGTCGCGGCAGATCGCCGTCATCGAACAACGGCATTTCATTGGCCGAACGCGAACGCTCGATCAACTCGGCCAACAGGAACAACGCGCTCAACGCCAGGGTCGAGCTGACCAGGTAGAACAGTGCCGCGCCGATCAGGTTCGGCTGGGCGAAACCGATGGCCGACAGCAGAATCCCGGCGGACACCAGAATGCTCAGGCTGGCCAGGCGCTCAAGCCGTTGTGCGGCGAGAATCGCCACGGCGGCGCAGACGATGGTCGCCATGCCGCCGTAGATCAGCCAGTCGCCGCCAAAGTACGCCGACGCGCCAGCCTGACCGGAGAACAGCAGGGTCCACAGACGCAGCAAGGTGTAGACGCCGACCTTGGTCATGATCGCGAACATCGCCGCTACCGGTGCGCTCGCTGCGGAATAGGCCGGCACCAGCCAGAAGTTCAGCGGCCACATCCCGGCCTTGGCCAGGAACGCCACGGCCAGAATCCCCGCGCCGGCATGCAACAGGCCGCGATCGGCTTCCGGCACCAGTGGAATTTTCAACGCCAGGTCGGCCATGTTCAGGGTGCCGGTGACGCCGTAGATCAGCGCCGCGCCGATCAAAAACAGCGACGAGGCCAGCAGGTTGATCGAAATGTAATGCAGTCCCGACGACACCCGCGACCGACCCGAACCGTGGAGCATCAGGCCGTAAGAGGCCGCCAGCAGCACTTCAAAAAACACAAACAGATTGAACAGGTCCCCCGTCAGGAACGCGCCGTACAGGCCCATCATCTGAATCTGGAACAGCGCGTGGAAACTCGAACCGGCGCCGTCCCAGCGGGCCATGGCGAACAGCAGGGCGCTGACGCCGATGATCCCGGTCAGCACCAGCATCAGCGCCGACAGCCGATCGACCACCAGCACGATACCGAACGGCACTTGCCAGTTGCCCGGCAGGTACACGCCGATGGAACCGGGGACGTCCGTCTCCTGAGTCCATTGCAGCAACAGCACGGCAATGCCCAACCCCACCAGGCTGGAAAACAGGTTGATCCTGGCCTTCAGCGGACGGTGCTTTTCGCCCAGCATCAGCATCAGGGCGGCGGTCAGCAGTGGCAGCAGAATCGGTGCAGCGATCAGGTGCGGCATCAGATTCATTCTTTAGGCTCCCGGCCATCCACATGGTCGGTACCGGTCAGGCCCCGGGAAGCGAGCAGCACCACCAGAAACAACGCGGTCATGGCGAAGCTGATCACGATGGCGGTCAGCACCAGTGCTTGCGGCAGCGGGTCGGTGTAGTGCAACAGATCCTGCGGGACGCCGTCCTTGATGTTCGGTTCCTTGCCGATGAACAGACTGCCCATGCTGAAGATGAACAGATTGACGCCGTAGGACAGCAGGCACAGGCCCATCACCACCTGAAACGTCCGTGGCCGCAGGATCAGCCAGACCCCGGACGCGGCCAGCACGCCGATGGCGATTGCGATGACTTCTTCCATCAGACGGTTCCTTGCATGGCGACGGATCGAGGCAGGGCAGCGGTCTTGTGACCCCGTACCGATTGGTGAGCGAGGGCGGTGAGGATCAACAGGGTCGAACCGACCACCACGGCGTACACGCCAATATCGAAGAACAGTGCACTGGCGATGTGAATGTTACCGAACACCGGCAGTTCGAAATGCCAGGTGTGGGTGGTCAGGAACGGATACCCGACGGCCATCGCCCCGAGCCCGGTGACCGTGGCAAACAGCAAGCCGGTGCCCATCCAGCGCAGCGGTCGCAGGCTCATTTGCGCTTCGACCCACTGGGTGCCGGCGACCATGTATTGCAGGATGAACGCCACCGACATCACCAGGCCTGCGACAAAACCGCCGCCCGGTTGATTGTGGCCGCGCATGAACAGGTAGACCGACACCACGAACGCGATCGGCAGCAGCAGACGCACCAGCACCGCCGGCACCATCATGAACCCGAGCGCTGTATCGCTGGCGTGACGCGGGTTGACCAGATCGGTGACCACGTCCGGTGCCAGCAACCGCTGCTGGGCCGGTAACTGCAGGCTTTCTTTCGGAGGTCGGAAGCGTCGGAGCAGGGCGAATACGGTCAGGGCCACGGCCACCAGCACGGTAATTTCACCGAGGGTGTCGAAGCCGCGGAAGTCCACCAGCATCACGTTGACCACGTTGCTGCCGCCACCTTCGGGCAGGGCGCGACTGAGGTAGAACGAGGAAATATCGTTCGGCGTCTGGCGCGTCAGCATCGCATAGGCCAGCAGCGCCATGCCGCCACCGACCACGGTCGACAGCAGCAAGTCGCGGATACGGCGAATGCGCGCCTTGCGCAGGGTGCTCGGCAGCGGCGAGACCTCTTCGATCCGGCGCGGTAGCCAGCGCAGTCCCAGGAGGATCAACACCGTGGTCACCACTTCCACGGCCAATTGCGTCAGCGCCAGGTCCGGCGCCGAGAACCAGACGAAAGTGATGCAGGTCATCAGGCCGCAGACGCTGACCATGGTCAGGGCCGCGAGACGG
The DNA here is from genome assembly GCF_050586665.1 of Pseudomonas sp. ES4. Classification (NCBI taxonomy): domain Bacteria; kingdom Pseudomonadati; phylum Pseudomonadota; class Gammaproteobacteria; order Pseudomonadales; family Pseudomonadaceae; genus Pseudomonas; species Pseudomonas sp. ES4. The sequence goes on along the minus strand of NZ_JBOBDO010000005.1, from coordinate 310,522 downwards.
TGATACTTGGCCTGCCACGCCGCGCCGAGGGCGCAGGCAATCGCCAGCAGCCAGAGGGTCACGAACACGATCGAACCCGGAATCTTCGGCCGGTCGCCCCAGCTCAGGCTACTGTGGAGCATCGGGATCAACCCGGCCAACACGGCCGCGAACACCACCAGGAACAATTGGGTTTGCAGGCGCTTGGTGCTGATCCGCCGCTCGAGACGACGGGCCAGGCGCATCATGATCACCAGGCTGTGTTCGAACAGGCGCTTGCCGTTGAACCGGCCAATGACCGGCGGGTACTTGAAACGCCCGAGTTTGAGCTGATTGCGCAACAGCAGATAAAGCACGATGCCGCAGGACATGGCGATCAGGCTCATGATCATCGGCGCGTTCCAGCCGTGCCAGATCGCCAGGCTGTATTCAGGCAAGGTGCCGCCTACCACCGGCAGGGCCGCCGCGGCCAGCAACGGGCCGACCACCTGCGCCGGGAAAATTCCCACGACCAGGCAGGCGAACACCAAAAACTCCACCGGCGCGCGCATCCAGCGTGGCGGCTCGTGTGGGGTGTGCGGCAAGTCGGTGGCGGTCGGGCCGAAGAACACGTCGACGGTAAAGCGCAACGAGTAGGCAATGCTGAAAGTGCCGGCGATGGTCGCGACGATAGGCAACGTCATCTCGATCCAGGCCGTGGCATTGATGAACACGGTTTCGGCGAAGAACATCTCTTTGGAGAGGAAGCCGTTGAGCAGCGGCACACCGGCCATCGAAGCGCTGGCGACCATGGCCAGGGTGGCGGTGAACGGGATCAGCTTGATCAGGCCGCTGAGCTTGCGAATGTCCCGGGTGCCACTTTCGTGGTCGATGATCCCGGCAGCCATGAACAGCGAGGCCTTGAACGTGGCGTGGTTGAGAATGTGAAACACCGCGGCGACAGCGGCCAGCGGACTGTTCAGGCCCAGCAGCAGAGTGATCAGGCCCAGGTGACTGATGGTCGAGTAAGCCAGCAGCCCCTTGAGGTCGTTCTGGAACATCGCGCAGTACGCGCCGAGCAACAGGGTGCAGGCACCGGCGCCGCTGACGATGTAGAACCATTGTTCACTGCCCGACAGCGACGGCCAAAGCCGTGCGAGGAGAAATACCCCGGCCTTGACCATGGTCGCCGAGTGCAGATAGGCCGAGACCGGTGTCGGTGCCGACATGGCGTGCGGCAGCCAGAAGTGGAAGGGGAATTGTGCGCTTTTGCTCAGTGCGCCGATCAGGATCAGGGGCAGCAGAATAGGGTAGAGGGCGTGTGCGCGAATCAGATCGCCGGCGGCCAGGACCTTGTCCAGGTCATAGCTGCCGACCACATGGCCGAGCAGCATGACCCCCGCCAGCAAGCACAAACCGCCTGCGCCAGTGACCATCAGCGCCATGTAAGCACCGCGTCGCGCATCGGCGCGGTGGTGCCAGTAGCCGATCAACAGGAATGAAAAGAGGCTGGTCAGCTCCCAGAAAAACACGATCTGGATCAGGTTGCCGGAGATCACCAGCCCGAGCATGGCGCCCATGAACGCCAGGAAAAACGCGAAGAAGCGCGGCACCGGATCGTCTGGCGACATGTAGTAGCGGGCGTACAACGAAACCAGGGTGCCGATGCCCAACACCAGCATCGAGAACAGCCAGGCGAAACCGTCCATGCGCAGGACGAAGTTCAGGCCCAGACTGGGCAACCAGAAAAATTCTTCGCGAATCACACCGCCATCGGCGATTTGCGGGTACAGCAGGGCGACCTGAACGGTGCCTATCAAGGCAACCAGGCCAGCCAACAAAGATTCGGTGTTACGCGCGTTGTGCGGCAGCAAGGCTGCCAGACAGCTGCCGATAAAAGGCAGAAGCAGTAGAACTATCAGGGACATAGGCTTCTAATCTGCGGAAGTTTGTGAAGCATCATACGTGCCAGTTCCCGGATCACCAAACGCCAAGCTGTCGCAGAATCCTACAAGGTAGGCGGAAAAAGCCTGATTCCCGTTGTTTCCAAGGGGGGACTTTGATCGTTCCCACGCTCTGCGTGGGAATGCAGCCCAGGACGCTCCGCGTCCCTTCTAGAGCCGAACGCGGAGCGTCCGTTGAGGCATTCCCACGCAGAGCGTGGGAACGATCAATGCTCGGCTTCGCCTTCCGGGTCGCCCTCGGTCTCAGGCGTAACAGCCTTACCCTTGGTCTTCAACTCACTGACAATCACCGCCGCCACAATCAATCCCGCACCCACCAGCGCAATCGCCGGCAACCGCTCCCCGGCAATCCTTCCGACAATCCCGGCCCACACCGGCTCACCGGCATAGATCAGCGTTGCCCGGGTCGGCGAAACGCTCTTCTGCGCCCAGTTCATCGCCACTTGAATCGCCGCACTGGCTGCGCCCAACCCCAGTGCGCTGCATAACAGCAGCCATGAGAAATCCGGAATCATTTCCTGAGTCGGCACCACCATCAAAAACGCCAGCACCGAGGTGACCGCCAATTGCACCACCGTCACCCGTCGCACATCGACCTGGCCGGCATAGGTGCTGATCAGAATGATCTCCGCCGCAATCGCCACGGCGCTGATCAACGTGGCGATTTCGCCAGGGCTGAAATTGAACGAAGCGCCGGCCGGTCCCGACAGCAACATCAACCCGGTAAACGCCAACATGATCCCGATGCTCGGCATCAACCCCGGACGCCGTCCCAGCACCAGCCATTGCAGCAACGGGACGAAGGGCACGTACAACGCGGTAATAAACGCCGACTGGCTGCTGGGAATGCTCTGCAACCCGACGGTCTGCAAACCATAACCGAGCATGATTGCCACACCGATAAAGGCCCCGGCCTTGAGTTCGAACAGGGTCAGTTCCCGCAGGTGTCGCCAGGAAAACAGCGCAACAATGATTGCCGCTGCGGCAAAGCGCAGGCCGACGAAGAACATCGGCCCGCTGACCGTCATCGCATGCTGCACCAGCAAGAAGGTCCCGCCCCAGACCATGGTGATCAGCACCAGCACGCACTCGGCTTTGCTGAACCGCGAGAAACGGGAGGAAGTGTGAGGGGGATTCACCGACGTCATGACCTTGCGCGCTACCTGAGGGGGACGCACAATGCGCCGAATGTTGCGCAGTATACTGCCCAACCCCATCAAGTGAGCAATATAGTGCACAAAGATTCTACCCAGCGGGCTTCGGTCCTCCAGCACGTCAGCCAGAACGTTCGACGCTTGCGCCACGCCGCCGACATGAGCCAGGCGACGCTGGCGGAAAAATCCGGCGTCAGCCGCCGGATGTTGGTGGCGATCGAGGCCGGCGAAAAGAACGTCAGCCTGACCACCCTCGACCGCGTGGCCGAAGCGCTGGATGTCGCATTCAGCGACCTGATCCAGGCCCCGGATGCCCGAGACCCGAGCCGCATCAACGAAGTGGCCTGGGCCGGGAAAATTCCTGGCAGCAAAGCCGTTTTGTTATCCAAAGCCACGGCTGTCCGCGAAGTGGAACAGTGGGAATGGTGCCTGCAACCGGGGGAAATTTACCCGTCGCAACCGGACGCCGAGGGTTGGAGTGAGCAGATCTACGTGTTCGAAGGCTGCCTGACCCTGATGCTGGGTGATACACCCCATGAGATCGCTGCCGGCGAGTTCTACATGTTCGCCAGCAACCAGCCCCACGCCTATCGCAACGATGGGGCAGTGGCGGCGCGGTTTGTGCGTAATGTGGTGATTTGATCTGCGCTGATTCCACATCAAACATATATAGACCTGTTACTTCTTACAGTAGACGATTGGCCTTGGATCCAGACAATGATGAGTGCGCCGGCGGATGGCGGTCCACTCCTCAACATTGGGTTCACGTATGCCTATTCATCACAAAAAGCCGTCAGCGCTTTTACCTGCACCCGTGCTGCCGGTGGCCTGCGGCGACATGGTCTTTCTCGAAGATGTCTTAGCCGGCGCTCAGGTCAAGATTGTACTGAACCGGAGTGTTTATCCGGGCATCCAGGTGACCCTCGAATACAGCAATGGCGGCACTTCCAAAACATTAACGACCCCACTTACTGGAGGTGGGGCATCATTTGTGATTCCTGCTTGCGCGTTTATTAACAGTTTTGGAATGCGGATTCGATATTGGGTCGACGATCCATTCCAACAAAGCGAAGTGCTCGATTTAGGCGTGTCGATGCGCTTGTGAGGCAGGCCTGGCTGTTGGCAGGGCAGCAGCGATTGATCGCTGCTGGCCACTTCTACAAGTTTGCCAGCAACAGCTCCGTGCCTATCGCAACGAGGGGGCGGCGTGGTTTGTGCGAAATGTGGTGATCTGATAGTTGGTAACCGTTCATCGGAAATGATGAAATACCTGTTATTTATGACAGTAGACGCGTAGCGCGATTGCTCTTCAAATGGAGTTCAGCGCGCTGCTCACAGTTCTTGCCTGATGGGCAGAAGAACTTTTTCTAACGTCAACGGAAGGAAACTTAAAAATGGCATTGGAACGGCTTGAAATCCAAGAGGCTGTAGGAAAGGAAATCAAACTGACGAATGTTCCGGTTCAAGGCGCTACCGCACGCATTCCGCTTCCTCCATTTCCGGATCCTAATGGCAGTATCGAAGTGTTAATTGCTGACCAGGTTGTAGCCCAGCAACCCGTTGGGGAACCAGAAAGCGGTTTTTATAAAGTCCTGGTGCCAAGGAGCGGCTTACTGAATCACACAGGACTGAATAAGGCGTTTTCATACATCTTGTACAATGAAGATGGTAACGCCGGTTACTCTGAATCAACCAGGTATGACATCTTGCATTCTTGACGAGTTGCTCAAAAGCAGTTGTTCGACTTTGCTGATGATGTCGAACAATTGCTGTCATTAACGTTTAACTGGCCACAGTGAATCTGGAGTTTGTTTCGCGTGCTCTTGCAAATCGATTTAGCTGTTTGTGATAAAGAATTGACATAAGTAAAAATCAATTGGCACGACCTCTGTCTTGGCTCTTGGGTGTTCACCCGTCGCCGGGGGCGCGCCATGACAATTTCAGTCTCACCCTCTCGCAGCGCCCACGTCATCCATTCTGACGCCGAAGCCATCGCCCACAGACGCCGAACGCAGAGGCTCAATACAAAGATTCGTCAGCGATATTTTCCTGTCCTACTTTGGTACTGCTTGACGAACCTTCCATGGCTTTGGCGCCTATGATCGTCCCGGAGACTTTCGAGATCGTCGCCCAGCTCAATCGCGCCGAGTCGGTGAGCTTCCTGATGGCCGAGCAAAACATTATTGTGGCGCTCAAATACGCATCGGCGGCATGACTTCCATTTAGGTAAACACTGAGCAGTGAGAACGCCATGACTGAAACCCAAAGCGGACTGGCCACCGATGCCACCCGCCACGCGGACATCCTGATCGTCGGCGGCGGCCTCAGCGGCGCGATGCTGGCGGCGCAGTTGCTGCGCCTGCCGGGCAAACGCCAGGTGCTGGTGATCGAACCCCGCGCCGAACTGGGACGGGGCGAGGCGTACAGCGCGGTCGAACTGGGCCATACGCTCAACGGCAATGCGGCGCGGATGAGCGTCGATCCGGACAACGCCGATGACCTGACCCAATGGCTCACCGAATACATCGCGGCCGGTGGTTGGCCGGAGTCTGACGAGCAACATGTGCCGGTCAGCGAATTGTTCCCGCCCCGGGGGATTTTCGGCCTGTACGTGCAGCAGCGCTTGGCCGAAGCGCAAGCGGTGGGGGCGTTGAACGGGTCAACGGTCGAGCATGTGCGGGCCGAGGTGGTTGACCTGCAGAACGGGGACGATTCTGTGTTGCTGACGTTGAGCGACGGGCAACACTTGCAGGGCGCTTATGCGGTGTTGGCCACGGGGATGTTCCCCGCTGCGCGTACGCCACAGACCGAGTCCAGCGGCTTGAACGCGGCGGCGCTTGATCCGTGGGACGTCGCGGCCATGCAGCAACTCGATCCGCAGTCGACCGTACTGATCATCGGTTCGGGCCTGACCATGGTCGATGCCGTGGTGTCGCTGGAACAGGCCGGGCATCGCGGCCCGATCGAAGTATTTTCCCGGCATGGCTTGCTGCCTCATGTGCGTCGTCAGCCACCGGTCTGGATGGATTTTCTCGCCGAGGATCAGAGCATTCGTACACCGCGACAGTTGATGCGCGAGCTGCGTCGGCATTGCCGGGACGCCATCGCTCAAGGCATCGACTGGCAGGCACCGCTCGACACCGTGCGCGCGCATATTGGCCGTTTGTGGAATCAGGCAACGGACGTGCAGCGTCGACAGTTCGTGCGGCATGTGCGGCCGTGGTGGGAAAGTCATCACCATCGCTCGCCGCCGTTGAGTGCCGAACTGGTGGCGCGGTTGCACAAAGAGGGGCGGTTGCGGATTCAGGCGGCGTCGTTCAAAGGGCTGGAGCCCTCAGCGGACGGAGCAGTGAGCATCCGCCTTCGGCGTCGAGGCGAAGCAGAAAGCAGCGTTGTCAGCGGCGCGGCATTGATCAATTCCAGCGGCATCGAATACGACTGGCGACGCGTCGCCCGACCTCTGCCACAGCAACTGCTCGCCCGCGGACTTGTCCGGCCGGGGCCGTTGGCGCTGGGGATTGCGGCGGCAGTCGATGGCGCGGTATTGGGCGCCGATCAACAAGCCGCGAGCCGTCTATTCGCCATGGGCCCACCGTTGCGCGGCATGTGGTGGGAAAGCACCGCAGTGACCGACGTCGCGAGCCAGGCCAAGGCACTCGCCGCTCGCCTGACAACAACGCCGTCCCTGTAGCAGCTGCCGAGCCTGCGAGGCTGCGTTCGAGCGCGCAGCGGTCGTAAACCTGAATGCACGATCCGGCTGAAAAAACGCATCACCTGATTCTGCGACCGCTGCGTCCGAACGCGGCCCGACTCGAACGCAGCCTCGCAGGCTCGGCAGCTGCTACGAATATCTCGAGCCTGTATTTCAACACTAAAGACAACAAACCCCGGGGAGATCGGATCTCCCCGGGGTTTGTTGTTTCAAGCGGCGCAAAGCCATTGATCAATAACGCTGATACTTCGAACCGAATTCAGGGCGGTTTTCAGCGACATAGAGTGTGCTCGCCTGGCTGTCTTTGTGATCAACACCGACGGCGTTCACGTTCAGTGTGGCCGGTTGGCTGACTTTGGCCGCTGCAACGACCTGCGGGGTGGCGTGTGGGGCGGCGATGGCGGAGGTGGCGCCAAGAACCGAAAGGGCGAAACCAAGACCGATGATGCTTTTCATGAAGTTGCTCCAGAGTGTGGGGAGAAGATGGGGGTCACTCTAGTGCTGGAGCTGCGCGATGAAAAAACACTCTGACGCATAGTTGTTATCGAGAGCGATGATTCATTGCCGGAACGCCCTGGGCGGCATTCCCACGCAAAGCGCGGGAATGATCATGGGGATCGCCAAGCTCAGCCAAAAGCCCTGGCAATCAATATCGTTGATATTTCGAGCCGAACTCGGCGCGGTTTTCCGCGACGACCACACCGCTGCGTACGGCGTTGTTCGGGCTGATTAGCGCCACCCGTTCGCGCAGCTCTTGCAAACGGTCGGCACCGCCTTCGGCCACACGATTCTCGATCAGACGATCGGAACCGCCTTCAACCAACAGTTGTTTAACCTGGCCAGGGGACGCGGCATTGCCAGTGGTGGCCGAAGCCAGGCTCGACAGACCGAGACCACTAACCAGGGCCAGACCGAGTGCCAGGGACGAGACTTTCGAGAAGTTGAACATGGGTAATTCTCCGTGCGTTTAGTTTGAGTGGGTCGGTAGCTGTTGCTATCCGGTGATCACAGTTAAACGCTCGGGTGTATCGGTGATGTGTGCTCGAACACGCCGAAGTCGGTGTCTGCGTATCTGTCGCGGGTTCTTATACAGACGGATACAAAGCCCTATGAAAAAGTCTCCTCAGGTTTGCTTGGGGGAAGCTTCATGATTCTGCGCCCAGCAATTCCACCGGGTAGGAGAACACGTAGCCTTCGCTGCGCACGGTTTTGATGTAGGTGGATTCCCGTGAGTCATCCATCAGTCGCTGGCGCAGACGGCTCACCAGCAAATCGATCGAGCGGTCGAACAGGTCGGCGTCGCGACCCTGGGTCAGGTTGAGCAACTGGTCACGGCTGAGCACCCGTTGCGGGTGATCGAGGAACACCCGCAGCAGACGGTATTCGGCGCCACTGAGGGCCACCATCGTGTCGTCTTCGTCGAGCAAGTGCCGGGCGGTGGTGTCCAGGCGCCAGCGGCCGAAGCCCAGCAACCGGCCAGTCTCGGTGATCAGCAGGTTGGGCGGCAGCATCCGGGTACGGCGCAACACGGCGTTGATCCGCGCCAGCAGTTCACGGGCGGCGAAGGGTTTGGTCAGGTAGTCGTCGGCGCCCATTTCCAGGCCGAGGATGCGATCGGTTTCGTCGTCGCGTGCGGTGAGCATCAGGATCGGCGTGGCTTTGTGTTTGCCCGAGCGCAATTCGCGGCACAGCAGCAGGCCGTCATCGCCGGGCATCATGATGTCCAGCACGATCAGGTCCACCTGATTGGTTTCCAGAAAGCTGCGCATCTGCCGGCCATCGGCAATCACCGTGGTGCGCAGCCCGTTCTTTTTCAGGTAATTGCCGACCAGCTCGCGAATTTCCCGGTCGTCGTCGACGATCAGGATGTGGTCCACATGTTCCATCGCTCAGCCTCTTGTTGTTGGTTTTGTATCGCACTGTATCTGATGCCCCCGGAGACACCTTACGCCTTATTAATTCCGGTTCTACGACACATGGCAGATACCTCGGGCCGATTAAATGGGTTCCATCGAGACAAGATGACTTGCCTCACAACCACTGCCCATTGCCACCCAGAGGAAATCACCATGAACTGGAACGCACTGATTGCCGCCAGCTTCTTTGCAGTCCTGAACGTTGCAGCGTTTTCGGCCCAGGCCGATGTTCAAGCGCCGTCGCAAGAAACTTCTCACGGCACCCACCTGGATATCAAGAAAGTGATTTCCGTCGTCGATAACGGCGATGGCAATTGCGGCATTGTCGATGCCCGCCTGACCTATCTCGATTCCAGCGGTATGCAGAAAGCCCTCGATTACAGCAAATTCGCAGAGTGCGGCAATCAGGGCGGCTGATCTTTCTTCTACGCTGATCGCTGTCAAAGACGATGACCGCGCAGTCTGCTCATCAGCCCGTATTGGCTGACTCACATCGTCCAGAACAGCAGGTCAATGACTTCCAGGGAAACCACCATGAAGATGAATGTGTTGAGCAAAAAAAACGACTCGCGTCGTCGTTTCTTTGCCCCGTCGGTCCTCGCTTTCGCGCTGATGCAGGCAGGTGCCTTTGGTGCTGCCCATGCGCAGGCCGCAACGCCAGAGCCAGTGTTGGCCAGCGCTGGCACCCTCAAGGCGGATTCGTTTGGCCCGCTGAAGCATGTCAACGCCGGATTGCTGAATGTGGCTTACGCCGAAGTCGGCCCCGCCGATGGTCCGGTGGTGATTCTTCTGCACGGTTGGCCTTACGACATTCACAGCTACAGCGAAGTGGCGCCCTTGTTGGCGGCCAAAGGCTACCGGGTGTTGATCCCGTATGCACGGGGCTACGGCGACACGCATTTCCTGTCCGACAAGACTGTTCGCAACGGCCAGCCCGCCGCGTTGGCCAGTGACGTCATCGACTTTATGGATGCGCTCAAGATCAACAAGGCGGTGCTCGGTGGCTACGACTGGGGCGCGCGCTCGGCGAACATCGTTTCGGCGCTCTGGCCGGAGCGGGTGGAGGCGTTGGTCTCGGTTAGCGGCTACCTCATCGGCAATCAGGCGGCCGGCAAGAATCCGTTGCCGCCCAAGGCCGAGCTGCAATGGTGGTACCAGTTCTACTTCGCGACCGAACGCGGCCAGGCCGGTTACGAAAAAAACCGCCACGACTTCGCCAGGTTGATCTGGGAGCTGGCCTCGCCGAAATGGACGTTCGACGACGCGACTTTCGACCGCAGCGCGGTGGCCCTGGACAACCCCGATCATGTGGCTATTACGATCTTCAACTATCGCTGGCGGTTGGGCATGGTTCAGGGCGAACCTCAATATGAAGCGCTGGAGCAGCGGCTGGCCAAGGCGCCGGTGATTACGGTGCCGACCATCACTATGGAAGGTGACGCCAACGGGGCGCCACATCCGGCAGCCGAGGATTATGCCAAGCGTTTCACCGGCAAATATGAATACCGACTCATCAACGGTGGTATCGGCCACAACTTGCCGCAGGAAGATCCGCAAGCCTTTGCCAAGGCGATCATTGATGCGGATCATCTATAAACCACTGTGGGAGCGAGCCTGCTCGCGAATGGCGGAGTGTCAGTCAACATCATGGTTGAATGACACACAGCTATCGCGAGCAGGCTCGCTCCCACAGGGTTGTTTGATGGTGCCTGTTACGCAACCACTTGATAACACGGCACATACGCCGCGCCACCTGGCAGCTTCATCCGGTGCTGGGCGACGAAGGCCTTGAGCAGCTGATCCAGCGGTTGCATGACAGCCACATCGCCACGGATCTGGTACGGCCCGTGTTCTTCGATCAGGCGGATGCCCTTGTCCTTGACGTTGCCGGCGACGATGCCGGAGAACGCGCGGCGCAGGTTGGCGGCCAGTTCGTGGGCCGGCAGGTTGCGGCTCAGTTTCAGGTTGGCCATGTTTTCGTGGGTTGGATCGAACGGGCGCTGGAAGCCTTCGTCGATCTTCAGCAGCCAGTTGAAATGGAACGCGTCATTGCGCTCGCGACGGAACTGTTTGACCGCTTTCAGGCCTTGAGTCATTTGACGTGCGACTTCAGCCGGGTCGTCGATGATGATCTCGTAGTGTTGCTTGGCGGCTTCACCCAGGGTGGCGCCGACAAACGCATCCAGTTGCTCCAGATACGGCGCAGCATGTTTCGGTCCGGTGAGGACCACGGGGAAGGGCAGGCCGGCGTTGTCCGGGTGCATCAGGATGCCGAGCAAGTACAGGAACTCTTCGGCCGTGCCGGCGCCGCCCGGGAAAATGATGATGCCGTGGCCGACGCGAACGAAGGCTTCCAGGCGTTTTTCGATGTCCGGCAGGATCACCAGTTCGTTGACGATCGGGTTGGGCGCTTCGGCGGCGATGATGCCCGGCTCGGTCAGGCCGAGGTAGCGGCCGCCGTGGATTCGCTGTTTGGCGTGGGCGATGGTCGCGCCTTTCATCGGGCCTTTCATCACGCCAGGGCCGCAACCGGTGCAGATGTCGAGGCTGCGCAGGCCCAGTTCGTGGCCGACTTTCTTGGTGTATTTGTATTCTTCGGTGTTGATCGAGTGGCCGCCCCAGCACACCACGATCTTCGGCTCGACACCCGGCCGCAGGGTGCGGGCGTTGCGCAGCAGGTGGAACACGTAGTCGCTGATGCCCTGGGAGGTGCTCAGGTCGATGCGTTGGGCGTCGAGTTCGTTTTCGGTGTAGACAATGTCGCGCAGGGCGCTGAAGAGCATTTCCCGGGTGCTGGCAATCATTTCGCCATCGACGAAGGCGTCGGCCGGGGCGTTCAGCAGTTCGAGGCGTACGCCGCGGTCCTGCTGGTGAATGCGGATTTCGAAGTCCTTGTAGGCCTCGAGGATGGTTTTGGCGTTATCGACATGGGCGCCGGTATTGAGGATGGCCAGGGCGCACTGGCGGAATAAGGTGTAGGTGCTGCCGGATCCGGCTTCGCTCAGTTGCTGTACTTCACGTTGAGAAAGGGTTTCCAGGCTGCCTTTTGGGCTGACCGAGGCGTTGATTACTTGTCGTTGGGTCATTCAATGATCCTTAAAACGATGCCATTCATACAGATAACCGGCATCCGAATAGTATGTATCCATGAAAGAAGATGGCACGAACTGCGCTGTATCGCCATTTCCCCGTTTGACGATGAAAAGATGAAAAGGAGCCCCAGCATAGCTAAATCCCCTGCAGAGGCGATAATGCCCCGCAGCCTTTTTACCCATGCCCTCAAGGAACCCCGTCGCGATGTTCGAAATCCAGCCGCAGAACCCCGAACGCTATCGAAGCCAGACGCGACGCAGCACGATAATCATAGCCTTGATTTTCCTGGCCCTGGCGATGGTGTTGTCCACCACGGCGGTGGCGCTGTTCGGCGAACCCGGTGGCGACAATCTGCGATTTAACGTCGGCGGCGTGTTTGTGTCGGTGCTGCTGATGGCCGCCCTGATGCGCGGCACCTTCTGGACCCAGCCATGGATGGCCCCGGCGGTTTATGGCTGGCAGCTCAAGCGCAGCCTGATGAGCATCACCAACGTCATGCATCAGGTGACGGCGGCGGTGGAGAAGGAAGATCCTACGGCCATGAAGCTGCTGCGTTTCTACCATCTGGGATTGAGTCAGATGCACGAGCTGGACGGCAACTCCAGTGATCACAGCCAATTGACCCGCGAGATGGATCAGCACAAGGCACGGATGGAAGCGCTAGGCATCGAGACTGATCAAACGCGATTGAATCCGGCCTGGATCGAGGCCGTGAAGCAGACGCCTCGGGATAAACCCTGATTCGTCGACAACCGCTGAACTGCTGAGCCGCAGGCTTGGCGAGCCGTAGGTGAGATTAGTTCTCGCGCAAATCAGCTTTCGGGTGTTTGATGAAGCATAGTTGCCTGGCACCAGGCAGCTCATACCCATCAGGGGTCGTAAAAAGGGCGAACGGGAAGATTCGCCCTGTGATCAATATTTCAGGGAACGTCATGGGTCATCCGTCCGTCAACAATCGAATTGAACAATCCCGCCATGGTGTGCCTCGGGTCGCCGAGCAAGCCGGGGTCACACTCAAGGTTCGCTCTGCGGTGATTCTGCTGGTCGCGGTGTGCCTGTCCATGGCGGCTATCGTGATTTGGGAAGCCTGGAACTCGCGCCAGTACCATCTGCACGACAAAGAAGTGGCGATGTCCAACCTTGCCCAGACTTTGGCCTCGCAAGCGCAAGCGTCGATCAAGCAAGCCGATATGTTGCTGTTGACCCTGGTGGATCGCCTTGAAAACGATGGCATCGACCAGGCTCGGGTACCTCGACTGGAGCGTTTGCTCAAGGCCCAGCGCAGTGAGTTGAGCCAGCTCCATGGCTTGTTTGTCTACGGCGAAGACGGGCGCTGGATTGCCAACTCCAACGGTGCCGTCATGCCCGGTGCCAACAACGCCGATCGTGAGTATTTCACCTTCCACCGCAATCATCCCGACCGTGGCCCTCACATCGGTCCCTCGATCAAGAGCCGTTCGAGCGGTGAATGGATCATGACAGTGTCCCGTCGCGTCAATCATCCGGATGGCCGGTTTGCCGGCGTGGCGCTGGCAACGATTTATCTCAGTCATTTCCTCGGGCTCTACGACAGTATCGACATGGGGCAAAACGGCGTGATCAATCTGATCGCCGATGACGCCAGTATCGTCGTTCGCCGGCCGTTCAAAGAAACTGAAATCGGCATCAGCGTCGCCAAGGGACCGCTGTTTACGCAACTGTTGCCCAAGGGCAATTCAGGCACGGCGATGGTCCCGTCCTATGTGGATGGCGTCGAGCGGGTGGTCGGTTTTCGCAGGGTCGACGGTTATCCGCTGATCATCTATGCGGCGCTGAATAAAGATGAAGTCCTGGCCGCCTGGCGCAAGGAGGTACTGCTGAGTGCCGGGATCGTCTCGTTATTCCTGGGGTTTCTCGGGGTCCTCGGTTATCGCCTGATTCGCCTCATGAGGCAGCAGAATCACGTGCAGGGCGTATTGCTGGACGCGCAGGAAAAACTCATCGAGGTCAACCGCAGTCTTGAGTTGCTGGCGCTGGAGGACGCACTGACCGGACTGTCCAACCGGCGTCAGTTCGATCTGTTCATCCTCGCCGAAATGGGCCGCGCCAGACGCAACCAGACCCATCTCGCGCTGCTGATGATCGATGTCGATCACTTCAAGAGCTTCAATGATCTTTACGGCCATGTGGCCGGTGATGAGTGTTTACGCAACATCAGCACGATCATCAGGGACAACATCAAGCGCCCCGGCGATCTGGCTGCTCGCTATGGCGGTGAAGAATTTGCGGTGGTACTGCCCGGGACGGACTATGTGGGAGCGTTTCTGGTGGCGGAAAAAATCCGCCGCGCGGTTCATCTGGCCGGCATCCGGCACAGTGAAGGGGTTGAAGGCACGGTGACGGTCAGCCTGGGGGTCGCCGCTTACAATCCGGCGTCACAAGCCCAGCCCAGCGACCTGGTGGGGGCTGCCGACAAGGCGCTGTACGTGGCCAAGGCCAGCGGTCGGAACATGAGCGTCATTGCCAATTGAATTCAAACAAGGCTGCCAACGGCCCGGATGGCTTCCAGCCAGGTGCGACCTTCAATCGATAACATGATCCGAATCGGTTTCAGGCTGCGCGACGCAACTTCCACCGCTTGATCAACCGAAGATAGACCAGCACGTTGATCACCAGCACGACGCTGCCCAATCCCAGCTGGATCGCCGGCGTCAGGCCCGCCGGGTAAATGACCGGCCACACGTAATGTTCGATGAAACCGCCGCCATAACCGGTTTGCCCGGCTGCGTCGCGCATGAGGTTTTCCCACTGCGTCAGCGGGCAGGGCAAGTGGAAGACTTCCACCGACACGCCCCACACAGCCGCGGGCAGGTGCCACCAGGCCAGGGGGCGCCATTTGAGCACCAACAGCCCGCCGAACAGCACGAACAGAATGAACAACAGGTGGAACAGGACCAGCCCGTCGGCGGCGATTCGGTAAAGCATGTCGACTCCCTGGTGCGTTATGCGAATGGCTCCATGGTACTCGGGCGGGTCGCTGATGCTCTATCGATTGCTGCTGTTCGGCGCTGCGAGCACGCCTTTCGTCAATCGCGAAAATCAACGAACTCCGCACGCATCCTGCCGTTGTGCTTGGCCCTGTAGAGCAACTTGTCGACCTGCTCGACGAATTCCAGCGCCGTCGCGTGCGGCGTTGCGGTGGTGGTGCCGACACCCAGGCTCAGGCTCAGCCGCTTCGATACCGCAGAAAACTCATGGGGAATGTGCTGCTGGCGAATCAGAAGCAGGCATTTATTTGCCACCAGCCTGGCGGATTCGGCGTCGGTTTCCGGCAGCAGCCAGACGAACTCTTCACCGCCGATCCGCGCGATGAAATCCCGTGGCCGATTGGCCGCCAGGGACAAGGTCTGAGCGACGCGCCGCAAGCATTCGTCACCCTTGATGTGCCCGTAATGGTCGTTGAACTGTTTGAAGTAATCGATATCCAGGATCAGTAGCGACAGCGCTGATCCCGTGCGTTGAGCGCTGCTCCATTCGCGCTCCAGCACGGTGTCGAACATGCGCCGGTTGGCGATGCCGGTCAGCCCGTCCTGGAAGGAATATTCTTCGAGTTGCTTTTGCAGGCGGCTCAAGTGCTCTTCGGTTTTCTTGCGCTCACTGATGTCGAACATGAAACCCACCAGCGCTTCCACTTCACCGTCCTTGCGCACCACGTGCACCACATCGCGGATCCACACATAGTCACCGTCGCGGGTCAGCGCCCGATAGTCTGCCTCGTGATCCACACCCGCCCGCGATTGCGATACGCAGAACTCCACCACGTAGTCGCGATCATCCGGGTGCATGCGTTCGACCCAGTCATTGACCCCCACCCAACTGTCCTGTTTCCAGCCCAGCAGACGCTCGATCTGCGGACCGATGTAGCTGAAAGTCATGGTCTTCCAGTCGATCCGCCATGGTATTGCTTTGGTCGACTCAAGCAGGGTTTTGTAGACGTCGCTGTCGGTTTCGATTGAGCTCATGAGGGGGCCGGATCTCAAAGATGAAAAAACTGCGCCATCATGTTGCTACTACTGGAGTGAATCAAGCGTGCAGCCGATGAATGGAACAAGTTCGCGTCACAAGTGCGCAAGATCGTTCAAGCCAGCGGCCGCGACTGCTGGCACAGTCTGGGGTCTTTCCCTGGTTGTAGAGCGTTATGTCCAATTCACTCATGCCGCGCAGCGCCTTTCTTCGCGGCGCCGCGGCGATCATGCCGTTGTCCCTGGCCACCGCGCCCTGGGGCTTGCTGGCCGGCTCCATGGCCATCGAGGCCAACCTCACGCCCCTGCAAGGCCAGGGGCTGTCGAGCATCGTGTTTGCCGGGGCGGCGCAACTGGTGGCGATCGGCATGCTCAAGGGCGGTGCCGGGATCTTTTCGATTCTGCTGACCACGCTGCTGCTGACCTCCCAGCATTTGCTCTACGGGATGAGCATGCGTTCGGTGATTTCGCCGTTGCCTGGACGCTGGCGTGTGGGGCTGGGTTTTTTGCTCACTGATGAGCTGTTCGCCCTGACCAGTGCGCATGACAAACAACAGTTCAACCGCTGGTACGCGTTGGGTGTCGGCCTGACGTTCTACATCGCCTGGAACCTCTTCACCCTGGCCGGCATCGTGCTCGGCAGCAGCATTCCGGGGCTGGAACACCTGGGACTGGACTTCTCCATTGCCGCGACCTTTATCGCCCTGATCACCCCCGTGGTGCGGAACGTGCCGACCGTGGTGTGCGTGGCGGTGTCGTTGTTTTGCTCGGTGCTGTTCAGTTATTGGCAATGGGGCTCGGCGCTGGTGCTGTCGGGGTTGGCGGGCATGATCGCGGGCTTTATCTGCAACAAATTCTACGGTGGACGCACATGATGGTCTGGGCGGTGATTTTCGGCATGGGGCTATTGGTGTTCCTCAATCGCTATGTGTTTCTGGAGCCGCGGCTGCCCGTGCGCTTGAGCAGCAATGCGCGGCAATTCCTGGGTTTTGCGGTGCCGGGCATGCTGACGGCGATCTGCGGGCCGATCGTGTTCATGCCGGACAAGCAGCTGAATCTGCAATGGGATAACCCGTACCTGCTCAGTTCGCTGGTGGCGGTGGGGTTGGTGCTTTACACCCGCAATACCTTGCTCAGCATGTTGTTGAGCATGGGGTTCTTCTTTTTGCTGCGTTGGTGGTTCTAAGTCGTCCCTGTCGAAACTGTTCTACGCTTAAAAGGGACCCCTACAGGAAGAGAGGTGAGCATGGCTAATGATCCCAAGCGTCCGGACCCGGATGAAGAGGTGGATGACGAACCCACGGAAGAGGAGATTGAGCGGCAGCGGCGTTCGACGCCGGACTGGAAGCATCCCGACGATGGGAAAGAACTGTCGGATCGCGATCAGGAATGGCCGTTGAAGCCTTGACTGCGCAATACCTGCGTTCGGCCTCTGGGAAAGGGGCAAGCAGATCAAGATCAAAAGCCAAAGCCTGACGCGGTACCTGTGTGGGAGCCTGCTCGCGAAAAACGTCCGGACACCGCATTCATTCAGACAGCACACGTTATCGTTCACGTCTTTCGCGAGCAGGCTCGCTCCCACAGGATGCGCACTGGAACCAAACACTGTGTACCCTTATCCAACCTCGGCCCGCAGCGACCTGCGGACGACGAAGGATAAATGGGCAAAACATGAAACAGCTGTTCAAGGTTCTATCCGCACTCATCATCGCCACTGGGCTGGTGGGGTGCATCGCTTCTCCCATTGAAATGACGTCGCAGACCGAACAGCGCCTGAGCGCGCAACCGCCGATCCGTTTTCTGCTGACCTTCGACGACGGTCCCAGCGCCTCAAGTTTCTGGAATCCGACGATGACGGTGCTCGACAGTCTGGCCACCAACCCGGTGCAACCGAACCTTAAAGCGGTGTTCTTCGTGCAGACCGGTGCGCCACGTGCCGGCAACAGCGAAATCGGACGCGAGGTCATGCGCCGTGAACACGCAGACGGGCAGATTCTGGGCTTCCACTCGGCGACCCGCTCGCACACCAATCACAGATCCCTGAGCCCGGAAGAACTGGAGCAGTCACTGAGCAAAGGCGCCGCAGACATCGCCGCGATCACCGGCGCGCCGCCGACCCTGGTGCGCCCACCATTCTGGAGCTATGACAACCGGGTTTTCGCCGCCTATCAGCAGCACGGCATGCACCTATTGCTGACCGACCTGAGCGCCAATGACGGCAAGATCTGGGGCTTCAACGCCAGCCCCCAGCGGCGGGCCCACTTCTTGCGCACAATGTCCGAAGTGCGCGAACGCATCGCCCTTGGCGAATTACCGGTGGTGGACGGGGTGATTCCGGTGGTGGTGACCTTCCACGACCTCAATCGCTACACCGCCCGGCATACTCGCGAGTACCTGCAAATCCTCCTCGACAGCGCACGGGCTACCGGTGTGAAAACCGCAGAAAAGCCGTTTTACGACGACACGGCTGCGCTGCAACGGGCCGTCATGGCGCGTACGGTTCGCGACAGTTCAGAGCCGGTCAAATTACCCGGGCTCTGGAATTGGATCTGGGGTGCGGATTCTCACTGAAAGGTCGCCAAAATGAGAAACAGCTAACACTTATTTTGAGCATTGGCGGGCGCAGGATGGGGAAAGCCCATCTATGCTGAGCAAGTTGGATCCGATTAACCTGCCACGGAGGCGCCAGTCATGGTTTCAGTTCCTGAGCTTTGCCGCATTGTCGAGTCCGGTTTTCAACCGCTTTCCTGCGCCTGCACAGTGAATCCCGACGGAACGTTACGGATCAAAGTCTATGAACCCGCCACCGGGCGCATTGCTCTGTTGATTACCGGTGTATCGCCCGAACGACTGACCAGCGTTCGCGCTATCGCCAATCTGATTGGCGAGTTGCGCATCGAGATGCGCGCCGGTCGCCGGGCCTTCGCCGGCTGAAGCGGATCGCATCGCGGATCAGGCCCGCGGTTGCAGTTCATCGATCATCTGCAAGCAATGATTCAACCCCGGCGATACGTCGCCCACGCGCCTGCTGAGAATGATCGGTGAGGTCGCGTTGTCTTCCAGCAACGGCGTGAAACCAATGTCGTCGCGGTGCAGCAATTGCACCGAGGCCGGCACCAGGGTGACACCGATTCCCGCTCCCACCAGACCGATGGCTGTTTGCAGCTCGTTGGTCCATTGCGCCACATGAATGCTCACGCCATAGGATTCGAACAACGCGATCACATGGTCGGCGTAGCTCGGGCGCGGATTGCCGGGGTACAGCACAAAAGGTTCTTTCGCCAATTCGCGAAGGCTGATCGGCCCGGCCAGTAAGGGGTGCCCGGCGGGCAGGGCGGCGACCAGTCGATCTTCAGTCAAAACCGTCTGGATGATCGCCGGATCATCGATGCGGATTCGGCCGAAACCAATGTCGATGCGCCCGGCCTTGAGCGCCTGCACTTGCTGCAGCGTGGTCATTTCCGAGAGCCCCAGTTCAAGCTCCAGGGGCTCGCCGCTGCGCAAACGGCGAATCAGTTCCGGCAGCACGCCGTAGAGCGTCGACGGTGCAAAACCGATGCCCAGCCAGGTCTTTTCGCCCAGACCGATCCGCCGCGTGTTGTCGCATACCTTGCTCAGTTGCTCGAGCAGGGCGGTGGAGTGCTCATGGAAAAACCGCCCGGCATCGGTCAGCTTCAGCGGCCGCCCGCGTTCCAGCAACAACACGCCCAGTTCATCCTCCAATTGCTGCATCTGCCGGCTCAGTGGCGGCTGGGCGATGTGCAGCAGTTCGGCGGCACGGGTGAAATTGAGGGTTTGAGCCAACACCTGAAAATACCGCAGGTGACGCAGTTCCATGGGGCCTCCAGTCGCAAGTCGGTTGCATACCTTAAAGGTATCAAGTCAGACCAATTCTATATTGGCTTCCCGAAAAAAGCCGTACCAGAATCGGTTCCAGAACTTTAAGAACCTGACAGGTATCGACATGCTTGCAACAGCCATTGAATCGATCGAGACGATCATCGTCGATCTGCCGACCATCCGCCCGCACAAGCTGGCGATGCACACCATGCAGAACCAGACCCTGGTGATCATTCGCGTGCGCTGCGCCGACGGCATTGAAGGCATTGGCGAATCCACCACCATCGGTGGCCTGGCCTACGGCAACGAAAGCCCTGAGAGCATCAAGACCAACATCGACAAACATTTCGCGCCGCTGTTGCTGAGCCAGGACAGCGCCAACGTGAATGCTGCGATGTTGCGTCTGGAGCGCAGCATCCGTGGCAACACGTTCGCTAAATCAGGTATCGAAACCGCCTTGCTCGACGCTCAGGGCAAACGCCTTGGGCTGCCGGTCAGCGAGTTGCTGGGCGGCCGCGTTCGCGATGCCCTGCCAGTGGCGTGGACCCTGGCCAGTGCGGACACCGGCAGGGACATCGCCGAAGCGGAGAAAATGCTCGACCTGCGACGCCATCGGATTTTCAAACTGAAAATCGGTGCCGGCGAAGTCAACCGCGACCTGGCTCACGTCATTGCAATCAAGAAAGCCTTGGGCGACCGCGCCAGCGTGCGGGTCGATGTCAATCAGGCCTGGGACGAAGCGGTCGCGCTGCGCGCCTGCCGGATCCTGGGAACCAACGGCATCGACTTGATCGAACAGCCGATCTCGCGCAATAACCGCTCCGGCATGGCGCGCCTGAATGCCATGAGCCCGGCGCCGATCATGGCCGACGAATCCATCGAGTGCGTGGAAGACGCCTTCAACCTGGCCCGTGAAGGCGCGGCCTCGGTGTTCGCCCTGAAAATCGCCAAGAACGGCGGCCCGCGCGCCGTGCTGCGAACTGCGGCCATCGCCGAAGCGGCCGGTATCGGTCTGTATGGCGGCACCATGCTCGAAGGCGGCGTCGGCACCCTGGCCTCGGCCCATGCTTTTGTCACGCTGAACAAACTGGCGTGGGACACCGAGCTGTTCGGTCCGCTGCTGCTGACTGAAGACATTCTCAGCGAGCCGCTGGTTTATCGCGATTTCGAGCTGCACGTGCCGAAAACGCCGGGGTTGGGCCTGAACCTCGATGAAGAACGTCTGGCGTTCTTCCGCCGAGACAAAACGTCTACTGCCATTCATCAAGCCTGAGGAGAGCATCATGCTGTTCCACGTAAAAATGACCGTGAACCTGCCGGTCGATATGAATCCCGAAGCAGCCGCGAAGCTGAAGGCTGACGAAAAGGCCCTGGCCCTGCGCCTGCAAGAGCAAGGCAAGTGGCGTCACCTGTGGCGCATCGCCGGACACTATGCCAATTACAGCGTTTTCGACGTCGACAGCGTGCAGGAGCTGCACGACCTGCTCATGCAATTGCCGTTGTTTCCGTACATGGCGATCGAGGTCGAGGCGCTGTGCCGGCATCCTTCTTCCATTCGCGAGGATGACCGCTGAACCCAGCCTGTTCAGTTCGCTACGCTAATAATTACAAGATGAGGAACCCACCAAAATGAACGTCAAGATTTCCCACACTGCCAGTGTCCAGAAGTTTCTCGAAGAGGCCAGCGGCCTGCATAACGAAGCCGGTGACCCGCGGGTCAAGGCGCTGGTCTACCGCATTCTGCGCGATTCGGTGAACATCATCGAAGACCTGGCCGTGACCCCGGAAGAATTCTGGAAAGCCGTCAACTACCTCAACGTGCTGGGCGCGCGTCAAGAGGCCGGGTTGGTGGTGGCCGGGCTCGGTCTCGAACACTACCTCGACCTGCTGATGGACGCCGAAGACGAGCAGGCCGGCAAGGCCGGCGGCACGCCGCGGACCATCGAAGGCCCGCTGTACGTGGCGGGTGCGCCGCTGTCGGAAGGCGAAGCGCGACTGGATGACGGCGTCGATCCGGGGGTGGTGCTGTTCATGCAGGGCCAGGTCAAGAACACCGCCGGCGAACCGTTGGCCGGTGCGGTTGTGGACGTCTGGCACGCCAACACCGGCGGCACTTACTCCTACTTCGATACCACTCAATCGGAGTTCAACCTGCGTCGTCGTATCGTCACCGATGCCGAGGGTCGTTATCGCTTTCGCAGCATCGTGCCGTCGGGCTATGGCTGCCCGCCGGACGGTCCGACCCAGCAACTGCTCGATCAACTGGGCCGTCATGGGCAGCGGCCGGCGCACATTCACTTCTTCATTTCCGCGCCGGATCATCGTCACCTGACCACCCAGATCAACCTCGATGGCGATCAGTACCTGCACGACGATTTCGCCTATGCCACTCGCGATGAGCTGATTGCCAAAATCACCTTCAGCGACGATCCACAGCGCGCGGCGGCCCATGGTGTCAGCGGTCGTTTTGCCGAAATCGACTTCGATTTCACCTTGCAGACCACCGCGCAACCCGACGAGCAGCAACGCCACGAGCGGGTCCGCGCACTCGAGGACTGATATCCTCGAACAGCGGAACCGGGCCACGAGATAACCGACCGTTTATCTCGTGGTCTTCGGCGTTTCGATCATTGCCCTGGATTGGCCCGACGTAACCTATAACAACAATGAGAGTGCCCCGATGATGCAAGCGCAACTGTTGAGTCAGCGCAGCACCGTATTCGACCATGCCGACCCTTACGCGGTGTCGGGCTACGTCAATCAGCATGTCGGTAACCATTGCATTCTGATGCCCCGGGCCGGGCGACCGCTGGCCAGCCTCAATCACCGCAAGTTTGCCAGCCTCGATCTGTGCCGCATCAGTTACGGCGGCAGCGTGCGCGTCACGTCGGGTGCGCTGGAAAGCATCTATCACCTGCAAGTGTTGCTGCGCGGCAACTGCCTGTGGCGCGGTCATGGCCAGGAACACTACTTCGCGCCCGGCGAGCTGTTGCTGATCAATCCCGATGATCCGGTGGACCTGACGTATTCCGACGATTGCGAAAAATTCATCCTCAAAGTCCCCACCCCGTTGCTGGAATCCGTATGCGATGAGCAGCGCTGGCGGTACCCGGGGCAGGGCGTGCGGTTTCTGGAGAACCGTTACCAGCTCGATGAGCTGGAAGGCTTTGTCGGTCTGCTGGCGATGATTTGCCAGGAAGCCGAGGCCACCGAACAGATTCCCAAGGTGCAGGAGCACTACGCGCAGATCATCGTCAGCAAGATGCTCAGCCTGATGAAGACCAACGTCAGCCGGATCAGTCTCGGCTCACAGACGGCCACGTTCGAGGTGATTGCCGACTACATCGCCGGCCACCTCAAACAGGACATCGACAGCGAAGAACTGGCACGCCAGGCGCGGATGAGCCTGCGCTCGCTGTACGGATTGTTCGAACGCAACGCCGGCACCACGCCGAAAAACTACATCCGGCAAAAACGCCTCGAGCGCATCAACGCCTGCCTGAGCGACCCGACCTGCAACGTGCGCAATGTCACGGAAGTGGCGATGGATTACGGCTTCCTGCACCTGGGGCGGTTTTCCGACAGCTATCGCAAGCAGTTCGGCGAATTACCGTCGGACACCCTCAAACGCCGCCACTGACCTGGCAAACACCGCCCATCCCTGTAGGAGCATGGCTGCTGATCGTTCCCACGCTCCCGCGTGGGAATGCAGCCCGGGACGCTCTGCGTCCCAAAAGCGGACGCGGAGCGTCCGTTGAGGCATTCCCACGCAGAGCGTGGGAACGATCAAAAATCCTGCTGCACAAAACGGATACAGGTCTGCACCCAGCGGATAGTCCGCCCCATCTCCCCGTCCTAGCATGGCCCTGCCTGAATAAAAACAATGGAGGCGGCGGCCATGTCCCTGCGACCCGAATACCTTCACTCCCTGCTCGAAGATGACAAAGAACAGGGTATCTATCGCTGTAAGCGCGAAATGTTCACTGACCCGCGGCTGTTCGATCTCGAGATGCAGCACATCTTCGAAGGCAACTGGCTGTACCTGGCCCACGAAAGCCAGATCCCCAACAAAAACGATTTCTACACCACCACCATGGGGCGCCAGTCGATCTTCATCGCGCGCAACAAGGACGGTGAACTCAATGCGTTCCTCAACGCCTGCAGCCATCGCGGCGCGACGCTGTGCCGGCACAAATCCGGCAACAAGAGCTCGTACACCTGCCCATTCCATGGCTGGACCTTCAACAACTCCGGCAAGCTGCTCAAGGTCAAGGATCCGGCCGAAGCGGGATACCCGGCGAGCTTCAACTGCGAAGGCTCCCACGACCTGACCAAAGTCGCGCGTTTCGAGTCGTATCGCGGCTTCTTGTTCGGCAGCCTCAAGGCCGACGTAGTCCCGCTGGTTGAGCATCTGGGCGAGTCGGCAAAGATCATCGACATGATCGTCGATCAGTCCGCCGATGGCCTGGAAGTGCTGCGCGGTTCTTCCAGCTACATCTACGAAGGCAACTGGAAGCTCACCGCCGAAAACGGTGCCGACGGCTATCACGTCAGCTCCGTGCACTGGAACTACGCCGCTACCCAGAATCAGCGCAAGCAACGCGAGGCCGGCGATTGCAACCCGACCATGAGCGCCGGCAGTTGGGCCAAGCAGGGCGGTGGTTTCTACTCCTTCGACAAGGGCCACATGCTGCTCTGGACCCGTTGGGCCAACCCTGAAGATCGCCCGTTGTACGAGCGTCGCGATGAACTGGCCCAGGACTTCGGCAAGGCCCGCGCCGACTGGATGATCGAGAACTCGCGCAACCTGTGCCTGTACCCGAACGTGTACCTGATGGACCAGTTCAGTTCGCAGATCCGCATCGCCCGGCCGATCTCGGTCAATCGCACGGAAATCACCATTTACTGCATCGCCCCCAAAGGCGAAAGCGACCACGCCCGTTCGAGCCGGATTCGTCAGTACGAAGACTTCTTCAACGTCAGCGGCATGGCGACCCCGGACGACCTGGAAGAGTTTCGTTCCTGCCAGACCAGTTATCAGGGCAGCGTGACCGCCTGGAACGACATGTCCCGTGGCGCCGAACACTGGATCGAAGGCGCCGATGAGGCGGCCAGGGAAATCGACCTGCATCCGCTGCTCAGCGGTGTGCGCACCGAAGACGAAGGCCTGTTCGTGCTGCAACACAAGTATTGGCAGCAGACCATGCTCAAGGCCTTGGCCGCCGAGCAGTCCGAACTGATTCCTGTGGAGGCCGTGCAATGACCATCACCTATGACGCCGTGCGTGATTTTCTCTACCGCGAAGCGCGCTACCTCGACGACCGGCAGTGGGACGAATGGCTGGAGTTGTACGCCCAGGATGCAACGTTCTGGATGCCGTCCTGGGACGACAACGACGAGCTGACCGAAGACCCGCAGCGGGAAATCTCGCTGATCTGGTACGGCAACCGCACCGGCCTGGAAGACCGCGTCTTCCGCATCAAGACCGAGCGTTCCAGCGCCACCATGCCGGACACCCGCACCTCGCACAACATCAGCAACATCGAGCTGCTCGAACAGGCCGACGGCATGTGTAAGGTGCGTTTCAACTGGCACACCCTGAGCTTTCGCTACAAGACCGTCGACAGCTATTTCGGCAGCAGTTTCTACACCCTCGATGTGCGCGGTGAAAACCCGCTGATCAAGGCCAAGAAAGTGATCCTGAAGAACGATTACGTTCGCCAGGTCATCGATGTCTACCATCTGTGAGGCAGCGGTCATGACTCATTCCATCGCATTCAATTTCGAAGACGGTGTCACCCGATTCATCGACGCCAATGTCGGCGAAACCGTGGCCGATGCCGCGTATCGCCAGGGCATCAATATTCCACTGGATTGCCGCGACGGCGCTTGCGGTACCTGCAAATGCTTCGCCGAGGCCGGCCGTTATGATTTGGGCGAGGAATACATCGAAGATGCACTCAGCGCGGAAGAGGCCGAACAAGGTTTTGTCCTGACCTGCCAGATGCGCGCCCAGAGCGATTGCGTAGTGCGCGTGCCGACCTCATCCGAGGTATGCCGCACCCGCCAGGCCAGTTACGACGCGACCATCAGTGCCGTGCGCCAGTTGTCCGACAGCACCATCGCGCTGTCGATCAAGGGCGAAGCCCTGAGCAAACTGGCGTTCCTGCCGGGGCAATACGTGAACCTGGGGATTCCCGGTAGCCAGCAGACCCGCGCCTATTCGTTCAGCTCGTTGCAGCGCGACGGCGAGGTCAGTTTCCTGATCCGCAACGTGCCCGGCGGCTTGATGAGCAGCTTCCTCACCGGCATGGCCAAGGCCGGCGACAGCATGAGCCTGGCGGGGCCGTTGGGCAGTTTCTATCTGCGCGATATTCGCCGTCCGTTGTTGCTGCTGGCCGGCGGTACGGGGCTGGCACCGTTCACGGCGATGCTGGAAAAAATCGCCGAGCAGGGCAGTGAGCATCCGCTGCATTTGATCTACGGCGTGACCAACGATTTCGATCTGGTGGAAATGGATCGACTCGAAGCCTTTGTCGCGCGAATCCCGAACTTCAGCTTCAGTGCCTGCGTCGCCAACCCAGAGAGTCAGCATCCGCTCAAGGGCTATGTGACCCAGCACATCGAGCCGCAGCATTTGAACGAAGGCGACGTCGATGTCTACCTGTGCGGCCCGCCGCCGATGGTCGAGGCGGTCAGCCAGTTCATCCGCGAAAAAGGTATCGCGCCGACAAACTTTTACTACGAGAAATTTGCCGCCAGCGCCGCATAAGCATCAGCACGACACCGTCTCTGTAGCAGCTGCCGAGCCTGCGAGGCTGCGTTCGGCTGCGAAGCAGTCGTAAAACCTGACGACACGGTGTTCCTGAAACACCGCATTGTTTGATCTCACGACTGCTTCGCAGCCGAACGCAGCCTCGCAGGCTCGGCAGCTGCTACAGATAGCCGTTCCCTGCGAAATTGATTTTCGCATCGAGGTATTTATGAACAGATTCACAGATAAAGTCGCGCTGATTACCGGCGCAGCCCAAGGCATTGGTCGGCGCGTTGCCGAGCGCATGGCGGCGGAAGGTGCGCGGTTGATTCTGGTTGATCGCTCCGAGCGGGTGTTCGAAGTTCAGCAACAATTGGGGCAGGGCAGCCAGGTGCTCGCGCTGACTGCCGATCTTGAGCAATACAGCGAATGCAGCCGCGTCATGCAAACCGCCGTCGAGCGTTTCGGGCGTCTGGATGTGCTGGTCAATAATGTGGGGGGGACGATCTGGGCCAAGCCTTTTGAGCATTACGAAGCGTCGCAGATCGAGGCCGAAGTGCGCCGCTCGCTATTCCCGACGCTGTGGTGCTGTCATGCCGCGCTGCCGTTCATGCTCGAGCAGGGCAGCGGCGCCATCGTCAATGTTTCGTCCATCGCCACGCGCAGTGTCAATCGCGTGCCGTACGGTGCGGCGAAGGGAGGGGTCAACGCGCTGACCGCTTGCCTGGCGTTCGAAACCGCCGGTCGCGGGATTCGGGTCAATGCCACCGCGCCCGGTGGCACTGAAGCGCCACCGCGGGTCATTCCGCGCAACAGCGCTGATCAGAGCGAACAAGAGAAGGTCTGGTATCAGCAGATAGTCGACCAGACGCTCGACAGCAGTTTGATGAAGCGCTATGGCACGCTGGATGAACAGGCAAGCGCAATTCTGTTTCTGGCCAGCGACGAAGCGTCTTACATTACCGGCATGATAATGCCGGTCGGTGGCGGCGACCTCGGTTGATTCACTTACAAGCGACGCTGAAACGCTTTGATGATTCTGAGCGTGGCGTTGCTGGTGTTCAGGTTCTGGACCGCGTCCAGCGGATACCAGATGCAATCGAAGATTTCGTTTTGTGGGCGGGCCTCATCCGCGTTCTCCACGGAGGCCTCGTAAACATGGTGTTGGGTGCTGGCCGTTTGCAATTCCATCAGGTACAGCATCCCAGCGACCCCAAGCCCGGTCTCTTCCTGGAGCTCTCGTGTGGCGGCGTCGGCAATGGCTTCACCACGTTCAACCTTTCCGCCGGGCAGCATCCACCGACTCCTTGGCTTGCGCACCAGGAGAATGTGTCGGTGTTGCTCGCAAATGACGGTCGCGCGTATTTTCATGTGTTACCCGATTGCTGTTTGTCATAAAACAGTCATAAAAATGCAATATTCGAGCCGAGGTGTCTGCCTCAATGGTTGGAGTGATGGACGAGGCTGGAAGTGCAATCGCGTTTCGAAATACTGGCGCGACGTCTGGTCGGCACTTCTTGAAGGGGCGGGTGTAAGGTATTCAAGTGAATCCAGGATCATCACTGCCGAAATGGAGGTGACTATGAGCGTTCCGATGCTGACCAAAATGCACATGAATGGTTATGACGTACTCAGCGTGAACAACGGCCCGTGGCGGGTGTGCACCAAAGGTGACCGGCTTGGAGCCTTTGGCAGTAAAGAGGAAGCACTGGCCTTTGCGGCCGCTCTTCCCGGCTACAAGGCCAGAGCAAGTCGGCCTGCACGCAGCCAGCAATCAGACAAATAGCACGCTTTAAGCCCTGGTTCGCCGGGGCTTTTCTTTGTGCACTTGATCCTTGCTCATGCCGGTCTCGCCCTTTGCAACCAGCGTTCGATCCCGATAGACACGCGATTCGGAGCTGCAGCCACCCAACGCCGCCAGTACAACGACCAGCGCGCCTGGAGGTTTGTGCATGGCAATGCTCTGCTATTGAGCTTTTGTTCGAGTGATGATCTTGGCCTTCACTTCCTCGGCATACCCCTTCAGTCGTTCTTCATCTCCCTGAAACAACTCGCACAGCTTCAGGATTGCTTGTGCATCCACGTCATTGCCAGTCAGGCGTAGCTGCTCTGCGATGCGTAAAAGCTCTACGGCTGACCATCTCAAATCCGACGCAAGCCCTTGCAGGTCACGCCGAAGTTCATTTTCAGATTCGTTAAGCCACATGATGACCTCCTGCCAATCTCCGCTACAAAATTTTAGTCCCATTTACCGGGCCAGGGCGTTTTGTTCGTCTGGACCGTTGGTGCAACCTTCTGTCGGGAAGATGAACGCGAACCCGCAGATTTGATGTCGTAGTGAGGTAGTCAATTTTTGCTAGGGCGAGGCAACTTCAAATGACGGCGACTGATGAGTTTAGATTTCATGCCCATGAGCTGATCGTTGATCTGGACGCGGCCACCACGGAAATGATGAAACTGATTTCTGCACATCAGCTGAGCGGCCCGGAATGGGAGCGGGTCACTCAATGGCAGCACGAAGCGTATGAAAGATGGATGACTTATCTGAACGAGAGGTCATACCCGGAAACCGGCGATCACAACGCCCCTCGCTGAGTTCAGTGCAACGGATGGATGTCTGGACAGCGACACGCTACATTCCCCTTTTTCGGGATAAGGAAGCGTCATGCGCAAATTGATTGGGGGAGTAGGGTTGGCGTTGCTGGCGGGCTGTTCATTGCCCGCGTCCCTGGTGCCGGGTGAACCCAACGTCAGCAAGTACAGCGACAAGGTGCCGAAAGACTATGCCGCGTGCGTTCTGCCGGCGTGGCAGCGGGAGATACCCAACACGACCCAATCGGCGATCTCCAATGGCTACAGAGTCACCGCGCCGAGCATTATCACGGCCGACGAAATTGTCGATATCGTGAAATCCAAGGATGGCAGTCACGTATCGCTTTATCAGGGGCCGCCCTGGGCGAAATCCGGGGCGTTGCGTCAGGCAGTGCGTGATTGTCTTTAAGGTTTAGTCGGTGATATCGGTTGCCTGGATGATCGCGTCGGCGCTTGCCTGAGTGCTCGCATTGATTTTCTTTTCCCGACGATCGTTTATCCAGTTGTCCACCTGAGCATTGAATTGCGCCGGCGCTTTTCGTCCGACCTTTCTGGCGAGATCAAGAATGGTCTGCTGGGCGAGGGCGTCTTCCATGCGTTTCTGCGCGGTCATCATGACGGCATGCACCGAACATGGACCCGCCAGCGCCCACGCTGGCGCGGAACCTTCGAACAAAGCGCAACGCCCCCGAATCTCTCGGCAATCGAAGATGAGTTTCTGGCCGTCGATGGCATTGACGATATCCAGAATGCTGATTTCGTCAGAAGGCCGGGCCAGCTTGAAGCCGCCGCGCACGCCTTCAGTGGCGACCACCAGTTTTGCCTTGGCCAGTTTGGTGAAGATTTTTGCCAGATAGTCCTGTGGTACGCCTTGCAGCTCGGCAAGGTCGCGCACGCTCGCCTCACGGGTGTCGCCGCTGCTGCCGACCAAAAAAACCAGGCAGTGAATGCCGTACTCAACGCCTGCGCTGTAAAGAGACATATCTATCTCCGACCAAAGTAGTCGCAAATGCTAACAGCGGGACGCGAGCAGGGCAACGCGTCCTGTCGCTTCTCCGTTATGCGTCGCGCGGCAGTTTTGCCTCTCGATAAGCCTTTTTCGGACAAATCGAACTTTTCGATACCAACCATCAGTAATTTCGTTTTGTGCCCTGTAACTAGGATCAATATAGTCGCCGTTGTCAGGTCCGCATTGGGAAGCAGCCGCTACCGAAGCGCGTGACCTTTAACGAATTCATCACTTGGTCTTTTCCCCGGAGTTAACAATGAAACAACACATCCTGGTTATTGGCGCAGGTTTCGGTGGCATGTGGACGGCTTTGAGCGCCACGCGTCTGTTCGACATTCATGGCCACAACGACGTTGAAGTGACCGTTCTGGCTCCTCAGGCCGAGCTGCGAGTGCGTCCGCGCTTCTACGAGCCGAATGCGCACCAGTTGGCTGCACCGATTGGCGAACTGTTCGATGCGGTTGGCGTCCAGTTCATCAAGGGCTCTGCCGAAACCATCGACGTTGAGCAAAAACGGGTCGGCTACGTTGATGCGTCCGGCAACCAGCGGGTGTGCAACTACGACAAACTCGTTCTGGCGACCGGCAGCCGCCTGGCCTTGCCGAACACGCCAGGTGTGGCGGAACACGCCTTCGACGTGGATCAGATCGAACAGGCCATACGCCTGGAAAATCACCTCAAGTCCTTGGTCAACCTGCCAGAAAGCCAGGCTCGCAACACCGTAGTGGTGGCCGGCGGTGGCTTCACCGGGATTGAAACCGCGACTGAAATGCCTGCGCGGCTGCGCGCCATCCTCGGTGATCGCGCCGACATCGAAGTGATCATCGTTGATCGTGGCGAGAAAGTTGGCGGGTCCATGGGCGCCGAGATCGCCAAGTCCATCGTTGAAGCCAGCATTGAAACGGGCGTGACATGGCGCTTGAAATCGTCGGTCGTGGCTGTCGATGAAAATGGCGTGACCCTGACCGATGGCCAGCGCATCGATGCTAAAACGGTGGTCTGGACCACCGGTGTGCGCGCCAGCTCGTTGACCGAGCAGATTCCGGCCGAACGCGATCACCTCGGTCGTCTGCACGTCGACGCGCACTTGAAAGTCATTGGCCAGGAAGACATCTTCGCCACCGGCGACGTCGCCTACGCCGCCAGCGATGACATCGGCAACTTCGCATTGATGACCTGCCAGCACGCTATTTCGCTGGGTCGTCATGCCGGCAACAACGTTGCCGCACAGATTCTAGGCGTGGACCCGACTCCATACAGCCAGCCTAAATACGTGACCTGCCTGGATCTGGGCGCCTGGGGCGCCGTCTACACCGAGGGTTGGGACCGCCAGGTGAAGTTGGTCAAGGAGGAAGGCAAGGCGTTGAAGACCCAGATCAACACAATGTGGATCTACCCGCCCGCAGCTGATCGTGTCACTGCGCTGGCTTCTGCGGATCCGATGATTCCTGTTGCCTGAAATCTCGGCAGCGTTGCTTCGATAACGCTGTCTGTTTAAAAAATCCCGCCAGGGTTTCCTGGGAGGGATTTTTTTTTGCGTCTTGAACGGTTGCGGCCGTGAAATTTAGTGTGTACTTTTTCATGAAATTAAAAGTATAAAAATTCACGAGGCTGTATGTTCCAGCAATCTTCCCGGCACGTCGCCAGCTATTACGCCCACACCTGCGCGGATCGCTTGGTGGCTCGAGCTGTTTTTGACGGCGAGCAGGACACCGAGGTGTTGATCATCGGGGCCGGCTTCAGTGGGTTGCATACGGCGTTGCGTCTGGCCCTGGCCGGTAAGCGCGTGACGTTGCTCGAAGCCAGTCGGGTCGCCTGGGCCGCCTCAGGGCGCAATGGCGGTCAGGCCATTCTCGGTTGGTCGTGTGACATGCCGCCGTTGGAGGCGGCGTTGGGTTATGAGCGTGCGCGCCGGTTATGGGACAGCATGCGTTGGGCTGCCCGGGAGTTGCGAGACTTGCCTGGCCGCCATGGTTTCGATTGCGACTATCGGCCTGGTCACCTGTGGACGTCGGTGATGCCGCGTCGGGTGAGTCTGCTGACAGAATGGCAACACGAGGCCAGCCACAAGTGGGGCCACGATAATTTGCAGTTCATTTCGCGTGAGGCGTTGCCTGATTGGGTCGCCAGTGAGCGCTATCAGGCGGGCCTGTTCGATCCTGAAGGCGGGCATTTGAATCCGCTGAAACTGGCGCTCGGCCTCGCCGCTGCGATTGAGCAGGCCGATGGATGCATTCATGAGCAGAGCAAGGCGCTGAGTTATCGCGAAGAGGGCGGTCAGTATGTAGTTGCCACTGAGCGCGGGCAGATTCGCGCCGACGTGCTGGTGCTGGCGTGCAACGCCTACCTTGATCGGCTTGATCCGAAGCTGTCGAGTTGTGTGTTGCCGGTTGGCACTTATCAGGTGGCAACCGCGCCACTCTCAGAGCGACAGGCGACTGCGCTGATACCGAGCAATGTGTGCGTCACCGACAACCAGTTTGTCCTCGATTATTTCCGCCGTACGCCAGACAACCGCCTGCTGTTCGGCGGTGGATGCACTTACCTGGGCGGCATGCCGAAGGACATCGCCGCTGCGACACGGCCCTATCTGGAACGCGTGTTTCCCCAACTCAAGGGCGTAGAACTGGACTTCGCCTGGGGAGGGCACATCGATCTGACCCTCAAGCGCACGCCTGACATCGGTCGACGTGGCGACCTCTACTGGCTACAGGGTTACTCAGGGCATGGCGTGCTGCCGACGTTGGCCGGGGCGCGTGCTGTGTCCGACGCGATTCTTGGCCAGCCCGATGAGCTGGCGTTGTACCAGGGGTTGATCAACGGCAGCTTTCCCGGAGGGAAGTATTTGGCCGCACCGCTGGAAGCCATCGGCAAAGCCTGGTATCGCCTGCGCGACAGCCTTTGAAACATCAATTTCCGGAAACCTCCTGATGGACATGCAAGAAGAAATCTCGGCGCTGGCGATCCTGATCCAGGACCTGCGCAAACACAAAAAATACACCCTGAAAGACTTGGCGGACAAAATCGGTCGTTCGGTGGGGTTTCTCTCCCAAGTCGAGCGGGGGTTGTCACGTCCCACGGTGGCGGACTTGACCGCCATCAGCGAAACCCTCGGCGTGCCGACCACCTATTTCTATAGCTTGCCCAAGCCCATGGCGTTGCCTTGGGTGACCCGTCCGGATGAACGACGCACGCTGTATTACGCCGACGGGATCACCGACATCCTCGTCTCACCGAAGATGAGGGCGTCTTTTTCAATGCTTGAAAGCCAACTGGAGCCCGGCGCCAGCAGCGGTGACCGGCACATGAACGACAGCTCGGAGCAGGGTGGCTATGTCCTCGAGGGGGAGCTGACGCTATGGCTGGATGACGACAAACCGGTGACGTTGCGCACTGGCGACAGTTTCCAGCTGGCCAGTCACACACATTGCCGCTACGGCAACCTCTCGGATCGGCTCGCCCGGGTGCTTTGGGTTTACACCTGATAAAAACAACAAGGAACACTAACGATGGATGCTGTCTGCTCTGATCTGGTTGCTGAGGTTCGCGCGTTTCGCCAGCGCTTCCCGCAGGTGCGTTACGTTGACCTGATTTCCCTGGATATTCCCGGGCATTTTTATGGCAAACGCTACCCGATAGAAATGCTCGAAAAGGTCGCCGCTGGCAGCGCGCTCAAGCTGCCGCAAAACTGCGTGTTGCTGGGTACGCAGGGCGGTCTGTTCAAAATCGGTGACTACTGTTTCAACGACGGCGACCCGGATGCTCCCCGCCGCCTGGTGCCCGGTACGCTCAAGCCCGTGAGTTGGGAAAACCAACTGCTGGGGCAGATGCTGATTACCTCAAGCGGTACTGAAAAGCCTATCGTTTTCGAGCCGCGTGAGGTGTTGGCGCAGGTACTCGAGCGCCTTGGCCGAAAAGGGATTTTCCCTGTGGTCGCGTTCGAACTGGAGTTCTATCTGTTCGATCGCCAGCTGCGGGACGGCTTGCCACAGTTCCCTCGCGATCCGCTGACCGACGATGCCGATGATCAGCCGAACATGCACATCGAACGGCTGTCGAGATTTTCACCGGTACTCGATGACATGGTCGAGACGGCGAGGGCCCAAGGCATCGATGCCACGGTGATCACTGCGGAGTTGGGTCCGGGCCAGTTCGAGATCAATTTCGGTCACCTTGACGATGGCCTGCGTGCGGCCGACTGGGCGGCCCTGTTCTGCCGCAGCACGCGGGGCGTGGCCCTCAAGCACAATCACCGCGCCAGCTTCATGGCAAAACCCTATTTGCAGCATCCCGGTAGCGGCATGCATGTGCATGTGAGCCTTTACGACGAGGCGGGAACCAACCTGTTGGCGGCAAACGATCAGCAGGCGCTGCGCCATGCCGTGGCCGGTTGCCTTGAAGTGTTGCCGCATTGCATGCCGATCTTTGCACCGAATCACAACGCCATGCGGCGCTTGAGCGGCACGGTGAATGTGGCGACGCGCGCCAGTTGGGGCTTTGAAGATCGTGACGCCTGCCTGCGGGTGCCTGAGTCGGACGCGAAGAATCTGCGCATCGAACATCGCCTGGCGGGCGCGGATGCCAATCCATATCTGGTGTTGGCGGCGATTCTGGTCGGGCTGGAGCACGGGTTGGAAGTGGGTCGTGAACCGATTGCATCCCTCAACGAAGATCGTGGCAGCGGAGTCGACTTCCCGCTGGAGATGCTGGAGGCCGTGCGTGCAATGCAAAACAATGTGCAACTGCGCGAGGGTTTGGGGGCAGAGTTTGTGGATGTCTACTGCGAAAACAAGCGCCAGGACCATTTGGCATTCCTGCACGACATCAGCGCGCGGGAGTATCGCTGGTACCTCTAAGTCAGCCCTTGTTAAGGTGCATCCATAAAAAATGTGTGGATATTGAATGAGTTAGAAGGTTTAGTAACTAGTTGGTGAGTCAAAATATCTTGTTACAGGCGGAAATATTAAGTAATATTCGCCCGCGTTCACCACCACGGTTTATGCATTTTGAGTCCCGGGCGTCCATCAGCTGCCTGGGATTTTTTTTGCCTGAAATTCGCGACAAATGTATATCCGCTACCGCGAAATGATCCCGTGATCGATCGCGTACTTGACCAGGGCCGCGGGTTTGTCGATGTTGAGTTTGCGCCGGATGCTCAGACGATGGGTTTCGACCGTGCGAACGCTGATGTCCAGTTCGCGGGCCATCTCCTTGTTGTTCAGCCCTTGAGCCATCTTGTACAACACCTGGCTCTCGCGCGGTGTCAGCTCGTTGTCGGTATTTTTATCGGCGATGAGCCGCTGGGCGATCTCGGCGCTGTAGAACGTGCCGCCACTGGCGATGGCTTCGATCGCCGCGATGATTTCCCGTGACGGTGAGTTCTTCAGGACATAGCCGCTGGCCCCCGCGCGAACGGATTCACTTACGTATTCGTTATTGTCGTACATGCTCAGCACCAGCACCTTGAGCGACGGGTACTGGCTGCGTAACACCCGGGTCAGTTCGAGCCCATTCATGTCCCGCAGGCTGATGTCGACCAGCAACAGGTCCGGCTGGCAGCGCCCGACCATTTCAATGGCATCCGCGCCACTCTCGGCTTCGCCCACGACTTCCAGGGGAGGCATGACCGCCAGCAGCGCTTTGATCCCGTCGCGGACCAGGGCGTGATCGTCGACCAGTGCGACGCGGATCGGGTAGGGCAGGTTCATCGCGGGTATTCACTCTTGTTGTGGGGGCGAGTCAGTGTGTTGTACCGGGCGTTTTCATTGGCAGCCAAACGTCCAGCTCGCTTCTTCCCGGCATCGAGATCAGGTCGAATCGTCCACCAAAATGCTCGACACGCTCACGGATATTACGCAAGCCAATGCCCGCATGACGACGTTCGACCTGGGCGACGTTGAAACCGATACCGTCATCGACCACCGTCAAACGAATGGAATCTTCGGACCCGTGCAGGGTAATGGAGACGTTTTTAGCCTGGGCGTGTCGTTCAATATTGGTCAGGCCTTCTTGCACGATGCGAAACAGCGAGACCGCTGCCCCATCGACCAGGTGGCAGTCGAATTCGTTGTCGTTAAAAGTCACCACCAGGCCGCTGCGTTGCTCGAATTCTGCGGCGAGTTGACCGATCGCCGCCGGCAGGCCCAGGGTGTCGAGCAGCGAGGAACGCAGGTCGTGGGAGAGGCTGCGAACCTCGCCAATCGCTTCGCCCAGGCGCTCCGTGGCGTCTCTTAGCGTACTCAAACCCTTGTCATGTGCTTGGCCATTCTCGAGCAGGTGGCTGGCCAGTTCGAACTGAAACTTGATCGAGACCAGTAACTGGCTGATGCCGTCGTGCAGTTCACGGGAAACCCGTGAGCGTTCCTCCTCTTGCAAGCTGACGATACGCTGGGTCAGGCGCTGCAGTTTTTTGTCGGCCAGACGATGCTCGCTGACGTTCAGTGTCATGCCGCTGGCGAAGACAAACAGCACCGCCACGAGGGCCACCGCGGCAATCGCCAGCATGGTCTTGCGAATGCCCTGGGCCACTTCGTCACGCGCCTGCTGGGTCGCGCGTTCAACGTCTTCAAGGTAGATGCCGGTGCCGAGCATCCAGCCCCAACGATCCAGCATCACTACATAGGCGAGCTTGTCGGTCACTTGGCCGGAGGAGGGTTTGTTCCAGGCGTAGCGCTGA
This sequence comes from Pseudomonas sp. ES4, assembly GCF_050586665.1. Classification (NCBI taxonomy): domain Bacteria; kingdom Pseudomonadati; phylum Pseudomonadota; class Gammaproteobacteria; order Pseudomonadales; family Pseudomonadaceae; genus Pseudomonas; species Pseudomonas sp. ES4. The sequence continues at coordinate 273,853 of NZ_JBOBDO010000005.1, read as the reverse complement.
AAGCCTTCGCCCGATTGCGCACTTTTGAGCAATGCCTGGATCACCGGCAAACCGTGAGGGTCCTTCATGTCCCACAGGTATTTGCCTACCAGCTCGGACTGGCGCGCGTGCATCAGGCTGCGGCCTTCGTGGTCGTAGACGAAGAAGTAGCCATTGATGCCAAAGCTGAGCTTGCGCAGTTCCTCCAATACTTTTTGCTGTGCGTGTTCGTCGCCGTGGCCGTCGTCGTACAGCGGTTCGATCAGGCTTTGCGCCATTTCGACGTAGTTCTTAAGTTCAGCGCGCTTGCTGGCCAGAATGCTGTCTTCGATCAGTTGCGCCTGTTGTTCACCCAGTTGCCGGTTCATGGAAATCACCAGCGCGCAGATGACGGCGATGGCCAGCATCAGCGGCAGAATCCCGAGCGCGACGATTTTGTGTTTGAGCTGCATCTGTGCTCCTGTCCGGACCGAGGGAAGGCGAAGGCCCGGCATCATATGTCAAAGATACGCGAGGCCAGTAGCGGTGCTGGACGGAATGACTTGTGGCTTGGATTTCTGTAGGAGCTGAGCTTGCTCGGATGGCGGCCTGACAGCCGACCAATTACTCGCAGGTGTACATATCCATTGCTGCGGTAACGGCGGCTAATGGTTTCGCCCTTACGGCGAGTCCCTTTTGTCAAACGCCACAAAAGGAACCAAAAAGTCTCGCCCCAGCGTCCGGCCCCTCGCTTGGGCTCGGCGTTCCTTCGTTCCGGTGTTCATCTGGGGGCATCGCCTCCGGTCGGCTTCGCTTCGACCTCCTCTCGATGTGTTCGACTGCGTCGAACGGCGCTGCGCGCCTGCCCCCCAGATGAACACCTCCACTCAGCCTCCCGAAGGGGCGGGTGGATCAAGATCAAGAGCTGCAGGCGAGCTAACGCTCGGCCTGATGAGTGGTTAGGGGCGAAAGGCGAAAGGCGAACACCAATCCCTTGTGGGAGCTTAGCTTGCTCGCGATGACGGCCTGACAGCCGACCAATCACTTCCTGCCAAACATCCAATCCCTGTGGGAGCTGGCTTGCCTGCGAAGGCGGCCTGACAGCCGACCAATTACTTGCAGGTGTACACCATTCCCCTGTGTGCGAGCCTGCTCGCGATGGCGGTATATCAGACGACATCAATCTTGAATGACAACTCGCATTCGCAACCAAGTCGAATCGCTGCGCCGTCGCTCCAACAAGAAGTCCACCGTCATCTACGTAGAACTACGTAGGCGCCACGTACGTAGTAACGCGGATTTATTTGTAGACGGCATGCGGGGATATTGGGCCAGCTCCGCACAGCGGACACAATTATAAAAATTACCGCCGCAGTCCATTGGCTGTCGGCAGGAGACACGCTATGCCCCGTCTGGCTAAACACCTCGCCTGGTTTGCCGTGGCTGTCCTGGGAGCGTTTGCGCTAAGTGTCGTGGCCCTGCGCCGCGGCGAAGCGATCAATGCCCTCTGGATCGTAGTCGCAGCAGTCGCTATCTATCTCGTTGCATACCGCTACTACAGCCTGTTCATCGCTACCAAAGTGATGCAACTCGACCCCAATCGTGCCACGCCCGCTGTCGTTAACAATGACGGTCTGGACTACGTGCCGACCAATAAACACGTGCTCTTCGGTCACCACTTCGCAGCCATTGCTGGTGCGGGGCCGCTGGTCGGTCCGGTGCTGGCGGCGCAGATGGGTTACCTGCCCGGTACGCTGTGGCTGATTGCCGGCGTAGTGCTGGCCGGTGCCGTTCAGGATTTCATGGTCCTGTTCATGTCCACCCGCCGCAACGGCCGTTCCCTCGGTGACATGGTCCGTGAAGAAATGGGCCGCATCCCCGGGACCATCGCGCTGTTTGGCTGCTTCCTGATCATGATCATCATCCTCGCGGTGCTGGCGCTGATCGTTGTGAAAGCCCTGGCCGAGAGCCCGTGGGGGATTTTCACGGTGATGGCGACCATCCCGATCGCGATGTTCATGGGCATTTACATGCGCTACATCCGCCCGGGCCGCATCGGTGAAATCTCCATCGTCGGTGTGCTGTTGCTGCTGGGTTCGATCTGGCTCGGCGGGCAGATTGCTGCTGATCCGGTCTGGGCCAAGGCCTTTACCTTTACCGGGATCCAGATCACCTGGATGCTGATCGGCTACGGTTTCGTCGCCGCGGTATTGCCGGTGTGGCTGATTCTGGCGCCGCGGGACTACCTGTCGACCTTCCTGAAAATCGGCACCATCGTGGCCCTGGCGATCGGCATCCTGATCACCATGCCCGACCTGAAAATGCCGGCACTCACCCAGTTCGTCGACGGCACCGGGCCGGTGTGGAAGGGCGGTCTGTTCCCGTTCCTGTTCATCACCATCGCCTGTGGTGCGGTTTCCGGTTTCCACGCACTGATTGCTTCCGGCACCACGCCGAAGTTGCTGGCCAGTGAAGGCCATGCCCGTTACATCGGTTACGGCGGCATGCTGATGGAATCCTTCGTTGCCATCATGGCCATGGTCGCCGCGTCGGTGATCGAGCCGGGCGTGTACTTCGCCATGAACAGCCCGGCGGCGCTTGTCGGCTCTGATGCTGTTACGGTTGCTCAGACCGTCAGCAGCTGGGGCTTTGCAATCACCCCGGAAGCGCTGCAAGCGGTCGCCAGGGACATCGGTGAAACCACCATCCTGGCCCGTGCCGGCGGTGCGCCGACCCTGGCGGTCGGTATCGCGCAGATCCTGCACCAGCTTCTGCCGGGTGAAAACACCATGGCGTTCTGGTACCACTTCGCGATCCTGTTTGAGGCGCTGTTCATCCTGACGGCTGTAGACGCCGGTACCCGTGCCGGTCGCTTCATGCTGCAGGACTTGCTCGGTTCCTTCGTGCCAGCGCTGAAACGCACCGAATCCTGGACCGCCAACCTGATCGCCACCGCCGGTTGTGTGGCGATGTGGGGTTACTTGTTGTACCAGGGCGTGATCGATCCGCTGGGTGGCATCAATACCTTGTGGCCGCTGTTCGGTATTTCCAACCAGATGCTGGCCGGTATCGCGCTGATGTTGGCGACTGTCGTGCTGATCAAAATGAAACGCCAGCGCTACGTCTGGGTCACCATGCTGCCGGCTGTGTGGCTGCTGATCTGCACCACCACGGCAGGTTTCATCAAGCTGTTCGACGCCAACCCGGCGATCGGTTTCCTGGCCTTGGCCAAGAAGTACAGCGATGCCCTGGCCAACGGTCAAATTCTCGCTCCGGCGAAAAGCATCGACCAGATGCAACACGTGATCTACAACGCCTACACCAACGCAACGCTGACGGCGCTGTTCTTGCTGGTGGTCTTCAGCATCCTGTTCTTTGCGCTCAAGGTCGGTATCGCCGCCTGGGGCAGCAAGGAACGTACGGATAAAGAAGCGCCATTCCAGGCTCTGCCGGATGCTTGATCGAGGAGTGCAGCATGTTCAATGACCTGAGTCGCCTAGGTAAATACCTCGGTCAGGCCGCGCGCCTGATGGTCGGGATGCCCGACTACGACACCTACGTCGAGCACATGCAGACCAAGCACCCGGACAAACCGGTGATGAGTTATGAGGTGTTCTTTCGGGAACGCCAGGAAGCGCGTTACGGAAGCAAGGCTGGACCGAAGTGCTGTTGATGGACGGTGGCAGTAATGCCACCTGAATCGCTAATAAAGAACCCGGCTGATGAAGCCGGGTTTTTTTATGAGTGGCCGATCCGTGTTGAGTCAGCTTGCGGGAATGGTTTCGAGCGTTTCGAGATCCAGCAGGGTGAAATAACCACGGTCCGGTCTCCAGCCCCCCGTATCGATGTGAATCACATTGCCAAGGCTGACGGGCATATAAAGCGGCGTATGCCCCACGACCAGTGCGCGCAGGCCTTCGACGCCATGCGTCTCTTGCTGATCGAGCCGCCGTCGTGACCACATGCAGAAGTGCTGCACCTCCTGCAGACGCCTGTTGCTTTCCGGCGACTCCAGTTCCTTTCGCAATTGCTGCCATGACGGAAATGGACAATCGGCATGCACGATGCCGATCAGGCCGTAGGCTGTTTCGACTTCAATCGCGATAGGAAGCCTGGCGAACTGCGCCGCGAAGGCGTGCTTCTCGATCAGAGGGAGGTCCATGAACCATGAACCGCCGTTGTCGAGCCAGCTGTCGACGTCGCAGGTGTCGAAGTAAACCACGTAGTCGTCATGGTTGCCTCGCACCGGGTGGAACCATGCCTTGCCCAGCCAATCGAGGGCATCATGGCATTCCGGCCCACGGTCAATCAGATCGCCAACACTGAACAGGCGATCTACCAAGCGGTTGAACCCGGCGGCATCCAGAGCATCCTGCAACCGAGTGAAATGGCCATGAATATCCCCGACCGCGAAATCCCGGCCGGCAACGTTTGCAGCGAAGTGCTTGACGCGTGACATCTCTAAATTTTCGAGCATGGGAATGCCACTCCGGCAGCTCCCCAACGGGCTAGTCAAGTGAGTTTAGGCCAATAAGTGGTACACGACCTTACCGCGCCGGCAAGCGGACCTTTTCCGCTTGCCCGACAAGCTGGCCGGATCAAACTTTGTCAGAGCAAATAAGCCGTTGCTTGCCCGAAAGGGTTGTCCTGCACGCTGGCGATAAGGTGCAGAGGCATGTGTTGCGCATCCAGGGTTGGAACTTCGAAAGTCTCCACAATCTGGGTGTGGCGCTCACTCGGCCCGGTCGACGCTTCGACAAGAGCCTTGGCCATTCTCGCGTGGTTCGCTGCGATTTCGTTGAGAGTTGACACGTTACATCTCCCGGTGACTGACCAAGCGCATCGCTGGCGTCCTAAGCGTTAAGTAAGTGCTGTCGCGTCAGAATTACGTCGTTCTGGGGCAGCTACGACCGTCTTGTGCAAACCTTGAGCCAGTCATTGTCAAAAAAATCGCACCAGGTTTCTGATGCGACGAATGGTGGTGGCGGGGCCTTAACGGGATATTTCCTGAGCCTATAAGGCGGGGGAAAAAGGTGATTAGACGTGCAGAAGTAGTTTTGCTAAAAAAATAGTGCATGGTCGCTGTTGACGCGCCAATGCATCTCCATTCTGTTAGATGGAAATCGCCCAACATTGAGCTGGGCAACGATCAATGAGTCTGATGCCGATACAGGGATAAGTAACTGCGACTTTGGCCAACTGCTCGCGCACAGGCATTGGGCTCATTGATCCCCTTTTTTTCCACAGAAAGTCACCCCTTTCAGGACAAGGAAGTAATCATGTGGATTTTGAAAGAAGCGGTGAATCAATCCATTTTCCGCCAATGGCTGATCGCTGCTTCTATCGGCCTTTTTGTGGCGGGCGGTGTACAGGCTCAAACCTCGACACAGGCGAACCAGGAGATAAAGGGCTTGCTGGATTTTGTGGAGCGCAGCGAGTGCAAGTTCGTGCGCAACGGCAGTGAGTACCCTGGACCCGAGGCTCGGGCACATCTCGAAAAGAAGCTGAATTATCTCGAAGGCAAGAACCTGGTGAGCAGCGCAGAAGACTTCATCGATCTTGCTGCCACTAAAAGCAGCATGTCTGGCAAAGCCTATGAAGTGCGGTGCGCAACTGGCGTTCAGCCAACGAGCACCTGGCTGAAGACGGAGCTACAGAGACATCGTCAGCTTCATTGAGCCTATTCCCTGAAACGGATATGTACCCAAACCTTAAGCGGTGTCGGCAACCTGACCTATCACAGCGGCGGGCTACAGAGGTCAGCCAGTGGCGCCAATGTAGCCCGGTCCTCTGCGAATACAGGCGACTGATCAGTTAGCGCCGATGCAACCCATGCCCTGGACCTGGTAATCCAGCACGTGTTTGCGACCCTGATGGTCGAGGTATATCAGCTGCGCGGGGACGATGCCGCAATCCTGCGTGATGATGTTGCTGGACAGGTCTTTGGCGATATCCAGGTGGACGAAGAAACCGGTCTTGTCGTGAATGACAGGTTCGGCGGTCTGGGTATCGGCAACGGCCGAACTCGTGGCGAGGAGAGCAGCAAACCCGAGGATTAACATTTTCATGATGACTTCCTCTATTCAGGGGCGGGTTGGCTGCCGATGGGTTGCCTGGCAGTGAAGCCAGGTCAGCCAGTCGATCCGCACAATCGACCCACGGTTGAATGTCAATTCTGTAATGAAACGGCGCCGAAATGACGGGGGGCGACCGGCGGCTTCAAGGCATGTGGCTCGATGGCAGCTTGATGGTGGTCGCGTTCCTGCCTGCCATATGTCGGGAGCGAGGAACGTCACTCATGAAAAAACTTCGAAACGAAGACTGTCTTTGGGAGTTTGAGCATGAGTGATGATCAAAAGAGCGAAGCCCTGGCGGCCTGGTATCAGCTGCTGAAAGTGCCCGAAATCCGGATGGATGCCGAAGAGCAATATGACCAGTTGCTCAAGGCTGCCGATGAAATGGAGCGCACCGGGCTCATCAACAGCGTTGAATGGCGCAAGCTGGTTCAAGAGGCGAGCGCTGCTTTTGCCAATGCGACAGAAGGGTTGGGGCGCGGAACGTAGGGGTCAAATCCTGATGGTCAAACTTCGCCTGTTGGCCGTTCGGCCTGTTGGGCGAACCACTGCATGATCAGCGAGCAGGCGGGATGAGCCGCGGCGGAAGGTTGCAGGTTCAAGGCGTAAATGCCGCGGGTCTTCAAGGGGTGGCCGAACGGAACGACGAGCACGCCTCGTTCCAGTGATTCGCCTGCCAGGGTCAGGTCAGTCATGGCGACGCCCAACCCTCGCGCCGCCGCATCGAGCGCCAACTCGTCGAGGTTGAAGGGGATATGGCGGTAGTCCTCCAGTGACTGGCCGTCATTGGCGTGCAGCCACTGGCCCCAGTCATGCTTGTCCGCCGAGCGATGCAACAGTGGGAAACGCATAAGATCGGCCACCGATTCCAACGGCTGGGTCGTGCTGCCCAGGCCAGGGGCGCACACCGGCACCAGCGCCTCTTCGAACAAGGTCAGGCAGTCAGGATCGCGGGACGGCTCGGGCAGATAGAGGATGTAGGCGTCGCTGTCGATGGCCGGTTCCACCACTTCCGTGGCCACGGTTTCGATCGACAGCGAAACCTGCGGATGACTTCGATAGAACTCGCTCAACTTTGGCAGCAACCATCGAACCGCCAGCGATACATGCATGCGGATGCGGAAGGGGCGTTTTTGCGGTGTCAGCCGATCTTCCAGGGTTTTCAGTTGCGCCAGGATACTTCGGGCGGTCGCAAGCACCTGTTCGCCTTCCGGTGTCAGCCGAACACTGCGGCTGTTCCTGACGAACATCGGCAAGTCGAAGTGGCTCTCCAACTGCTGGATTTTTCGACTCACTGCGCTTTGGGTCAGACAGAGCTTTTGCGCCGCTTGCGTGAAGCTGCCCGAGCCTGCGACCTCGACCAGCGCCTGCAAGGCCTGGAGAGAAGGAACGTGGTGAATTTTATCCATGCGCTTTTTGAATGGCTCGATGAGTTTATAACGTTGGTTGTATCACTACAGGCCTTATAGATTCTAGCTCTAGCCAGCGCCGGCCGGAAAGACTCATGCGATGACGTCATGTGCGGCGCTTGCGGAACTACAGGCAGACGAGGTGATGCATGACCAATGTATGTGGCTGGATTGCGCAGGCGGGGAATTCTTCCGCTCGCGATGCTCTCAAAGGCACGCAAAAAGCCGATTGGCTGATTGTCGGTGCCGGTATCACCGGGCTGTGCGCCGCTCACACACTCGCTGAAATGCACCCGCAGGCGCGGATCGTGATTGTCGACAGGCAGCGGGCCGCGCAGGGCGCTTCGGCGCGCAATTCGGGCTTCGTGGTCGGGCATGAACATCCCTCCAAGGATGAGTTGATCGGCAACCCGGGGTTTGCTGGTTTTGAAGTCGATACCTCGATTTCACGTGCCGCCAGTGACGAAGTGCGTCAGCGCATCGCTCATCTGGGCATCGAATGTGAATTCAGGGAATCGGGCTACTTCTTCGCCGTCAACGATCCCGGCAAGTTGACCGACGTCGCGGCCAAACTGGCAACGCTACGTGCTGTTAGCGCCTCTGCGAATTTTCTGGAAGGTGAACCGCTGAGCAAACAACTGGGCACCGCGCATTACCAGGCCGCGATCTGGTGCGGCAATGGCAACGCATTGCTGCAACCGGCGAAATATGTGAAGGGCCTGCTGGATACGCTGCCGGCCAACGTGACCCTGTTCGAGAACACCGATATCACTGGCCTGGAGCGTTTGGGCAAAGGGCGTATTCGCGCCAATGGTGCCGATGGAAGCATCGAGGCCAGGCAAGTCCTGGTGTGCCTGAACGCGTTCATTCCGCGCTCAGGGATAGAGGACAGCGGGACGTTCCCGATGGAACTGAGCGCCAGCCTGACACGGCCGCTCAGCGACGCCGAGTTCACGTCCATCGGCGCGGTTGAGCCTTGGGGCGTGCTGTCCACCCGGCCCCTGGGCGCCACGGTGCGACTGACTCCGGACCGCCGCGTGATGATCCGCAATACGGCGGAATACCGTTCCCGGGATTTGTCCGACAGTGAGCTGCTGCACCGTCGCAAACACCATGTGCTGGGCTTGCAACGCCGTTTTCCATTCTTGAACGAGCAGGACATTCAATACACCTGGACTGGACACTTGAGCGCTTCGCGCACCGGGCAACCGTATTTTTCAAAGGTCGACGAAGGTGTGTTTGCGGTGGCCGGCTGCAATGGTTCGGGCGTCGCACGCGGCACCCTTTGGGGGCGCTTGCTCGCCGAACTGGCATCCGGTGACAGCTCGCCCATCCTCGAATCGGTGATGCGCAGGGCCCAACCGGGCTGGCTGCCGCCGCGCCCCTTTCTCGATATCGGTGCCATGCTTCGAATGCGCGTGGAGGCGGTCAGGGCCAAAACAGAAATCTAGAACACCCGGCGATCAAACAATAAAAACTCATCAAACACACGGTGATTGAACATGCGCGTCAATAACATTTCCCTGATGGTCGTGCTTACGACGTTGTCGGCAGCCACCTACGCTGACGAAGTCGTCAATATTTCAAACTGGAACGGCTACATTGCCGACGACACCTTGACCACGTTCACCAGGGAATCGGGGATCAAGGCAACGTACGACATTCACGACAGCAACGAAGTGCTGGAATCCAAGTTGATGACTGGCAACACCGGCTATGACGTGGTGAGCCCTTCAAACCATTTTCTGTCCCGGTTGATCAAAGCCGGGGCGGTGCAGAAACTCGATAAAAGCCAGCTGCCGAACTGGAAAAACCTCGATCCGGCGCTGATGAAAAAACTCGAGGTCAATGATCCGGGCAACCAGTACGGTTATCCGTATATGTGGGGCACGGCGGGTATCGGCTACAACGTCGAGAAGATCAAGGCGATCTTCGGCAACACCGATGTCACCCATTCGTGGAATCTGTTTTTTGATGAAAACAACATCAAGAAACTGAGCCAGTGCGGCGTGGCGATTATCGATAACCCTACGCAGATCCTGCCGATCACCCTGAATTACCTGGGGCTGCCGTCCCATAGTCACGAGCCGGCGGATTACAAGAAAGCCGAGCAGGCGCTGCTCAAGATCAGACCTTATGTCCAGTATTTCCACGCCTCCAAGTACATCAGCGACCTGGCGAACGGCAATGTCTGCGCGGTGATCGGTTTCAACGGCGACATCGTGCAGGCGGCCGCCAGCGCCAAGGAAGCCAACAACGGCATCGAAATCGCTTATTCGATCCCTGACGAAGGCTCGACACTGTGGTTCGACATGGTGGTCATGCCCAAGAGCGCGCCGCACGAAAAGAATGGCTACGCCTACATGAACTACCTGCTGACGCCGCAAGTCATTGCCAACATCAGCAACAGCATCCATTACGCCAACCCCAACCTGGCGGCGGACCAGTATGTTGTTCCTGCGGTGAAGCAGGACCTGGCGATTTATCCGCCGACAGGTGTGCTGGACAAGTTGTTTACCGTAGAGGAACTCCCTGCGGCCATCGCACGGCTGACGACCCGCCTGTGGACCAAGTTGAAAACCAATACCTGATGATCAGGTGTAGGCCAATAACCGACCGCACAACACCACGCTGACCCATAACCCAATCGAAAACAGCGCCTGGATTTTTGCGATTCCAGGCGCCGCAGCACCCGTGTTCCACTGGGTGACCGAGCGGAAAATCCCGACGTGGAAAAGCGCAGCGTTGAGCCCGGCAGTAGCGATCAGGCATAGCTTCAGGATGAAGATGTCATTCGATGCGAAGTCGTGGGGATGGGCGGAAAACATCATCAGCCCGGCGGGCACGATCAACAGCAGGGCGAGGACGGACCAGGTCAGCAGGTGGCGAGCCAGGGCCGTTACTGCAATCTCTTTCGACAGCCCCAGGACCCGCAGATCGAACATCACGACAGAGCCGACCAGCACTGAAAATCCGATGATGTGAACCACTTCGACCATCGGATACAGCCACAGGTCACCGCGCATGGCCGCGCCAAGCTGCGACTCGCCGACCCAGTCCAGCCAGCTGCCCGGACTCGATCCGGCGCTGGTATCACTGGCCTGCATCACCGCAACTCGGTGGTCTTGTCGCCGACCGTGATGCGTTCGGCGCGCATCTCATCGGGTTTGTTGCGATTCTGATAGCCGACCACACTGGCGGTGTTACCCACACTCAGCATCTCCCGGGAAAGGCCGCGGTTCTCCATGCGCGAGGGCGGTGCCAGGACGACGTTCCAGGTTTTGTCTGGTGTTTTGAGACGCACGAAGCCGTGCGGATGGGAGTAACCGGATTCTTCTATCGTGCCGTTCAGCTGCAGGGGATTGCTGGAGTCGTATTCACTCCAGCCGTGATGCGCGAACGCCGCCGTCGCAGCCAGTAACAGTGACAATCCAATGCTGCCGAGCATGCCTTTCATGACAAGTCTCCTGTTGCAGATCATTGATCAACGTGAGTCCTGACGTGTTTTCGCCACAGAGGTTTTTAGAATAGCCCGTCATTTTTCAACATTGCGCCGGGCAAATGTTTCTGAAGTAGTAGATGTTTGAATATCAATAGCTTGCTTGTCGGCTATTGTCCTGTTCCTCACAACAGCATATTCAACAGCCAGCCCGCGATCCCGCAGCCGACCACCACCAGCCACGGCGGGAGTTTCCAGAACATCAATGCAACCAAAGCGATCAGTGCCAAACCGAAGTCCTGCGGCTTGAAAATGGCACTGGTCCAGACAGGCTGGTACAGCGCCGCCAACAACAGGCCGACCACCGCGGCATTGACGCCGGCCAGCGCGGCCTGTGTGCGCAAACTGCGGCGCAAGCGCTCCCAAAAAGGCAAGACCCCCACGATCAACAGAAAGGACGGCACAAAGATCGCCAACAAGCAGATCATGCCGCCGATCCAGCCCGACGGGGCGAGGTTCATCGAGGCGCCGAGGAACGCGGCGAAGGTGAACAAGGGGCCGGGAACGGCCTGCGCGGCACCATATCCGGCAAGAAAGGTTTCGTTGTCGACCCAGCCAGAAGGCACCACCTCGGCTTGCAGCAGTGGCAAAACAACGTGCCCCCCGCCGAATACCAGTGAGCCGGACCGGTAGAAGGCATCCACCATCGCCACGGTTTGACTGGGCAGCAACTGGGTCAAGAGCGGCAAGCCAACCAGCAATGCCAGGAACAGCGACAGCCAGAGCGCCCCGGCCCGGGGGCTGATCGTGATCGGCAGAGGCTCGCGCCTGGCACTCTGATCGGGTTTGAACAACAGTAGGCCGGCCAGGCCCGCAGCGGCAATCACGCTGACCTGTCCCCAGGCGGACGGTTCAAGCAGGGCGACGCAGGCTGCACTGACCATGAGGGTGACTCGCAGTACGTCCGTGCACAGGTTGCGTGCCATGCCCCAGACTGCTTGCGCAACCACCGCGACAGCCACCACTTTGAGGCCGTGCAACGCGCCGGGCGCGAGGGCCGTGCCGAAATGGGAAATGCCCAGTGCAAACAGGATCAGTGCAATGGCCGAAGGCAGCGTGAAACCCGTCCAGGCGGCCAGCGCCCCACGATATCCCGCCCGAGACAGACCCAGCGCCATGCCGACCTGACTGCTGGCCGGACCCGGCAGGAATTGGCAGAGCGCAACCAGATCCGCATAGCTGCGCTCGGTCAGCCAGCGTCGTCGTGTGACGAACTCCTCACGGAAGTAACCCAGGTGTGCAATGGGCCCGCCGAAAGAAGTCAGCCCGAGGCGCAGGAAGATCAAAAACACCGACCACGCGCTGCTGCGGTCATCGGTATGAGGGTTGGTCATGTGTTCATCTTCCTGGTTCGAGCGAGTCCGTTTCATAGGCGAGTGACGATAGCGAATTCGTTAAATGCTGTCTCCCTAACCATGGCCTACGCTTATTGGCAGGCCAATGTGCATCGAGCAGGCTTTTCGCCCTGGTCGATTGCCCCGGCACCTATAAAAACAATGCAATCGGGAGACAACTTATGTCCGCTTTGTTCCGTCGATTCAGCCGCTGCATCGCAACGGCCGTTACCGCAGCTGCGCTCGCGACACCGGCCTTTGCGCTGGACACCGTCAAGTTCATGGCCCCAGGGTCCGTGGGTGGCGGTTATGACCAGACCGCCAGGGTCTTGGGCAAAGCCATGGTCGAGGCCAACACGGCCAAATCCACCACGTTCGAGAACAAGGGCGGAGCAGGGGGGACGTTGGGGCTGGCGCAGTTCGCCAACAGCACCAAGGGCGATCCGAATGCGCTGCTGGTTGTCGGCGCGATCATGGTCACTGCCATTGAACAGAACAAGCCGCAAATCACCTTGAAGGACGTGACGCCGATTGCCCGTCTGTTCACCGAATACAACGTGATTGCCGTGCGCAAGGAATCTGAATTCAAAACCCTGGAGGACTTGTTGAAAGTCTTCAAGGACAAGCCGACCAGTATTTCCTGGGGCGGTGGTTCCAAGGGGTCGATCGATCACATCGGCATTGCCGAGTTGGCCGCGAAAATGGGTGTCCCGGTCAACAAGGTGAATTACGTCGCCTTCGCGGGTGGGGGTGAAGTCGTTGCTCAGGCATTGGGCGGTCAGATCAAGGTGATCACCGGTGGTTATGCCGAGCTTGGCCAATACATCAGGAACGGCCAGTTCCGAGTACTCGCCATCGGCGCGCCAGAACGCGTTGAAGGCATCGATGCGCCGACCCTCAAAGAGAAAGGCTACGACGTGACCATCGGCAACTGGCGAGGTGTTTACGGTGCCGCTGGCCTTACGCCCGAGCAGCGCAAGGAAGTGATCGACGCTGTCGTGGCCGCCAGCAACAGCAAAGTCTGGAAAGACAATATCGACACCAACAAATGGTCACCCAACGTCCTGACCGGCGATGAGTTCGGCAAATTCGTCGACGAAGAGCATGTGCGGCTGCGTGCGATGCTGGTCGAGGTCGGGCTGGTTTCGAAATGACTCAGCCTCGCGCAATCGTGCCGGTACAACTGGCGATCGGCGTCGGCGTGATTGCCATCAGCGCCGTGTTGGCGGTGGGCGCATTCCGGTTTCCGCCCGAGATGGGGTTCGTCATCCTGGGAGCCCACGTCTATCCGTACGGTGTCGCGGTGTTCCTGGGTGTGGTCGGGCTGTTGCTGTGTTATCAGGCCGTCACCGGTGGTTTTCGCGAGCTGGCAGACCACAGCGCCGAAGCTGCCCAAGCGCTGCCCGGCGGCAAAGCCGGCGCAGCCTGGGTGACCGCGGGGCTGGTGGGGGTGGCCGTGCTGATTAATCTCATCGGCTTCGTCTTGGCCGCCGGGCTGCTGTTTGCCTGTTCGGCGCGGGGGTTTGGCAGTCGTCGCCCGGTGAAGGACCTCGCCATCGGCATTGCCTTGACCCTGCCGATTTACTGGCTGTTCAACGCCGGGCTAGGGGTTTCCCTGCCGCCCCTTGTCAACGCCTGGATCTGACTCGGGCCGAAGGAGGTAAACAAGGTGGACACGCTCGCGAACCTGGCCATTGGTTTTTCCGCTGCGCTGACCCCGATCAATTTGATGTGGGGCTTTATCGGCTGTTTGCTCGGCACCGCCATTGGTGTCTTGCCGGGTATCGGGCCGGCGCTGACCGTTGCGCTGCTGCTGCCGATCACCGCCAAGGTCGATCCTACGGGGGCCTTGATCATGTTCGCCGGGATTTATTACGGCGCGCAGTTTGGTGGCTCGACCACTTCCATCCTGCTCAATACGCCCGGTGAATCGTCCTCCATGGTCACGGCCCTGGAAGGCAATCTCATGGCGCGCAACGGCCGGGCAGGACCGGCCCTGGCGACGGCTGCGATAGGCTCATTTGTGGCCGGCACCATCGCGACGGTGTTCCTGACGTTGTTTGCCCCGATTGTTGCCACGCTGGCGCTCAGGTTTGGTCCTGCCGAGTATTTCGCGATTCTGGTGCTGTCCTTCACCACGGTGTCTGCGGTACTCGGCGCTTCGATGCTGCGCGGTTTTGTTTCGCTCGGGATTGGGCTGACCATCGGCTTGATCGGCCTGGACTCGACCTCGGGCATTGCCCGTTACACCCTGGCGGTGCCGGAGTTGGTGGATGGCATCGAAGTTGTGCTCGTGGCGGTCGGTTTGTTTGCCGTGGGTGAGGCGTTGTATAGCCTGCTTTATCAGAAAGAAGAAGCGTCTGGCCGGCACCGTTTAACCTCGTTGTGGATGACGCGCGCTGACTGGAAACGCTCGGTTCCTGCCTGGTTGCGCGGCACGTTGATCGGCTTTCCATTCGGGTCGATTCCTGCGGGGGGCGCTGAGATTCCGACGTTCCTGTCCTATTCGGCAGAACGCAAACTGAGCAAATACCCGAAAGAGTTTGCGGGCAACAAGGGCAAGGGGGCGATCGAGGGGGTTGCCGGACCCGAGGCGGCCAACAACGCGAGCGCGACGGGTTCTTTGATACCACTGCTGACGCTCGGCATTCCGACGTCCGCCACCGCGGCGATTCTGTTGGCCGCGTTCCAGAACTACAACCTGCAACCGGGGCCGATGCTCTTCCAGACGTCGGGAGAATTGGTCTGGACGCTGGTGGCTTCGCTGTATGTCGGCAACGTGATTTTGTTGGTGTTGAATCTTCCGTTGGTGGGGCTGTGGGTCAAGCTCCTGCAGATTCCCCGGCCGTACCTGAACGCGGGGATTCTGGTGTTTGCCACCATCGGGGTGTACGGCATGCGTCACTCTTCCTTCGATCTTTTGCTGATGTTGGCGATTGGGTGGGGCGGGGTCTTGATGCGTCGTTTCGACTTTCCCGTTGCGCCGGTGATCGTCGGCATGCTGCTGGGGCCGATGGCTGAAAAGCAGCTGCGCAATGCGTTGTCCATCAGCGAGGGAGACTGGCTGGTGTTTGTGACGCAACCGATATCGGCGGCGTTCCTTGCGCTGACGCTGCTGGTGCTGTTGGTTCCGTATGTGCTGCATGCTCGCGGTATCAAGTTGCATGAGGATGATTGATTGCAGTGGCTGGTGCCGCCTGCCGGGTAGGCTGGCTGCATGGGTGTTCACCGAGGTCGGGGTACATATCCGTTTCCGCGGTCACGGCGGCTTAGGGTTCCGCCCTTACGGCGGGTCACTTGGAAAAGCCCCAAGTAACCAAGGGCTTTTGCCCCTTTCGTACGGTGGCTCGCCTAGGCTCGCCATACCCTCGCTCCGGTCCTGCTCCGTGGGCCCGCCGCCATCGGCCATCCATGGCCGGGGGCGGCTAACCCGGCATCCATGCCGGGTTGCCCACTGCGCAGAACCTCCACTCGGCCTACCGAGGGGGCGACTACCGCAACAGCACCGCGAGGCGGCCTACCGGCCGGCCTGCCTCTTCAAGCGTACGCATTCCCCCTGTGGGAGCGAGCCTGCTCGCGAAAAACGTCCGGACACCGCGTTCATTCTGACAGCACGCGTTATCGTTCACGTCTTTCGCGAGCAGGCTCGCTCCTACAGGTAAAACGCCGGGCTTTTGATCTTGCTTTTGATCTTGATCTGCCCCGTCGGAAGGCCGAGCGCAGGTTCTGCGCAGTGGGCAACCCGGCATGGATGCCGGGTTAGCCGCCCCCGGCCATGGATGGCCGATGGCGGCGGGCCCACGGAGCAGGACCGGAGCGAGGGCATGGCGAGCCTAGGCGAGGCACCGTGCGTCAGGGGCAAGAGCGTTTGGTTACTTGGCGCTTTTCCAAGTGACTCGCTGTAAGAGCGAAACCGCCAGCCGCCATCACCGCAGAAACGGATATGTACGCCAACAACCCTAAGTGAACAGCATCAGGCCCCACGAGGTGCTTCGATCAAACCAGATTGATCGTGACGTCGATGTTGCCACGGGTCGCCTTCGAGTACGGGCACCGCTGATGGGCACCATCCACCACCGCCCGTGCGACAACAGGGTCCAGACCTGGAAGGCTGACATTGAGGCGTGCCTGGAGGAAAAAGGCGTCTTCGGTCTTGCCCAGGTCCACTTCGGCATCGACGGCAACGTCACTCGGCAGGGTCACCTTCAAGGCGACTGCCGCCTTAGCCATTGCACCGATGAAACAGGCCGACCAACCCGCAGCCAGCAGCTGTTCAGGATTGGTGCCATTCCCGGACGAGCCAGGCGCGGAAAGCTTGATGTCCAAACGTCCATCGTCGCTTCGCGCCTCGCCGTTACGGCCTCCGGTGGTGTGGGTCTTGCCGGTGTAAAGCACGGTTTCGATTTCATTGATCATGAGGTGACTCCTGCTGGGGGTGGGCTCTTTAGCCTGGGTTCATCGCAGAACACCAGGTGTGCGACGCCGCCCACTTTTTCACCTTCATGTACTGCGTATGTGTCCTGATCCTGCGGTTGTGTATGGCTGTGTAAGATCGCCCGCGAACATACAGAGCGATACAAATCATCTTGCCTCCGACTCTTCGCAAGTGCACAGCACCATTACCCTCGTTTGGGCAGTTTCCAGTCTGGCCGAATGAAATGGCAGGTGTAACCGTTGGGGTAGTGTTCGAGGTAGTCCTGATGCTCCGGTTCTGCTTCCCAGAACGGGCCTGCGGGCATGATTTCAGTGACGACCTTGTCGGGCCAGAGGCCGGATGCATCAGCATCGGCCACCGTGTCCTCGGCCACCTGCTTCTGTTCATCGTTGAGATAGAAGAGCGCCGAGCGGTAGCTCATACCCACATCGTTACCCTGACGATTCTTCGTCGTCGGGTCGTGGATCTGAAAGAAAAACTCGAGGATCTGGCGATAGCTGATCTGGTCCGGATCGAACACAATCTCGATCGCTTCCGCGTGCGTGCCATGATTGCGGTAAGTCGCATTGGGCACATCGCCGCCGGAGTAGCCCACCCGCGTGGACACTACGCCGGGGTAGCGTCTCAGCAAATCCTGCATGCCCCAGAAGCAGCCACCGGCCAGGATGGCAGTTTCAGTTCGCGTCGTCATAGTACGGTCCCTCCCATCAGTGAATTTGGCATCAGGTCTCAATCTACCTCATGTGCTTTCGCTTTTTTGGCCAAAAGCGTTCACTCCGTCCGCGGCCACCGATCCTCGATTGAGTACCACGGCGCTTTCGATGCAACACACACGTGTTTCTGTTTTTCATTCAGAAACAGCGTATCCAGCGTGCCTATCGCCACGGACATCCAATCCGAAAACTCGCCTTTGGAATCAGACCAGAACAGCGAAGAGCCGCAGTCGCCACAGAACTGTCGTGCGACGCCTCCAGACGAGTTAAAGGTTTTGAGCGTTTCGACCCCCGCCATGATTGTAATCGCCGACCTGGGTGCGCTTGCATACGTCGCGAATGCTGCCCCGTGGCCCTTGCGACATTGGCTGCAATGGCAGTGGGTAACCGCTTTCAGCTCGGCGGCCACGTAATATTTCACTGCGCCGCACAGGCAACTTCCTTGGTGAAGTACATCCATGTTCATCGTTTCTCAGGTGTCGGTTGCGCCACTTTAGCGGTCTGCCGGGTTGAGTGAAACCCAAGAGCCCGGTCTTTCGTCAGGCGGTTTTAATGCATCGGCAGCCCCCAGGATTTGATGCATCCTCATCGTTGCCGCCCGAAGCTCTTTCACGACCCATCGAAAGCAAGCGGGCGTGTAATCACCGAATGAGCTCATTCTTACAGTGATGCCCTGACCACCAATGGACAATCAACTGGCTGAGCTCCTGATACCTCAATGGTCTCGATCAGGTGCCGGGCAGCCTTGCGACCGATCTCGTAGTACGGCAGTTGCACCGTCGTCAACGGCGGGATGAACAGCTCAGCGATACCGATCATGTTGTCATAGCCGAGTACGGCGACATCGTCGGGGATTTTCAGGCCTCGGCCCAACAACAGCTGATAGGCACAAAATGCAATGCGGTCATTGCCACAGATCAGAATGTCGAATTGGGGACGACCATCAATGATGTGCCGGTCGAGGATGGCTGCGGTTTCACCATAGGCATCATGATCGGAAAGGTCGTATTGCAGGAGTGCGTCAGGCGCAAGACCGAATGCCTGACAGGCACGCAGCAAGCCTTTTTGTCGCAGGTCCCAGGCCAGACTCTGTTTTGGCAAATTGATACACAGAGGGCGCCGATAGCCTTGGCTTAACGCATGATGTACGGCTCGATACTGCCCGGTTTCGTCGTCGGGCACATAACTCACCAGGCGACTGTCATCCGCCAGGCAATTGGCGAGTACCAGGGGTTTGCTCTTCAAGCGCTCGGGAATGTTCACGTGGCGAAACCCCATGGCGCTGAAGATCAACCCGTCGGGACGGTGCGACAACATCAGGTCGATGTTCTGGTCGGTGGGCGGGTTGCTCAACAGGTTAAGGATGAACACATTCCAGCCCGCCTGCTGTGCGGTCTGTTCGATGGACAGCAGCAACTCGACTGCGAACGGTGTAGTCGCGGTGTCCAGCGCGAACACTCCGATGGTGCGCGACTGGAGGTTGTCGCCGCGCATCTTGCGCGCCGACAGGCTCGGTACGAATTGCAGTTCATCAATGGCGCGACGTACCCGCTGAAGGGTTTCGGGGCTCAGTTTTTCCGGGGTGTTGAGCGCTCGAGAAACCGTCATCAGGGACACGCCGGCCAGCTGTGCAACGTCTTTCACTGAAGTCATGCGAGGCGAGGCCGGTCAGGTTGACGCAGGATCATGACACAGGGCCCGCGCTTCTCGCGACTCGATTGACGCTGTTCATAACCATCCCGAGGCCAGAGGCCATGCCTTGGGAATGGAGACACGCCCGCCACTCCCGCTGGCCAGCAGCTTCACGCCCAGACTGTCGGGCCGCGGATAGAGGCGACTGCTGAGGCTGAAGCGCCCGTTTTCGTCGAACACCTCGATGGACGAGCGATCGAGGAACACCCGCAGTTCCAGTTGCCCTTGTGTCGGGTCTATCGCCACGCTGCGCTGACCGGTGACTTGCGCACCCGAGCGGCTGCGGTCAAGCACCAGGCGCTGCAGTGACGCATCGTAATAGAGCAGGGTTTCTTCCTTGCCATCATCGCTGCAACGCAAGGCGATTCCGAGGTGGCCATCGGTGCAGCCGAGCAGATCCAGATGCACATGGATTTCGAGCATATCGCCATTCACTTCCGGCACCGACCGCGTACCCGACTCACCCCACCAGAGCGTGCCCTGCAATGGCGCTTTGCGCAGAGCGGTGAGCTCACGTGCCGGATAGACGCAAAGGCGATCTGCGTGCAGTTCAAGTTCGCGCGGCAAACCGAGCATGCCGCACCAGTGATGAGCCTGGCTCGGCATCGGGCTTTCCCACATGTCGAGCCACGCCCACACAAGGCGCCGACCGTCGGCGGCCAGTAGCGTTTGCGCCGCATAGAAATCGTGGCCGTTATCCAGCTCGATAAAAGGCCCGCCAGTAAAGTGCCATTCGCTGTCGAGTCGGCCCACTCGATAACCGGTCTGGTACTTGTTGAGCCGATCGTAACCCTGGGGCTGCATGCCTTGAGGGGAGTAGAGCAGCACATCGCGCCCGTTCAGCCGGAACAGGTCCGGGCACTCCCACATATAGCCATCACCCTCGCTGCCGCTGGCCACATAGTCGAGGAATTCCCAGGCGTGCAGATCCGTGGAACGGTACAGCGGCAGCAGCGGCACATCGCCCAGACGTGCGCCGGCAATCAGGTACCAACAGTCATCTTCCTGCCATACCTTTGGGTCGCGAAAGTGCATGATCGTGTCTTGCGGCGCGGTCTCGATGACGGCGCCATGCTTGACGAACCGGATGCCGTCGCTGCTGGTCGCCAGGCACTGGACTTGACGGATCGAGCGCTCGTCGCCCACGTCCCCCAGCCAGGTGTGCCCGGTGTAGATCAGTGCCAAGGTCTCCCCGCACACCACCGCGCTGCCGGAAAAACAACCGTCACGGTCGAACTCATCGCCGGGTGCCAGCGCAATGGGCAAATGCTGCCAATGGACCAGATCGGCGCTCTTGGCATGCCCCCAATACATCGGGCCCCATTTCGCGTCGAAGGGGTGGTGTTGGTAGAACACATGGTATTCGCCACGAAAGTACACCACCCCGTTAGGGTCGTTCATCCAGCCCGCTGGGGGGGCAAGATGATAACCGGGACGATAATCATCGCTGACGCGAGACAGGCCATCACTCAGCGCATGCTGCGCAAGGTCAAGGGCGCAAGACATTGGGTCGTTCATGGGATTCAAATACACAGTCATAGGGCGCTTGCTCGTGCCGAGCGCAGAGGGACGCCATCCGGCAGGGTTTCAATGGTTTGCGGGTGACGCTTCAAGGCCGCGCCGTCGGCGTCGAACAGGTGCAGGTTGTCGATGTCCAGCTGCAGCTCAACCCGATCGCCCGCTTGCCATCCGGCGCTGACTTCGCAACGACAGATCAATGGCTCGTCTTGACCTGTCTCGAGGTGCACATAGGTTTCGCTGCCCAGGTATTCGACCGCGGTAACGACGACGCCGGCAGTTCCATCTGCCGGTTTGAGCGACACATGCTCCGGGCGAATCCCCAGGCTCAGCTGCGTGCTCGTCGCCAGGTTCGAGCTGTCGAAGGGCAGGGGCGTGATACCCCATACGAGGGTATCCACCAGGCTGGTTTCGCCTGGCGTCTGCAGGCGCGCCGGCAGAAAATTCATTCTGGGCGAACCGAGAAAACCGGCGACAAAGCGGCTGGCCGGGCGTTCATAGAGTTCGCGCGGTGAGCCGACCTGTTCTACGCGCCCGCCATTGAGCACGACAATTTTGTCGGCCAGGGTCATCGCTTCAACCTGATCGTGGGTGACGTAGATCATGGTCGAGCCCAGCCGATCATGCAGTCGGGCAATTTCGTTGCGCATCTGCACCCGCAAGGACGCATCCAGGTTGGAAAGCGGCTCATCGAACAACAAGATGTCCGGTTCCCGCGCCATGGCTCTGCCCATGGCCACACGCTGACGCTGCCCACCGGACAGTTCCTTTGGCTTGCGTTGCAGCAGTTTGTCCAACTGCAGGATTTGTGCGGTTTTCAGCACGCGCTCGCGCAGGCTGGTCTTCTCAGTCTTGGCCAGTTTGAGACCAAAGCTGATGTTGTCGTAGACGCTCATGTGCGGGTACAGCGCATAAGACTGAAACACCATGCCGACACCACGCTCGCGCGGCTCCAGGTCGTTGACCCGTCGCCCGTCGATCAGCAGGTCGCCGCCGCAGATCGAATCCAGCCCGGCGATCAGTCGCAGCAGGGTCGACTTTCCGCAGCCCGAAGGGCCAACGAACACCACGAATTCACCCGCCGCGATTTCCAGGCTGACGTCGCGAAGAATGCGCATGCCGCCCAATTGTTTGTTCACGTTGTCCAGTTTCAATTTGATCACGATGCTGTTCCTTGTCTTTGTTGGGCATCAACCCTTTAACGCGCCGGCAGTGAGACCGGAAACGATTCGGCGCTGGAAGATCAGCACCAGAATCACCAGTGGGACGGTGACCACCACCGAGGCGGCCATCAATAACCCCCAAGGCAACTCATGGGGACTGCCGCCGGAAATCAAGGCGATGGCGACCGGCACCGTGCGTTGCGTGTCGGTGAGGGTGAAGGTCAGGGCAAACAGGAACTCGTTCCACGCGGCGATGAAGGCCAATAAGCCAGTGGTGACCAGTGCGGGCCAGAGCAACGGCAACAGCACGCGGGTCAGCGTGACCCAGGGCGAGGCGCCATCCATGATTGCCGCTTCTTCCAGTTCATGGGGCAGTTGCCCCATGAACGTGGTCAGTACCCAGACTGTGAAGGGCAGGGTGAAAATCGTGTAGCTCAGGATCAACGCCCAGGAGGTGTTGTACAGACCCAGTGCACGGATCACTTCGAACAGCCCCGACAACACCGCGACCTGAGGAAACATCGACACGCCAAGGACCATCATCAAGACCGTGCCACGCCCCCGAAACTTCACCCGGCCCAAGGCATAGGCGGCGGTCAGGCTGAGGAACAGCGCCAATGTCACCACGCACAGCGCAACCACCAGCGAGTTGCCGATCGCCCGCAGGAATGAGGCTTGATTGAGCACTGCCACGTAATTGGAGAAGTCGGGGTTTTCGATCCAGTAACTCACCTCGAACAAGGCGCTGGACGGCTTCAGCGACGTCACGATGGCGTAGTAGAAAGGGAAGACCGCATACAGCAGCAACACCCCGATCAGACACCAGAATCCGAGGCGCAACAGGGCTTTTTTCAGTAGGCGCAGGTTCATGACCGGACCTCCAGTTGACGGCGTCCGAGGTAGAGATAAAGCAGGGCGATGACTGCAACCACCAAAAACAACAGCGTCGAGGCCGCGCTGCCGTAACCGACGTCCTGGAATTCCACCAGGTGCTGGCGGGCATACACCGACATGCTCATGGTGCTCGATGAATTCGAGGTCAGCACATAGATCACGTCGAATACTCGCAGCGAGTCGAGGATGCGGAAGATCGCCGCCACCAGCAGTGCGGGCATGAGCAGGGGAAGCGTGACACGCCAGAACACTTTCAGTGGATGAATGCCATCGACCCTGGCGGCTTCGTAGCAATCGCTTGGCAACATCTGCAAGGCGGCCAACATCAGCAGCGTGACAAAAGGGACGGTCTTCCAGACATCGACGATGATCACCGCCCACATCGACAGATCCGCATCGGCCGTCCAGGCCAGAGGCGCGTCAATCAGGCCGAGGCTCAGCATCAGGTGATTGATGATGCCGAACTGGTCGTTAAGCATCCATGACCAGATCTTCGCCGAGACAATGGTCGGAATCGCCCAGGGAATCAGAATCAACGCCCGCACCAGCGAACGGCCGGTGAACTTGATGTTCAGCAGCAACGCCACCAGCAGTCCCAGTACGACTTCCAGTCCCACCGACACCACGGTGAAATGCAAGGTGTTGCGCACCGCGTTCCACCATTGTGGATCGACCAGAATGCCCGACCAGTTGGTACCGTTGTGGAATAGATAATTGCTCAAGCCAACGAAGGTTCCGCCACCGGTATCCGCCAGATTGGCGTCGGTCAGGCTGAACCAGAATGTGCGCAGTAGCGGCCAGGCTGCCACCAGGGCCAGACACAGCAACATCGGCGTCAGAAACAGCCAGGCAGCGCGTACTCGGCGTCGTTGTACGGGCGTTTCCCTGGTGAGCAGCAGCTCATCACAGGGGGCATGGGTAGAAGAGACAGACATGGTGATTTCCTTCCTTGTGGCTTACCAGTTCCGGCGTTTGATGCGCGTGAGTTCGTTTTCCAGTTCGGCCAGCGCCTGATCGACAGGCAACTCGCCCGCCAGCACGCCATGCACTCGATCGAAGAACGCATTGGAGACCCGTGGATAACGATCGGCAGTGATGGAGGCGGGGCGCATGACTCCATCGTTGAGAATGCTGTGCAGCTGAGCGTAATAAGGCATGGCCGCGAGCAGTTCGGGGTCTTGATACAGCGACTCGATAACCGGGTTATAGGCGCCAATCAGGGCACGATGTTTTTGCTCTTGAGCGCTGGTCAGGTAGCTCACCAGTTCTGCGGCAAGTTTTGGATGGGCGCTGTAACGCGATACCGCCAGGCCCCAGCCACCGAGAGTGGATGCATGGCTGCCGGTCTCGCCGCCGCGGGGCAGGGGAGCGACCCCGACCTTGTCTTTTACGGCACTGTCCTGACTTTGGACCAGAGCCCAGACATACGGCCAGTTACGCATAAACAGCGCATTGCCCGACTGGAATACGCCACGGCTTTCTTCCTCGGTGTAATTGAGTACGCCACGCGGGGAGATGTCGCCTACCCAGCTTTTCGCCAGGGTCAAAGCCGTTCTTGAGGCCTGACTGTTGACCACGATGTCACCTTTTGGATTGACCAGCCCGCCTTCCGGTTGGCTGCTGATCCACTCCAGCGCGTTACACGTCAGACCCTCGTAGGCGCGTCCCTGAAAGATGTAACCCCACGCATTGGGGTTCCCGGCGTTGCGTTCAGCCTGTTGAACATCCTTTGCGGTAGAGGTCATTTCCTCCCAGGTCTGGGGAACCTGCTTGTCGTATTTCTCGAGCAAGTCCTTGCGGTAATACAGCAGGCCTGAATCGGTGAACCACGGCATCGTCACCAGCTGTCCGTTCACTGTGGCGTTATCCACCTGTGCCTGGAAATAACCCTGGGTCGCGTTGGCTGGAAGCACCTCGCGCAGATCCATCAGGTGTTTGGCCAGCATTCCCGGCCACACCATATCGATTTGAATGATGTCGATGTCGGCGGACTGCGCGCTGAGGATCTGTTGGTAGAACGACAACCGCTCGGTCGCCGAGTTAGGCGTGGAAACCACCTCGACGTTGTTGCCGGTCTGTTTCGACCACGCCTCGACAGCCTCCTTGCAGAGTTGTAACTCAGCACCCACCGCACCGCACGAGATCGTCAAATTGGCCGCGCTCGAGAGGGATGGAAGCCCGGCACAGAGGGTGAGCAGTGCTGCTGGAAGAAGAGATTTCAGCTGTTTCATAGAGCCCTCTTTATTTTTGTTTTTAGAAAAGTTAACGTTAACATCGCCAAATGTAGCAGCGTATTTGCGATGAGGCATCCTTTTTTTCGTTGATTGCGACAATTTACAACTCACGAAAAATGGCCGGTCGCGGGAACAAAACAATAAAAACAAAACAGGGAAATCCACATGCACAAAGCATCAGGCTGGCTACTCGCTGGCGTGCTCGGCACATCGGCGGCAACCTCTCAGGCCGCGACTCTGGAAGAACGCATGGCTGCGTTTGAAGCCCGTACCAGCGCAGCGGAAAAGCGTGCAGCCGCAGCCGAACAGCAAACCCAGGCACTTGCCAGGGAATTGCAGCAAATCAAACTCGCAGCTCCCGCCTTGCAGCCCGCCGCGTCTACTGCCGCAGCTATTTCGGCGCCTGCTTTGGACACCCGACTGGCAAAACTCGAAGCCCGTCAGCAAAGCATGGAAAAGCAGGGCAGCAGCGGACACCTCACTGACGGCTTCAGCTTCAAGGGCTACGCCCGCTCCGGATTGCTGATCAACGATGGGCTGGGTGGTGGTCGTGGTGGCCCTTATACAACGCCTGCCGGTTCAGTCGGTGGTGCCGTCGGGCGACTCGGTAACGAAGACGACACCTACATGCGCATAGACCTGTCGAAAGAGATGCATGCGCAGAACGGCACCCGATCCAAATTCACCGTGTCCATCGCCGACGGTGTGGAAAGCTCCAATGACTGGACGGCCGACGAGAGCAACCTGAACGTGCGTCAGGTATTTACTGAACTCGATCATCTCGCCGCCTTCAAGGGCAATTCAGTGTTCGAGAACTCCACTCTGTGGGCGGGCAAGCGATTCGACAGGGACAATTTCGATATCCACTGGCTGGACTCGGACGTGGTCTTTCTGGCCGGCACCGGGGGTGGGATCTACGATGTGCAGATGAACAAGGACTGGCGCTCGAATTACTCCTTGATCGGGCGCAACTACGGGGATTTCAGTGAAGGCGGTATCAACGCCGATGTGGAAAGCTACATCCTGACCTCCAACCAGTTCTTCGACAGTGGTCAGTGGCAGTGGATGTTCAATGGCATTGGCTCAAAGAAAAACGACTTTGGCACTCGCAGCAATGAAGCGGGCCTGGCGCCTGCGGATTCCGGCTTGCACAGCATGCTGGCCAATCACCAGAAAAACTTTTTCGGCAGGGAAGGCTTCTTCAAAACAGCACTGCTCTATGGGCAAGGTCTGGGGGCAGAGGTCAAGAACATCGGTTCGGATGGCGAACTGATCGACGACGCCCGCGCTCTGCGCCTGGCGCTTTATGGTGAGACACCCATTGCACCCGGCTGGCGTATCGGCCCCAGTTTGTTGGCCGAACAGAGCAAGGACAGATACGTCAAGGGTGACGACTACCGCTGGATGACCCTGAACGTGCGGTTGGCCAATGAAATCAACAGCAATTTCGAGATGGCCTACGAAATGAGCTGGCAAACCATGGACCTCGACCCCAAGGGTTACATGCAACGCAATGCGGTCGACGGTAACTTCTGGAAATTCACGGTCGCTCCGACATTCAAGCCTGATTTTGGAGACCTTCTCACACGTCCCGAATTGCGAGTGTTCGCAAGTCTCATGAACTGGTCTTCGGACCTGGACAGATACAGTTCCACAGACAACTTCGGCAAGACGGACTTCAACGCCGGAGGTGTGTGGCAATACGGGATACAAATGGAAACCTGGTTTTAATACTTGAACGCGTCCGGACAACCCGCCTTCAGTGCGTCTGCTGGCGGTTGTTGCAAACAGAGATGGTTCCTGCAGCTGAAATACTGACGAAACATTCTGGCCATATGATTCGCGTCACTGAAATCCAGGGAGTTGGAGATGAATCGACCATCAAGAAGCATGCGCAAACTGCTCGACGCCGTCGCCACTAACAATGAGGTAGCGGCGCTAGATATGATGCGCGCAGCAGAGCATCTCCAAGACGAAGTGCTACGCCAGCGGTTGCTCAACATGATTCACCGACTCAACCAGGACGCCATGGACTTACGAGCGGCGCGTGACGATATCCAAGGCGGAGCCATAAAGCTCGCGTGATCATTCTCGGTGACGTCTCTTGGTCTGTATGCCGCGTTGGGCTTGGGCCAAGGGCGCGTTGACCCGTCCGAGCTATCCCGGTGGGTCAGCCGGGTAGGGACGCCTTATGTATGGCTGGTTGGTGTACGTAAGGATATGCTGCCCCCGACTTCATGTATGCCAATAAAAACCAACCACAGTGACGTTATGAGCCAACTAGAGACGCGTGCGACTGCCCTAACGCTGTATCCAGAGGACTCCCGAGAGGCGGCGGCCCTGCTGAAGCAGGCCGTACCACTGATGGTGCGTCACAACATTCCACCAAACCCCGTGCACTATGCTCTCTGGTACACCTACAGCAAAGGTCAGGAGCCAGAGCTTAATCGCCATCTGGACAGGGTGGTCAAAGACTTCGACTGTTTCCCTCCAGAATCCGCTACGAAGCTTTTTCGCGACTACATCATTCGTGACGAATTGGAGGAGGCGCGCGCAGGGCAACAACAAGCGATCGATCTGGTTGACGACATGGAGCGTAATGTCTCGCGTAGTGTGAATGGCAGTTCCAACTTTCAAGCCAGTCTTGGCCATTGCATGGAAATGCTCGCGGAGCCGGTTGACCAGAGGTTGCCTGCCATTCTGAGCGAGCTGCAACAGAGCACCCAGGTCATGCAGGATCAGCAAGAGCTTTTCCTGTCCCAGTTGCACTCAGCGCAAAATGAAATCAAGAGTCTGAGAGACAAGCTCGAGCGAGCCCAACTGGCTGCATCTTTGGATGGTCTGACTAAGGTGTTGAACCGAGCTACCTTCACTCGCTTGCTGGAGCATGCATTGATCAACGCTCCTCATGGGGTGGCATTGGTCATGTTGGATATCGATCATTTCAAGCAGTTCAATGACCGCTATGGCCATCCTTTGGGCGACCGCGTACTTGAGCATGTTGGTCAGGTGTTACGGAACTCAATCCCGCCTCAGGCCTTGGCGGCACGCTATGGGGGTGAAGAGTTCTGTGTAGTCCTGCAAGAGTGTTTTGATCTCACCAGTGCTCATGCTTTTGCTGAGCAGCTGCGCCTGAAAATTCAGGCGCTGCGGATCAAGGTTCGTGGCACGGATGAGGTGCTGGACACTGTAACTGCGTCTTTGGGTGTCGCCGTCGCCAAATCTGGTGACGATGTGGAAAGCCTTCTGACTCGTGCCGATGATGCCCTCTATCAAGCCAAGCGCAGCGGGCGCAACCGAGTGAGCTGAGATCATTGATGTATTTTATTTTTTAAGACTGCTGGCTAGAAAAGCGGAGATGTCGAAGAAGGGATCAATCCGGTGAATCATCAGCCCGATCTGTTCGATCAGAAGGCCCGGAATTATCAGGCTCGCTGGCCTTTGCTGTAGCGTTTCACCGCGCCCCAGTGACCGGCAAGCTGAGCAGTTGATCGGCAGCGGGCTGGCCCTGGAACGGAGCAAGGAGAGAGTCGGGACACCGCAGTCGGGCTGACCGGTATCCCTTCGTTACGCAAAAATCAGAACTTGAACGCTTGTCGGCCTACCAGCAACCAGTGGCCTTTCTGTTTTTGCCAGATCTGGAAGTTCTCGATTTCGGTTGGAACCACTTCGGTGCCTTTGAGCGCTTGTGCCGAGAAGTGATGACGAACCAACGCTACGTCACCCGATACGGTGATGGTCTGGTTCTGCATCTCCAGGGTTTTGAACGCGCTTTTCCCGGTTTCGATATCGGCGATGAATTCCTTCTTGTCCTGAATCTTCCCGCTGGAATGCCCGTAGGTCAGGTTCTCGGCGGTCAGTGCTTTCAGTTCGGCAATGTTCTTGTGCAGCATGGCTTGTGTCAGATGATCGACGGCTTGCGCAACATCCTTGTCCGCGGAAGCAGGGGCGGCTGCTACATAGCCACTGAAGAGGCACAAGAATCCAATCAGCACTTTCACTTTTTTCATGGGGGTTTCCTTGTTGTTTTGGGTGGTTGCTTGTCGGTCGTCGTACAACTTAGCACGAGGCATGGAAAAAAACGAACAGGTGTTGAGGGCTTGTCTCGAGGTTTGAAAGTCGGAACGACATCCCGAAAATGAACAGAAAATTTTTGATGGGGTGAAGCAGGGTTTGTTGGCAAAGTCTTCATATTGCTGGATGTGGTCAGCGCAACTCGCCATTACAATGCAATACGCAGTAACACATCACTTATAGGGATATTGGCCAGTGGATGACAACAGAAGGCCCATCAAGACGCGCTCTGCGGGCTGGGCAAGACACCTCACCGACATGCTGGTGAAAAGAGACATTTCCCCCAATCAGATATCCGTCGCCAGCATCGCCTTCGCGTTTGTCGGCGTCGTGGCCCTCAATATTGACAGCGGTGTCGTTGGATCGATTTGCTGCGCGATCGGCATTCAGTTGCGCCTGCTGTGCAACCTCTTCGATGGGATGGTGGCGATAGAGGGCGGCAAGAAGTCGGATATCGGCAGCCTCTACAACGAATTCCCGGACCGGATCGCCGACAGCTTGCTGATCGTCGGGCTCGGGTATGCCATTGGCCAATCCGACCTCGGATGGTTTGCTGCCCTTGCGGCAGCACTGACCGCATATGTCAGGGTGTTCGGCGGCTCGATCGGCCTCAAGCAGACCTTCATCGGCCCTATGGCCAAGCAGCATCGAATGGCCGTGATGACCGCAGGACTGCTGCTGAATGCCGTCGAAGCCAGCGTTTATGGCACTCACTACGTACTGTTGATCGCACTGGCTGGCATCGCCATCGGCTCCGTCGCCACCTGCGTCACGCGAACGCTGGCAATCGCCAGGCAGCTGAAAGGGGCCGACCATGTGGATCAGTAATGCGCTGATTTCTGTTCTTCGACTGTTGATTGGCGTCACGGCCAGATGGGAGAGCCCGCCGGATCTCACCCGTCAGCGAATCTATTTCGCCAATCACACCAGTCACATGGACACCTTGGCCATCATTGCGGCCCTGCCGCCCGAGGCCCGGTTGAATGTGAAGCCGATTGCCGCTGCCGATTACTGGGGAAAGAACCGGTTTCTGTCGTACATCTCGCAGAAAGGCCTGAATGCGGTGCTGATTGACCGTAAACCGGCGCCCGGTAAAAACGCACTGGAGCCCATTTTCGATGTGGTGCAGGCGGGGCATTCGATCATCTTCTTTCCCGAAGGCACGCGCTCATCCGAGGCACTGCCCGGGGAATTCAAATCAGGTCTGTACCGGCTGGCCGAGACCTTTCCCGATGTCGACCTGGTGCCGATCTACCTGGAAAACCTTCATCGCTCCATGCCCAAAGGCAAACACGTCCCTCTGCCGATCATCTGCACGATCCGTATCGGCAATCCGATGGAAAGGATTGCTGGCGAGGATAAACAGGTGTTTCTGGAACGCGCGCGTAACGCCATCGTGGAGCTGTCGAAATGACTCTTGATGCAAAGTTTTTGTGGTTCTTTTTCGGATTGGCCTGCTTGCTGGCAATTGCTTCGCTGGCCGGTCGATTGTTGGCCCTGCGGGCCAAAACGGAAGGCGCTGTCTCGACCGTCGAAAACCTCAATCAGCGCGTGAATGCCTGGTGGGGGATGGTCATCATCTTCTTTGTGTCCTACCTGCTGGGCGGTAATGCAACAGTCGTTCTGTTCGGTTTCATCTCACTGTTCGCGCTCAGGGAATTCATCACCCTGACACCGACCAGGCGAGGTGATCATAACGCTCTGTTTTCGGCGTTTTTCATCCTGATCCCGCTGCAATACATCCTCATCGGCACGCACTGGTATTCGATGTTTACGCTGCTGATTCCGGTGTATTCATTCCTCCTGCTACCGGCGATTGCGGTGCTGAGCCAGGACACTGACGGCTTCCTGGAAAGGACGGCGAAGATCCAGTGGGGCGTGATGATCTGCATTTATTGCATCAGCCATGCGCCCGCACTTTTGCTGCTGGACCTGGAAGGGTTCGCCGGCCAAAACGCGCTGCTGCTGTTCTATCTGGTGTTCGTCGTTCAGTTGAGTGACGTGTTGCAGTACGTGTTCGGCAAGCTCTTGGGCAAGCACAAAGTTGCGCCGCTGGTGAGTCCGTCAAAAACAGTCGAAGGTCTGGTCGGTGGCGGGCTGTCTGCAACGCTGATTGGCGGCTGCATGTTCTGGATGACTCCCTTCAGCTTCTGGCAGTCACTGCTGATGTCGTTCGTCATCGTGGTGATGGGCTTCCTCGGTGGTCTGGTCATGTCGGCGATCAAACGCAGTCTGAGCGCCAAGGACTGGGGCACCATGATCAAAGGTCACGGCGGCATGCTCGATCGCATGGACTCGATTTGCTTCGCGGCGCCGATCTTCTTTCACCTGACGCGCTACTTCTTCTCCGCTGCCTGATTCAGGCGCCCTCAAAACCGAAAAAACATACCGCATGTCGTAAAGACATGCGCGTATGGACATTCGCTTCATTAACCACTCTTGCCGGTCGATAACCTCTTGAGCGACCCAATCCGCGAGAGGAACCCCAGAGTGTCCATAAAATTACGTTTGATTCTGCTGATTGGCACCGGGCTGATTACCGCGTTGCTCATGAGCCTGGTCAGTTACCTGGGAAATACCCGGATGGCTGAGGCGGTGAATGACAACGAGGTCAGTATGGCCTTGCTGCGCAATCACCTCGAAGCCGACATGATGCACGACGCGTTACGCGCCGACGTGCTGTCGGCGATGCTGGTCGGGCTGGGTAAAAGCACCAGCAGCAAAGCCGAGGTGCGCAGTTCCACCGAGGAGCATGCGGCGCACTTTCGTGAAATGCTCGGTGAAAACCTCAAGCTGCCGGTCAACGACGTTCTTAAAGCGGGCCTGAATAAGATCAAGCCCAGCCTCGATACCTACATCAGCGCAGCCGAACGCATCGTCGCGCAGGCGCTGGAAAATCCGGAGGCCGCGCAGCAACAACTGGGTAGTTTCAGTAGCGTATTCAGCCAGCTGGAAGTTCAGATGGCCGCGCTCAGTGAGCTGATCGAAACCAACACCCACCAGACCAGCGTCGGCACTCAGACAGTCATCAGTAACGCCAACTTCACCCTCGGCGGCGTCCTGATCGCCAGCCTGCTATTGCTGTTGGCCCAAGGCCGCTGGGTGATTTTGAGCATCATGGGGCCGTTGCAGACCGCCAGCCGCATCGCCGACAGCATCGCCCATGGCAACCTGAGCGAAGCGATTGTCGAGCCCACTCACAACGACGAAGCGAGCGCCCTGATCCGCAGCCTCGCGACCATGCAGCGCGACCTGCGCGGCATGATCGAAGCCGTGCGCAGCAACGCCCACGGCGTGAGCGGCATGAGTGAACAATTGAGCAGCGGCTGTCACGAAGTGGCCGGTAGCAGCCAGCAGCAAAGCGTTGCCGCCAGCACCATGGCAGCGGCTGCCAGCGAAATGACCGCGAGCATCGAGGAAATCACCCGGCATGCCGAACGTGCGTTGAACATGGCCAATCAGGCCGAGGCATTGGCCAAGGATGGCGGTCGTGTGATCCATCAGGTGGTCAACGACATGGACGGTATTGCGCGTTCGGCGCAGCAGTCGGCCCAGGTGATCCGCACACTGGACAAGGAGTCCGAAGGGATTTTCAGCATCATCCAGGTGATCAAGGGCATCGCCGATCAAACCAACCTGCTGGCGCTCAACGCCGCGATCGAAGCCGCTCGTGCCGGTGAGCAGGGCCGTGGATTTGCCGTGGTGGCCGACGAAGTGCGCAGCCTGGCGGGACGCACCAGCGCCTCCACCCAGGAAATTGCCACGATGGTTTCACGCATTCAGCAAAGCACCCGCGAGGCGGTGACCAGCATGGAGGCGGGCGTGGCGCAGGTCGACAAAGGCATGGCGGTGACCGCCGACGTCGAGCGCGCCATCCGCGAAATCCTCGACGCCACGCTGAACACTACGCAACTGGTCAACGACATCACCCGCACCATTGGTGAGCAGAGCCTGGCCAGCAATGAAATCGCCCATCAGGTCGAAATGATTGCCGGCATGTCCGAAGGCAATAGCAAGGTCATCGGCCGGACCGCCTCTACCACCGATGAGTTGTCTAGCCTGGCGGGCCAGCTCTCGCAGTCGGTGGATCGGTTTCGGCTTTGAGGACTTTTACTCAAGTTCTAGAAGCTGGTCGACACCGCGTACCCCGATGATCATTCGATCACCGGGGTGTACACGCCGAACTGCATCCATCAATGCCCACCCACCACCATATGACTGAACGGCGCCACATACGCCTGCAACGTCACCAAACCACCGACCAGAATGGCCAGGATGATCGAGTGGAAAAACACATAACGCAGGATTTCCCCTTCATGCCCGTACCAGCGGGTGGCGGTGGAGGCGACCACGATCGACTGGGCGTCGACCATCTTGCCCATGACCCCGCCGGAGCTGTTGGCGGCAGCCATCAACACCGGGCTGATGCCCAATTGCTCGGCAGTCACCCGTTGCAAACCGCCGAACAGCACGTTGGATGCGGTATCCGAGCCGGTCAGCGCCACGCCAAGCCAACCGAGCAGAGTGCCAAACATGGGGTAGAAGATGCCCGTCGCGGCGAAGGCCAGGCCCATGGTGGCGTCCAGTCCTGAATAGCGGGTGAGGAAACCCAGGGCGAGCATCGCGACAATGGTGATCAGCGAGTAGCGCACGACCCAGATCGTTCGCAGGTACTGGTGAATCAGTTGCGGGATGGAATAGCCCATCAGCAGCCCGCCGAGGATCGCCGACAGCAGGATGCCGCTACCGGTGCTGGTGAACCAGGTGAACTTGTAGACCGCTTCCTCGGTTTTAGGCGCGGGCACTACAGGCGGGACCTTCTCGATCTGCTGGTGAATCGTGGTGAACGTCACGACCGGAGCGAAGATCGGGTTGGCTTCACGCATCGGTTTGCCTTGAGGGTCGAGCTTGGCCGAGTGGGTGACCGGATCAATCGCCGGGCGGGTATCGAACATGTTTTTGAAACCCTGGGTGCCCCAGGCGAACACGAACACGGTGAGGATGATCCACGGCATCCACGCGCGCATCACCGCAGGCTTGGCATCGTTGGCAAAGGTCGCGCTGGCGACGGGTTTTTCGTCATGCTCTTCGGCAATTTTTGAGTTGTCGACGCGCCCTGACAGTGCGGCGGAGGTGTGCACGGTGGCCGGCTTCCATACCTTGAGGAAACCGGTCAGGCAGGCCATGGAAATCAGTGCGGCGATCACGTCCACCAGCATCGGCCCGTGGTAGTTGGACACCAGGAACTGCGGCACGGCGAAACTGACCCCGGCCACCAGAATCGCCGGCCAGATTTCCAGCATCTTGCGCCAGCCGGCGAAGGCCCAGATCAACCAGAACGGCACGATCACCGAGAAGAACGGCAATTGCCGGCCGACCATCATCGACAGTTCCATTTCATCCAGGCCGGTCACCTTGGCCAGAGTGATGATCGGCGTACCCAGCGCACCGAACGCCACGGGCGCGGTGTTGGCGATCAACGCCAGGCCAGAGGCGGCCAGTGGCGAGAAGCCTAACCCGATCAGAATCGCCCCGGTCACCGCCACCGGCGTACCAAAACCCGCAGCCCCTTCGAAGAATGCACCGAAGCAGAAGGCAATCAGCAGCAATTGCAAACGTCGATCGTCGGTGATGCGCGCCAGGGAATCCTGCAGCACTTTGAACGAGCCGTTCTCGGTGGTTAGCCGATGCAGGAAGATAATGTTGAGCACAATCCAGCCAATCGGCAGTAAGCCGTTGGCGGCGCCGTACAGGGCGGCCGAGCCGGCCATGTCCGCTGGCATGTCGAAGGCGAAGATCGCGATCACCAGCGCAGACGCCAGGGCCATCAATGCGGCCAGATGCGCTTTCACATGGAAAAACGCCAGGGCTGCCAGCATCACCACGACCGGCACGGCTGCCATGAGGGTTGAAAGTATCGGGTTTGCGAACGGATCGTAGATTTGCTGCCAGACCATGTTCCACCTCTGCTTTTTATTGTTGGGCGTGCAGACCCCGAGGGGGCGGTGGCTTCTAGTATAGGTGGCATTACGCCGCTGTCCTGGCAGGCCTTTGAGTGGGCCGCGCTGAGCTAACATGGCCAATGGGTAAATGCGCAACTCGGATTTCAACAGGAGAAATGCAGCCATGACTGAACGCCATATGCACCACAAGGAAACGCTGTCGAACGGATGCAGGATCGAAGTCAAAGCCGAGATATTGAAGGACGGCTCACTGGGGATGTTCATCGGTGTTTACCGGCCGGACGGCACGGCCATTGTTGAGGATCACGATCCCAAACCGCATCTGCTTGACATGGAGGCTGCCTTTGACTGGGGGATCGAAAAGGCCAAGACCCTCGGCAACAGTCAAAAAACACTGTAAACGCGGTTTTGGACACCCTCGTGAAGAAGGCGACAACCACCATGAAGAAAGAGCAGGGCGGTGCAAATGAAGAAGAGAGGGGAGCTTCGGCCTCTCAGATGATCGACGCGAGAATCAAGGAACTGGACGATTGGCGGGGCGAGACGCTCGCCCGGGTCCGAACGCTCATCCGCCAGGCCGACCCTGACGCGGTCGAGGAATGGAAGTGGCGGGTCCCAGTGTGGTCGCACGACGGAATCATCTGCACCGGCGAGACCTACAAGCAGGTCGTGAAGTTGACGTTTGCCCAGGGCGCCGCGCTGCAAGACCCTTCCGGCCTCTTCAACGCCAGCCTGGAAGGCAACACCCGACGTGCCATCGATTTGCATGAGGGCGACACACTCGATGAGAACGCCTTGAAGGCGCTGATTCTCGCCGCCGTGGCGTTCAACACGAGCAGGCGTGCGAAACCCTGACGCGGCCTCGCTGACAGGCTTCGGTTTCAAGCGCTACGGTTGGGGCAACTGCCAGGGCGCGCCTCGTGCAAACGCTGCCTCGATCCAGTGCTTGAACGCCGTCGTCGTTGCCGTGTTGTACTTGGCCGACGGGCGCACCAGATAGACACCCGCGTCTGCATCCAGCTGCCAGTCGGGAAGCACTCTGACGAGGTGAGCGCTATCGATGTCCCTCGTCATGAGCCACTCACCGCCGGCAAGAATGCCCAGCCCCATGCGGGCGGCGGACAGCAGGGCCTCATTGTCGTTACTGACCATGGCGCTGCGCACCCTGATGCTCTGCTGATCGCCATCGCGTGTCAGCTTCCATTCCGGGTACGAATGCAGCCCGGTGAAGCCCAGGCAATTGTGCTCGGCGAGGTCTGCCGGTGTCGTCGGTTCGCCTTGGCGTTGCAGGTAGGCGGGTGCCGCACAGAGGATTCGGCGGTGATCGCACAACTTCCTGGCCACCAGTCGATTGTCTGACAGCTCACCGATTCGGATCGCGGCATCGAAACCCTCCGCGACGATGTCGACGAATCTCTCCGAGTATTCAACCTCTAGCGTCACCTCGGGGTAAGCCAGGGCGAACTCGGACACCATCGCGCTGAGCCATAATCGCCCCATCGCGGCTGGCAGGGCGAGTCGCAATCGTCCCCTGACCTGTGCCGCGCCTTGGGCCGCCTCTTGCTCCGCTTGGGTAATTAAACTGACGGCATGACCAAGCTGTGAGACCAGACGCTGTCCCTCGTCGGTAAAACGCAGTTGCCTTGTCGTCCGCTCCACCAGACGTATTCCGAGACGAAGTTCCAAGGCACTGAGCCGTTTGGACAGCACCGACGGATGCCGTTGCAGCATCCTTCCGGCGGCCGCAAAAGAGCCGTGTTCGGACAGCGCCAAGAGGGTGGCGAGTTCATCTGCCTGTCGGCTATCGAACAGATCCATGCAACGGCAAACCTCGCAAATTCAAGGAAACAAGGGCACGGGCCGCAGGCATCGTCCCAGGTTCTACTCAGGGCGTAAGGACAATTGCACCTTGCGACAGTCCACTTTCCATATCGGCGTGCGCCTGTGCTACGTCAGCCAATGGGTAGCGACGCCAGATTCGAGGTTGAATGATACCGGCGGCGACCGCTTGCAACACCTCCTGTGCGCGCTCCTGATACTCCTGCGCGGTGGCCGTATGCGCGGCGAGAGACGGTCGGGTCAGGAACAGAGAACCTTTGGCGTTGAGGGTGCTGACCTCGACAGCCGGCGGGATGCCCGAGGCCATGCCGAAAGACACCATCAAGCCACGCGGTCGAAGGCTGTCGAGGGAGGCTTCGAAAGACACCCGCCCGATAGGGTCATATACGACGTCAACCTTTTGCCCGTGGGTGACCTCGGCAACCTGGGCGGCCAATGTCGCTGCGTCGAACACCAGTACTTCATCACAACCGGCGGCCTTGGCCCGCTCGATGCTGTCCTGTTTCGAGACCACACCTATCACGAAGGCGCCAAGGTGTTTGGCCCAGGGCACCATGATTTGCCCCAACGCACCCGCGGCGCCATACGCCAGCATTCTGGTGCCTGGGCCAACGGGGTAGGTCGTCTTGAGCAAATAGTGGGCAGTGATGCCCTTGAAGAGCAGGGCCGCTGCTTCGTCGAAACCGAGGTCATCGGGAATCTTCACGAGCCGATTCGCCGGATAGAGGCGACCGCTTGCATAGGCACCCATCGGGCCAGTGGCGTACGCGACCCGGTCCCCAACGGCAACTTCGGTGACGCCTGGACCTATCGCCGTCACCTGTCCGGCGCCTTCAAGGCCAAGTCCTGAGGGCAGGGGAACACGGGCAGCACCGGAGCGTTGGCTCACGTCCAAAGGGTTCACCCCGATGGCCGCTTGCGCCAGCCAGACTTCTCCGGCTCCCGGTGCTTGCGCCGTGGTTTTTTCGAGCTGCAAAACCTGAGGCCCGCCAGTTTCCTGAAGTGTAACGGTGCTTACCATTTGGAACTCCCGATGCGTTGGTCGTGCTGGGAGTCTAATGAGTTGCCAGTGAAGCACTAGTAAGGGTAATTGCAGTTCATTGTTGTAGCAGGTGCAGCAATGGTCGGCGAGACAATACGGTCTGGATTTGGCCTGTCATCATGCTGGATGGCGTTGTCGTACGACTTTTTTTGATATCAAGACGCTCAGACCTAGCGAGCAACACCCGAAAAATAAAAAACTGATGGCCCTACAGCCAGCGGCATCTGTACAAAGTTGCACTTTTAATGGGCAGACTTTGTCGAGACGAACGGCTGTTTTTTCAGATTGACAGCCCGGCATTGAACTCGATATAAAAGGCGCAGTTGTACGACGACAGACGATTATCGACTGTTAAACACTAAAAATAAAAACGAGTGTCGGCCCCATCATGAATTCAACCCGTCTGCGCATCCCCCTGAATGCCGCTTCCTATGGTTCGACCTCGACTGCTTGCCCATCCCCACGGTCAGGCCCGTCGCATACGACTGTCCCGCCCAACGCTCGATAGCTCTTGCCAAATGTCCGACTCCAGCCGCTGAGCTTGGAGTCCCATTTTCGATCCCGCAATACCGTGGCGTGGCTCCATCGCGTTTTGACGATGCTTCACGACACCCTAGATCTCGCTTGAAACCGAGAGATCATCACCCTAATCCAACAATAAAGTGATGCCATGAATCTGAACGAGCCCATCAATGTGCAACGCGTCGGCCAGGCCGTCGGCAAGTACCGCTGGACGATTTGCGCGCTGTTGTTTTTTGCCACCACCGTCAATTACCTGGACCGCCAGGTACTGAGTCTGTTGGCGCCGGATCTGTCGACGCAATTTGGCTGGAGTAACACCGATTACGCGAACATCGCCTCTGTCTTTCAGTTCGTGTACGCGATTTCCATGCTGTTCGCCGGCCGCTTCGTTGACAAGATCGGCACCAAGAAGGCCTATGTGATTGCGATCTGCATCTGGTCGACCGGTGCGATCATGCACGCCTTTGCAGAGCCGATGGGCGAGGGTATTGCCGGCATCAGCAGCGCCTTGGGCCTTGCCGTCATTCCGGTTTCGATTGCAGGTTTCATGCTGTCGCGCGCCGTACTGGCGATTGGCGAAGCAGGGAACTTCCCGATTGCGATCAAGGCCACCGCCGAATATTTCCCGAAGAAGGAACGTTCCTTCGCTACCGGCATCTTCAACTCCGGCGCCAATGTGGGCGCGATCCTGGCGCCGATCAGCGTGCCGCTGATCGCCGGCCTTTGGGGCTGGGAAGCGGCGTTCATCGTGATCGGTGCGTTGGGCTTCGTCTGGGTGGTGGTATGGATTGCGCTGTACGAAAAGCCGGAGCAGCAAAAACGCCTGTCGGTGCAGGAACTGGCCTACATCCGCAGCGATCAGGGCGCGCAAGCGCTCACCGGCACCGACTCGGGTGCCGCTGCCAAAAAAGTATCGTGGTTCAAGTTGCTGACCTACCGTCAGACCTGGGCCTTTGCCTTCGGCAAATTCATGACCGACGGCGTGTGGTGGTTCTTCCTGTTCTGGCTTCCGACCTACCTGTCGGCGCAATACGGCATGAAGGGCCAGGCCATCGTATTGCCGCTGGCCGTGCTGTACAGCATGACCATGATCGGCAGCATCGGCGGCGGCTGGTTCCCGAGCTATTTCATGTCACGCGGCGATGCGCCGTATGACGGTCGCATGAAAGCCATGCTGG
The DNA here is from genome assembly GCF_050586665.1 of Pseudomonas sp. ES4. Lineage (NCBI taxonomy): Bacteria > Pseudomonadati > Pseudomonadota > Gammaproteobacteria > Pseudomonadales > Pseudomonadaceae > Pseudomonas > Pseudomonas sp. ES4. The sequence continues at coordinate 234,312 of NZ_JBOBDO010000005.1, read as the reverse complement.
TGATCGCTTTCTTCCCGCTGCTGGTACTGCTGGCGCAGCCATTCGGTTACATCAGTTACTGGGTGCCGGTGCTGTTGATCGGCGTGGGCGCGTCGGCGCACCAGGCGTGGTCGTGCAACATCTTCACCACGGTGTCTGACATGTTCCCGCAAAAATCCATCGCATCGGTGGTCGGCATTGGCGGTTTGGCCGGCGGCTTGGGCGGCGTCGTGATGACCAAGACCGGCGGTTGGGTGATCGACCATTACAAACTGATCGGCGATATCCACACCGGCTACATGATCATGTTTGCCATCTGTGCGCTGGCCTATCTGGTGGCATGGAGCGTGATGAAGGCGCTGGTGCCACGCCATAAGGAAATCACCGACCTGTAAACGACGACGCGCCTGGCCTGCTGACTTCCCGTGCGCAGGCCATTCGCCCGGTCCGAACCCGTGAGGGAGTACGGGCATTAGTGTTTTTCCATCCTGCTGCGCTTGCCGCTGTGCAAAATCGTTCTAAAAAGCCCGCCTTGCGCTTTGGAGTTTGTACTAATCTTGAAGTTGTAGGTGAAGACGCAGACTGATGCGCAAGCGGATGGCGAGGAAACGTGGGGCGCGTTCCGAAGGGTACACGGTTAGAAAGATCTCCGCGCTGAGATCCAGCCCTTATGCCGTGTGAAGCAGGACAGCACAAAACTGTTCTGTGGGAAGCCTGATAAACCTTGTAAGCCGGAGACCAGCACCGGCCACCTACTCGATTTACCAAGCCCGCCTTGTGCGGGCTTTTTAATGTCCGCCGGAACGGTTTGTATCGGAACGTATCCCGCGCACCCGCAGCTACCTTCGCATACAAAACCAGGGCATTGGCGACACTTGCGCGATACACGGCAACCTCCCAATAGAGCCACCGCATCCGCGGCAGGCTCCGCGCGACATTCCCGCGCACAGATTGGAGAAATGCCATGTTCCGTTTCAACCACCGTATGGGCGCCAGCATGTTTGGCATCGCCGTTGCCACAGCACTCACCGCCTTCGCGGGCCTCGCTCAAGCCCAAGAGGCGCCGCCGGCAAAAAGCTGGCAGGCGGGTCTTCATCGCACCGATCTGCTGCGCCAGGACCTCGACGTCGCCGGTCGTGAAGTGATCCAGGTCCTCGTTGATTTTGATCCGGGCGTGGTGTCTCCCAAGCATTCGCATCCCGGGGTGGAAGTGGCCCACGTCATTGAAGGCACGTTTGAATATCAACTCGAAGGTCAGCCTCCAATAACGCTCAAGGCTGGCGACTCCTTGTACATCCCCGCAGGCACGGCGCATGTCGCGAAGAACGTCGGCGCGGGCAAAGCGTCTGAGCTGGCGACGTACATCGTGAAGAAAGACACGCCTCTGGTCGTGCTGGAAAAGTAAACGAGCCGTCGGCTTACCGGCGGTCACGGCGCACAGCCAACGCGCGGCTTCCCAGCGCGGTGGCCAGTGCGACAACGATCAACACCAGCGCCACGGCAAAGGTGATCCGCAAACCGTTGGCCACTGCTTCGGGTCGCGCCGTTGCCATGTCGGCAGCGGCCGATGCGAGCGCAAACACCGCACCCAGGACGGACGCTCCCGTGATGAGCCCCAGATTGCGCGACAGGTTGAGCATGCCGGAGATGACGCCGCGCTGGTCCGGCTGAACATCCGCCATGACCACCGTGTTGTTGGCGGTCTGGAACAGGGCATAGCCAATCGTGATCACGACCATCGGCAAGAGGTAGCCGCCGATGCCGAACGACTCCGGCAGTACAGACAACATGAGGCACCCGATCGCCATGGCGAAGAGCCCGGCGAGGGTCATGCGGTAGGCGCCAAAGCGGTCGGCAATACGGCCTGCGGGCACACCCGTCAGTGCCGCGACAAACGGTCCGACCGACAAGACCAGGCCAACCAGAACGGCATCGAGCCCCAGCCCATGCGCGAGATAGAAGGGGCCGACCACAAGCGTTGCCATCATCACGGTCGCGACGAGCAGGCTCATGGCGAGGCTGCCACTGAGTACCGCATCACGGAACATCGCCAAGCGAATCAACGGTGAGGTGACTCGCGCCTCGGTGAACACAAAGAGGCAGGCGCCGCCGCCCGCCGCCAACAGCAAGGCGATGTTGAGCGGGCCGAAGCTGCCTCGCCCAAGGGTCATTGCCAGAGCATAAGCGGCGAGGGTCAATGCCAGCAGCAATGTGCCCAGCGGATCGAAACCGGCGCGATCGGTCTTGGGCTGCTGGCGATCGGCGGGCAAGTAGCGATGCGCGAGCACCAGCGTCAGCAAGCCCAGCGGTACGGTGATGAGGAAGATCGCCTGCCAGCCGAACCCGTCGATCAGCAGGCCACCGAGCGACGGTCCCATCGCGGTGCCAATCGCCGACATCGTCCCGAGCAAGCCCATGGCGCTACCGGTCTTTGCCTTCGTCACCGTCTCGCCGACAAAGGCCATGGTGAGCGCCATCATGATTGCTGCACCAATCCCCTGCAGCGCCCGGGCGCCAATCAGCAACCACAGCGTGGGTGCCAAACCGCACAGGGCCGACGCGAGGGTGAACACGCCGATGCCCACTAAGAGCAGCCGCCGACGGCCTGTAATGTCACCGATCCACCCGACGCTGACGATCAGGGTGGTAATCGCCAGAAGGTAGGCTAGGACAATCCACTGCACGTGCTGGAAGGAGGCGTTGAACACCTGGGCCAAGGTCGGCAAACCCACATTGGCGATGCTGGTGCCGAGCGAGGACAGCAGCATCGACAGTGAAAGACTGGCCAACGCCCACCGAATTGACGGTGTCTGTTGCGCACGCTCTGCAATTGCGCTGATTGATTTCATGCGGTTCCTCTTTTCTGGCCACTCCCGAAGCGGAGCTATCAGAAAGCTACGCCCCGGCCTAACATGGCGGAAGGCGCACCGTTTGCACTTCATACGTGCGTCCAACGCCATGTCACTCTGCCACGGGGCGCCGCATGTCCACTCCCGATTTCAACTTGCTGATCACCCTTGATGTGCTGCTTGCCGAAGGCAGCGTGGCGCGCGCCGCCAAACGCTTGCGGCTGAGCCCGTCGGCCATGAGCCGGGCACTGGCGCGATTGCGTGAAACCACCGGCGATCCGCTGTTGGTCAGGGCCGGACGGGGTCTGGTGCCCACCCCGCGAGCGCTCGAACTGCGCGAGCGAGTCAGTCAGCTGGTGCAGGACGCAGAAGCGGTCCTTCGGCCTGCCGAGCAACCCGACCTAAAACAGCTGAGCCGCACCTTCACGCTGCGCACCAGTGAAGGCTTTGTCGAGAATTTTGGCGCGGACCTGATTGCCCGCATCGCCGAGCAAGCCCCAGGCGTGCGGCTGCGTTTCATGCACAAACCCGACAAGGACAGCGCGGCACTGCGGGACGGGACGGTCGATCTGGAAACAGGGGTGGTGGGCAAGGCCACTGGCCCGCAGTTGCGTACCCAAGGCTTGTTTCGGGATCGTTTTATCGGCGTCGTGCGAAGTGGGCATCCGCTGAGCGACGGCCAGATAACCCCCGCACGTTATGCGGCGGGCAGCCACATCAGTATTTCCCGGCGAGGGCTCGACAAAGGCCCCATTGATGAGGCTCTTGAGCTGCTGGAACTGGAGCGGCACATAGCAACCATCGTTGCAGGCTTCTCCACCGCGCTGGCGCTCGCCCGGACCACTGACCTGATCGCCAGCGTTCCCGAACGCCACACCGCCAGCCTGCGCGCCGGCCTGTACAGTTTTGCCCTGCCGTTGTCTCTGCCGGCGTTCACCGTCGCCATGCTCTGGCATCCGCGGCTGGATGCCGATCCTGTGCATCGCTGGTTGCGCAGTTGCCTTCGGGATGTTTGTGCGGATTAAGAAAGTTGTCAATTTTTAGCGTGTGTTCATTGTTGAAACACTCAGTGTTTCATATATGTAACGACTGGCTGATAGCGCCGACATTAACAGTGTGCGATTTTGCTATAAAAAGAGTTTGAACTTATTAATGCATATGCGGTAACGACGATGATAGGCAAGTGTTGCGGGTGGTTTATCGTAAATGCGAATTGACTACTAATCCATGAAGTGGCGCAACGCTATCAATTGATGGCAATTAACTAGCAGTGAAAATGGTTGTAAAGCAGGAGTTACTTAGTTGGTGTAAGTATATGAATAACAAGAAAATATTAATTTGGTTTTATCGCAGTTAAAATCGTGTCGCGGCACAGTTGAATAGGCCGCTTGGCTGAACGCCGATGACAAAATGTTGGCAGTCGAGCAATTGAAAAATAACTTCATAATAATGCTGACGTTTTTCTGCTGCGGTGCTAGTGTTTCTAACTCCACTTAATCGTACTTGTCTGTCTGCAGAGGCCGTGCGTTATGCCGTCTCCAATTCCACGGATTGCAATACTGGGTATTAGAGCGCCAAGCTTGAATAGTCCAGAACTTGAACACTTTGCCGATATAGCCAGCTTGTTGGCTGCCCCCGCATTCGATGTCGTGTTGCTGGATCTGCCCGCCGCTTACGCAGGGCGGGTGCTTCGAAAGTTGCGTACGATTCCCCCTTATCGCTACAGCCTCATTTACTGTTGCCGTGATCAGAACGGCTGGTGTGAAGCCTTGGGTGATGGCGCGTGCCCTGTCGATTCCAGCGAAATAAGAGCCCTCTGGGGCGTATGGCGCGAACGCTACAAATTGTTCGTCCAGGGTTCTGCCACTGAGCGTTTTGAAAGTCGGGTGCTTTCATGGTTGTGGCTGCGCGACAACGCGCACATTTATGCCCTGCGAGACCCCGAGGTGCCTCAGCACTATCGCTACCCCTTGCTGGACGCCCTGGCTGATAGCGAGCAGATCAACCCGTTTGTCTGGCTCAGCTTGATGGTGCAGCAAGACTGGCTGGAAGAAGGGGTCCTGGTCGATCGCGTGCGCCTGTGTTCCGAGTGTGGCTCGGGCCGGCTCAATTACATCGATGTGTGTGCCGAATGCCAGGCCCTGGACATTTCGCGGCAACCTTCATTGCACTGCTTTACCTGTGGGCACGTGGGGCCACAGGAAAACTTTCTCAAAGACGGGGTATTGCTGTGCCCCAACTGCTTGAACCGGTTGCGGCATATCGGCAGCGATTACGACCGTCCAATGGAAAACTATCGCTGTCGCTCCTGTCAGGCGTTTTTTGTCGATGCCGACGTGCAGGCGCGCTGCCTGGACTGCGGCCTGTCGCACACGCCTGACAAGTTGCGAGTACGCGAGGTCAGGGATTTTCGCCTGGCCGAGGCCGGGCGATTCCGCTGCCGTCAGGAATTCAGCGATCAATCGGTCAGGCACTTTGGTCGACTCAATCTGTTAGGCGGCAAGGATTTTTATGACCTGCTGACCTGGCAGATCCAGGTCGTGCGCCGCTACCCGGTGCCGGCTTTCTCAGTGCTTGGCCTGCGCTTCGTCAACCTGGCCAGTACGTTGTCCCGCCTGGGTGAACATCACGGTCATGCCTTCATCGATAGCGTGGCCGAACGGTTGAAAGAAACCGTCCGGGACACGGACCGCTGCTCTCGCAGTACCGAAGAGTATTTCTGGATCATGCTTCCGCATACCGATGACACGGGCCTGGAAACCGTCAAACAACGCTTGAGCCGGGTCGCCGAGTTGTTTTCAGCACCGGAGGTCAGCGACATTTCCTTGCGTGTCGTCAGCATCACGGCACCCCAGGATCTGCTCGAGCAGGAAGATGGCGAACTACTACTGGCCCGTCTGGCCAGTGAATTGGCGTGACCGCCATGAGCCCTTTCTTCGAGCAACTCTTCAGCGCATTCAGTGCGCTCATGGGGCCGGATGGTTTGAGCCGGGTGTTCTTCATGCTTTTCCCTTTGTTTCTGATCTTCGAATTACCCCTGATGATCATGGTGATGCTGGGGGTATTGCGCTGGTTTGCACGTCGTCGTAGCCGTGTACCGAAGATCAGTGTCTATCGGCCCAAGGTCTCTTGCATCATTACCTGTTACAGCGAAGGGATGGACGTTCAGACCACGCTGTTAAGCCTGTGCGAGCAGACGTACCCCGGCCACATCGAGATGATCCCGGTGGTGGACGGGGCCACGGTGAACCAGCCGACGCTCAGCGCCGTTCGCAAGTTCAACGTGGACCCGAAGTTGTACCCCAGACGTCATTTGCGCCCGATCGCCAAATGGCAGAGGGGCGGGCGGGTGTCGTCATTGAACGCCGGCCTGTCGCTTGCCAGCGGCGAAATCGTGATGGCACTCGATGGAGATACGTCCTTCGACAACAACATGGTCAGCTCCATCGTGCGCCATTTCGAGGACCCGTCGGTGCCGGCGGTCGCTGGCAGCCTGCGAGTGCGCAATGTCTGGGCGTCATGGGTGACCGCGATGCAGGCGCTGGAATACCTGTTGTCCATTCACATGTCGAAAATCGGTCTGGCCGAATGGAACCTGGTCAATAACGTCTCGGGGGCCTTCGGCGCATTCCGTCGCAGCTTCCTGGTGAAAATCGGTGGCTGGAACACGCACACCGCCGAGGATCTGGACCTGACGTTGCGCATCAAGAGTTACTTCAAGCGACACGACTTGAGGATCCCCTTCGAGCCGGAAGCGATTGGGCACACCGATGCACCGTCGACGCTCAGTCAGTTTCTGATGCAGCGCTTGCGCTGGGATGGCGACCTGTTTTTTCTGTACATCAGAAAGCACAACCACAACATCAGCCCCAATTTATTGGGCTGGCCGAGCTTTCTGATGATCCTGCTCAGCGGCTTCTTTTTTCAGCTGGTGCTGCCGTTTCTCATCTTCAGCTACACCTTGCTGGCGCTATTCGTTCTGCCGGGCAAGACGCTGTTGTTCCTGTTCATCCTGATTTATGCGTTGTACCTGGCGATCACCGCGATGTTATTCGGCGCCATGTTGTTGATGGTCTCCGATCGACCTGCAAAAGACGTGATCCTGGGGTTGTTGGTGCCTTTCTTCCCGCTGTTCATGCTAATCCTGCGGTGCTGGAGCGCAGTGGCCATGCTCAACGAGATCTTTCGCAGGGGTCACGAAGAAAGCTCTATGGCGCCGTGGTGGGTACTTAAACGAGCCACGAGGTTTTGATTATGCGATCGATACTGATGCTGCTGACGCTGTCGTTACCCCCGACGATATTGGCCGCACAACCCTTGGCGGCCCAGGCGGCGGTGACGCCGTCCAGCCAATGGTCCCAAGGCAGTTATGTCTGGGACAGCGAAGCATTGCTCGATCCCGATCAACGCAAGGCGGAACTCGAACAATTGCGTAAGGCCGGGATGGACAAGATCTACCTTGGCCTCAAGTCCTCCCAGTTGAAAGACCTTGCCACCACGCGCCAACGGCTGGCGCAATTGCTGCAGGACGCGGCCGGCCAGGGGGTGCAGGTCAGCCTGTTGCTCGGTGATCCGGCCTGGATGGAGCCGCAGGACCGCCATCAGCTCACCGATTTACTGGCCAAACTGAAGGGGCTTTCATTCACCAGCCTGCACCTGGACCTGGAACTCGAACAACTGGGCGTTCCGGTCCCTGATCAGCGCTTGAAGGATTTGCTCGACACCTTGCACGCAGCCTCTGCCGCCAGCCAATGGCCGGTAGAAATCTCCAGCCATCATCGTTGGTTTGAAGAGGTAAAACCCGGGAAAACCTGTCTGCCGTGCGCGCTTCCCGAGGCGGGCGTGCGTCAGGTCAGCCTTATGATCTACACCCGTAATCCGAAAAACAGTGCACGCAAGGCAGAGCAGATCGCCCAACGTTGGCCTGACCTGCAATTTCGCCTCGCGCAAAGCACAGAGCCGCAACTGGATGCCACTGAATCCTGGGCCGGCGCGTCGACTGAGCAGTTGCAGCACCAGACCAGCGTCTGGCGCGAACAGCTGCAACCACGGGGGATTGCCGGTATTGACTGGCAAGCCTGGCGAGACTTTCCAAAACGGTGAGCCGTCATGAAGATTCGATTCGATAGTCGCAAAGAACTCAACCCTACCCAGGAACAAGGTTTGACTGTGCTCTACGCGCCGGGCAAACGCATGGCGTTTCGCGCGCGGTGGTATCTGATCCTGTTCCTGGTCGCGAGCCCGTTGATTTGGCTGGGCGCGAAGCTGACGTATGGCCTGGTGATGATCGACGCGCCGGCGCAATTGCGCCTGCCGATTCTTGAGGTGCGCGCACGGGATGCCGGCCGGGTCGATCAGCTGTTCGTCATGGCCGGGGAGCAGGTCCAGATCGATCAGCCGTTGGTCAGTCTCGACAATCCCGAATGGCGTGCGCGGCTCTCGCAACTTGCCGCAATGCCGAAGAAATCGGTGCCCGCCACCAACGCCAAACTGGACACCCGCGAGCGTCAGTTGCTCAGGACCCGGGTGAGCAGGACGGAGGAGCGCGTGCAGGTACTCGAGGACCTGGTTTTATCAGGCGCGGTCTCTCGTGGAGAAGTGCTGGCCGCCCAGTCCGAACTCGACGCTTTCAAAGCCGACCTGTTGGCGTTCGAGCGCCGCGAACAACTGGCTCGTCAATCGCCGTTGAGCGTTGAGCGCGAGATCATTCAACAGACGGCCGAGCAGCAGTGGTTGAAAACGCGCCTAGCCGCGTTGTCGGTCAAGGCTACGCAGAGCGGTCGAATTGCGGAGGTGTTGGTCACGCCTGGCGAAAACGTCGGGGCGGGTACCTTGTTGATGCGCCTTGAGCGGCTGGAAGAGCCTCTGCTGTGGATTTATCTGGAACCGCTGAATATCAGCTACGCCGCGATTGGCCAGCCGCTGCGCGTTCGCATGCCCGATGGCGAGTGGTTGGCCGCCCATGTGGTCCAGGCTGTCGACAGCGCCGGTCGTACGCCGACGGTATTGCGTGGGCCGTTCGCTGCCAGCGAGATGGGTCTGCAGGTTGCCGCCCGGTTCGACCGTCCTCTGTCGCCGCGCTGGAGAATCGATCAACTGCCGTTGAATGTTCGTTTTCCCACCGACTGGCAACGAATGCTCAGTGACAGCCGTGAGCTCATTGAACAGTTAGGCGACTTCATTGCAATGGATAAAACACCCACCACTGCACCGGGGAGTAAATAAATCATGACTGCTGAACGAATTCTCGTGACGGGCGGTGCCGGTTTCATCGGTTCGCACCTGGTCGAAGCACTGCTTGAAAGCGGTTATAGCGTTCGGGTTCTGGACAATCTTTCCAGTGGAAAATTGTCGAATTTGCCGGTTGATCGCTGCCATTTGACCTTGGTTGTGGGCGATGTCGCCGACGCACCGACGGTGGAGCGGGCGATGAAAGACTGCAGCGCGGTGGTGCATCTGGCGGCTGTGGCCTCGGTGCAGGCGTCGGTCGATGATCCGGTGGCGACTCACCAGAGTAATTTCGTCGGCACCCTGAATATCTGCGAAGCCATGCGCCAGGCGGGCGTACGACGAGTGGTTTACGCCTCCAGCGCGGCGATCTATGGCAACAATGGCGAGGGCATGGCGATCACTGAGGACACGCCCAAGAATCCGCTGACGCCGTATGCCGCCGACAAACTGGCCGGCGAACATTTTCTTGATTTCTATCGCCGCCAACATGGGCTCGAACCGGTCATCCTGCGGTTTTTCAATATTTACGGTCCCCGTCAGGACCCTTCATCGCCTTACTCCGGTGTCATCAGCATTTTCAGCGAGAGGGCGCAAAAAAAACTCCCCATCACGGTTTACGGTGATGGAGAGCAAACAAGGGATTTTGTGTACGTCAATGACTTGGTGAAAGTGCTGGTACAGGCGGTCAGTCAGTCAGAACCGATTAACGAGCCGGTCAACGTCGGTTTTAACCGATCCACCAGCGTTAACGAACTGGCGGCGACCTTGAGCGAGCTTTTGGGGCGGTCCCTGACGTTGAACTACGACACGCCGCGTTCCGGTGATATCAAGCATTCGCGGGCCGACAACAGTCGCCTGCTTGAGCGTTTTTCCTTGCGCTCGCCGACCTGTTTTTCTGAGGGCCTGGGGCAGTTGCTCAGAAGTATCGATTCCGGGGGGCGGTAGCGGCGAGTTCAGTCGCCAGCAGGTGCTTCTCCAGCACGTCGCTCAAGAACCGGAACTGATCATTGAGCCCGATCACTTCATTGTTGAAGTGATTGGCGGCGGACGGCATCAACAACGCCTCAAAGTTTTCGTCGAACACCAGTTCGAGCGTTTTGCGCGAAACGAATGACTGGGAATAGTAGTTGTTGCCGAACGCCGCAAAACTCACGGCCAGGGTCACGGAATGAATCATGACGTGCGCTCCTCGGACAGGACGTACCAGGAAAAAACGCTCAGGGTGACGGCCGTCAGGGCCAGGCAGGTCAAGAGATGAATAATCATGATTCGCCCCTCCGATGCGGGGTTTTGCGTTGGGTTAAGGGCGATCCTACGCTGACGATTTTCGAGCGAAAGGCATTCGTGGCGATGGTGGATATCGACATAAGTGATGGTGGGATTATCGCTGACTGTTCCGGCCTATTCGCGAGCAAGAACACCCTCAACCCAAACGAACAAACACCGACACCTATACTCAAATTAATAGACCTTTGAACACCGGACATCCCGTTCGGGCAAGTCTGTAGGAACCGCGATCTTGAACGTGCGTTCGCTGATCGTCGCCGTGTTGGTGGTGTTGGCGGGATGCGTCACGACTGCGCCTGCCCCGGTGCCAGTGGTGCCGGTGATTGTTTCCCCCAGCACCTGGCAGATCGTCGATCAAGAGATTGTCGCGGCGTCGCAATCGGCCACCGAACAGACCAAAATCTACTCGCGCGGTGCCATGGAATACTGGCGAACGCGGGTCTATCAACTGACCGAAGAAAACTTCATACCCTGGTTCAGCAGTTACTGGACCCAGGAATGGCTGTCGATGAAGGTCAGCTGGTACACCCTCAACGCCAAGGGTGAGCAAGATGCCTCGGCCAAGCGCCTGGCGGCCTATCTGCTGGAGCAATACCAGCGGCGCGTGCTGGCGCCGGTCGCAGTGGAAATCGATCCCGACGCGATTCTCGGCCTGGCAACCGCGTTTTACGTCGACATTCTTCAGGAAGAGCTGCAGAAAATCTCCAAGCGCCACGGCGTGCCGATGGCTCAGCTCAACGGGCGGATCCAGAAAATCCCCGCCATCGCCCTGGGACCGCCCCCCGCCAGGGACGCCTCGCTTTATCAGGTCGTGCACACCCAGCCCCTGAATACGTTGCCGGCCTATGCGGCGCTGATCGAGAAAATCCACAAGGCCGGTGGCGACAGGGGCGTTGATTCGACAGACACCGCCATGGCACCGGTGGCCAAGCGCGCCAGTAAACGGATAGAAGCCGAAATGATCCCGCGAGGTGCCGCCAGTGCCGTGGCTGCCGCTGCGGGAAAATTGGCCGGGGGCTTGATTTCCGTAGGGGTGGCGGGGATTCGCGCGCTTATCCAGGCCAATGATCGGCCCGACAGCGAGGCGCTGATTCGCAGCAGTCTGGGTAACACGTTCGATAAGGCCTGGCTCAAGCTGGTGCAAAACCCGACCAGCGGCGTGATGGCCGGTACGTTGTACATGGCAGCGCAGATCGAGGGCAATCTGGCGGGGAGCGCCGAAGTACCGTCGGTCAGCTCGGGCAGCGGGTCTGTCGATTGGGCGCCGCCGGAATCGACTAACCAGCAGATCGCCCCATAACCCAAGGAGAACGCCCATGTCCTACGTTGATGGCTTCATCGCAGCCGTACCCACCGCCAACCGCGAAAAATTCAAGAAGCACGCCGAAACCGCCGCGGTCATTTTCAAGGAAAGCGGCGCCCTCAGCGTCGCCGAATGCTGGGGCGACGACGTCCCTGACGGCAAAGTGACCTCGTTTCCGATGGCAGTAAAACTCAAGGAAGACGAAACCGTGGTGTTTTCCTGGATCGTCTGGCCTGACAAGACCACCCGCGATGCAGGCATGGAAAAACTCATGAACGATCCGCGCATGCAACCGGACGTCAACCCGATGCCATTCGATGGCCAGAGGCTGATCTTTGGCGGGTTCGAAATGATCGTCAAAGCCTGAAACCAACGACAGGATCACTCCGGCGTCGGGGTGATCCTGCAACTCTTGCGATTACGAATCTCGTTGTCTGTCGGCCGCTCTTTGATGAATTCGAAGCGCGGCTCACCTTCGTTGTAATGAACCAGCCAGCCCCATTCCAGCTCGGACTCATCCTGACCGGGTTTCGGTGGTACGGCCCACCACGGTTCCTTGCTGATGATCTCGCGCATGGCCCCCTCCAGTTGAATCGTTTGCATGAACTATAACTTGGATGTCAGGAGGTGCCAGCGATGAGCGACGAATCCCATGAGCCGTTAAAACGCCTGTTTTTTGCCTTGAACTGCACGCCCGAGCAACGTCGAGCCATTGCCCAATGGCGCAGCGCACTCGGGCTCAGGGATGGCCGGCCGGTGCCGGTGGAAAACTTTCATCTGACGTTGATGTTCTTGGGCGCTGTCGAGGTGGCAAAAATCGCCGATATCTGCACAGCCGCTGCCAGTATTCGAACGCCGGGCGTGCCTTTGAGGGTGGCGCTTGATCGGCTGGATGTCTGGCGCAGGGCAGGGGTGTTGGTGCTCGCGCCGGAGCAGGCATCCCCGGAACTGCTGCGGTTGGTGTATGCGCTTGAGCAGGCCATGCTGCCGTTCGGGTTTGAGGACTCGCCGAAGGAGTTCCGGCCGCATCTGACGTTGATGCGTGATTACCGAGTGCCGGTGCCAGAGTCCGCGACACCGCCCGAGTTCTATCTACGGGCCGATCACTTCACCCTGTTCGAATCCCATAAGGGCCGCTACCGAGCGCTGGCCGAGTGGCCGCTCGTTACCTCATAAAAAAAGGCGCCCGAGGAGGGCGCCCAAATTCACCTTAACCGAGGAAGCCAGGTGAGGCCGTTCTACAGACAGGAGTGCAGCGGTGGTAAGGCGCTGCGTGAACGGAAAACTTTGAAACCGATCGTTCCCACGCTCCGCGTGGGAATGCCTCCACGGACGCTCCGCGTTCGGCTCTGGAAGGGACGCAGAGCGTCCCGGGCTGCATTCCCACGCGGAGCGTGGGAACGATCACGGTAGGCTGCAATTTTGATGTTGGATGTCGCGATGGCGGCTTCGAGTGAATTACTTGCCGAGCTTCACCCGCGTCCACCCGCGGGTCATCACTCGCTGAACGCCAATCGGCACGTCTGGAATGGCATACAACGTCGCCATCACCGCCTGCGACGGATACGAGCCTGGATTATCCCGGATCGCTTCATCCACCAAAGGCGTGGCTGCCGAGTTGGCGTTGCTGTAGCCGATGTTGTTGGTGATCTCGGCGATGATGTCCGGGCGCATCAGGAAGTTCATGAACAGGTAAGCGTTTTCCACGTTCGCCGCGTCCCGTGGGATAGCGACCATGTCGTAGAAACTGCCGGCGCCTTCCTTGGGAATGCTGTAATCGACCTTCACCTTATCGCCTGCTTCCTGGGCACGGGCCTTGGCTTGCAGCACATCACCGGAGTAACCGACCGCCACGCAGATATTGCCGTTGGCCAAATCCGAGATGTATTTCGACGAATGGAAGTACGCCACCGAAGGGCGAATCTTCATGAACAGCGCTTCCGCTTCGGCGATCTGGTTCTTGTCCTGAGAGTTCACCGGATAGCCCAGATAGTGCAGGGCAGCCGGGAGCATCTCGGTCGGCGAATCGAGGAAACTGATGCCACAGGCTTTCAGCTTCGCGGCGTTTTCCGGTTTGAACAGCAAGTCCCAGGAATTGGTCGGCGCGTTGCTGCCGAGCACTTCCTTGACCTTCTCCGGGTTGAAGCCGATGCCGATCGAGCCCCACATGTACGGGAAGGCGTGGCCGTTATCGGGATCGCTGGCGGCAGCATTTTTCAGCAGGACCGGGTTGAGGTTTTTCCAGTTCGACAGCTTCGACTTGTCCAGTTCCTGGTAGACCCCAGCCTTGATCTGCTTGGCCAGGAAACTGTTGGACGGCACGACGATGTCGTAGCCGGATTTGCCGGCGAGCAGCCGTGCCTCAAGGGTTTCATTGCTGTCGAACACGTCGTAGGTCACGCGGATCCCGGTCTCGTCTTCGAATTTCTTGACGGTGTCCGGGGCGATGTAATCCGACCAGTTATAGACGCGCAGTACCTTGTCATTGGCCTGGGCGCCGGTGGTCATCGCGCCCAATAAGGACAGTGTCAGCAGAGTCCTGCCAAACATTTTCATCGGTACAACTCCATTTCTTTTTTTATTCAAAATCACACAGCAAAAAGGCAGTGAACACAAAACCTGTGCAGCGAACACAAACCCTGTGGCGAGGGAGCTTGCTCCCGCTTGAGTGCGCAGCACTCACAAAATTGGCAGGGTTGCCAGAATCCTTGGGGTCGCTTCGCAACCCAGCGCGAGCAAGCTCGCTCGCCACAGGATGAAGTTCACTTACCTCATCGGCAATGACACTATGCCGTCGCTTCTACCATCTGCTTTTTAGGTTGCTGCCAGGATTCGCTGGCGGTCTGGTCCATCGCTTCCTGGATCGCACGTTTGCGGGTCGCTTCGGCGCGGCGGCTGAAGTACCAGACCATGAAGGTCACCAGCGATACCGCCAACAGGATCAGGCTGGCCACGGCATTGATCTCAGGTTTCACGCCCAGACGCACCGCCGAGAACACTTCCATCGGCAGGGTCGTGGAGCCCGGGCCGGACACGAAACTCGCCAGCACCAGGTCATCCAGCGACAGGGCAAACGACATCATGCCGCCGGCCGCCAGTGACGGCGCGATCATCGGAATGGTGATCAGGAAAAACACCTTGAACGGCTTCGCCCCGAGGTCCATGGCCGCTTCTTCGATGGACAGGTCCAGCTCGCGCAAACGCGCCGAAACCACCACCGCCACATACGCTGCGCAGAACGTCGTGTGAGCGATCCAGATGGTGACGATGCCACGCTCCATCGGCCAGCCAATCATCTGCGCCATCGCCACGAACAGCAGCAACAACGACAGACCGGTGATCACTTCCGGCATCACCAGCGGCGCCGTCACCAAACCACCGAACAACGTGCGGCCCTTGAAGCGTGTGACGCGCGTCAGCACAAACGCTGCCAACGTCCCCAGCGCTACCGCGGCAATCGCGGTGTAGCAGGCGATTTCCAGCGAGCGCACCACAGAACCCATCAGTTGCGAGTTGTCGAGCAGGCCGGCGTACCACTTGAACGACCAGCCACCCCACACGGTTACCAGTTTCGAGGCGTTGAACGAGTAGATCACCAGAATCAACATCGGCAGGTAGATAAACGACAGGCCGAAAATCAGCATGAACTTTGAAAATCCGAAGCGTTTCATCCCCGTGCCTCCATCTCTTTGGCCTGGCTGCGGTTGAACAGCAGAATCGGCACAATCAGGATCAACAGCATCACCACCGCCAGGGCAGATGCCACCGGCCAGTCGCGGTTATTGAAGAACTCTTGCCACAGCACGCGACCGATCATCAGCGTCTCCGGGCCACCCAGCAGTTCCGGGATCACGAACTCACCAACCACCGGAATGAACACCAGCATGCAGCCGGCAATGATCCCGTTCTTGGCCAACGGCACAGTGATTTTCCAGAAGCTGTTGAAGTTGCTCGAACCCAGGTCCGAAGCGGCTTCCAGAAGGCTGCCGTCGTGCTTGACCAGGTTGGCGTACAGCGGCAACACCATGAACGGCAAGTAGGCGTAAACCACGCCGATGTACACGGCCGTGTTGGTGTTGAGGATCTCGATCGGGTGATCGGTCAGCCCGGTCCACATCAGGAAACCGTTGAGCAATCCGTTGTTGCTGAGGATGCCCATCCACGCATAGACGCGGATCAGAATCGCAGTCCAGGTCGGCATCATGATCAACAGCAGCAGAACGTTTTGCGTTTCCTTGTTCGCTTTGGTGATCGCATAGGCCATCGGGAAACCGATCACCAGGCACATCAACGTGCTTAAAAACGCCACCTTCAACGAGCCGAAATACGCCGAGATGTACAGCTCATCCTGAGTCAGCAACGTGTAGTTGCCGAGGTTCAGCAACAGCTGGAATTTCTGCTCGGCGAAGGTGTAGATCTCCGAGTAAGGCGGAATGGCCAGGGCCGCTTCCGAGAAGCTGATCTTCATCACCAGGAAGAACGGCAGCATGAAGAACAGGAACAGCCACAGGAAAGGAATCCCGATGACGAGCTTTCGACCACTCGGCATCAGCCGCATAAACCGCTGATTGAGTGTTTTCATGAGCGCAGTACCACGCCGCTGTCGTCTTCCCACCACACGTAGACCTTGTCGTCCCAGGTCGGACGGGCGCCACGGCGTTCGGCGTTGGCCATGAACGACTGCACGATCTTGCCGCCAGGCAATTCCACGTAAAACACCGAGTGGCCGCCGAGGTAGGCGATGTCATGCACCTTGCCGCTGGACCAGTTGTAGCGGGTGTCCGGTTGGGTGGTGCTGACCAGCAGTTTTTCCGGGCGGATGGCGTAGGTGATCGACTTGTCCTGCACCGAGGTGCTGACGCCGTGACCGACGTAAATCTTCTGCTCCAGGTCCGGGCTGTGAATGATCGCGTGACCTTCAAGGTCCTCCACAACGGTGCCGTCGAAGGCGTTCACGTTGCCGATGAATTCGCAGACCATGCGGCTGACCGGCGCCTCATAAATGTCTACCGGGCTGCCGATCTGTGCGATCCAGCCCAGGTGCATGATGGCGATGCGTTGGGCCATGGTCATGGCCTCTTCCTGATCGTGAGTCACCATCACGCAGGTCACGCCGACCCGCTCGATGATCTCGACCAACTCCAGTTGCATCTGCGAACGCAGCTTCTTGTCCAGCGCGCCCATCGGTTCGTCGAGCAGCAACAGCTTCGGACGCTTGGCCAGGGAGCGAGCCAAGGCCACGCGCTGACGCTGACCGCCGGACAATTGATGCGGTTTGCGCTTGGCATATTGGGTCATGTGCACCAGTCGCAGCATCTCTTCAACGCGGGCGTCGATTTCGCTGGTGGACAGACGATCCTGCTTCAGCCCGAACGCAATGTTCTGCGCCACCGTCATGTGCGGGAACAGTGCGTAGGACTGGAACATCATGTTGATCGGCCGTTCGTACGGCGGCATGTCGGTGATGTCGACACCGTCGAGCAGAATCCGCCCTTCGGTCGGGCGCTCGAAACCTGCGAGCATGCGCAGCAGGGTCGATTTGCCCGAACCGGAACCGCCGAGCAGGGCGAAGATTTCCCCTTGATGGATCTCAAGCGAGACATCGTCCACCGCGGTGGTTTCGTCGAATTTCTTGGTGACGCGGTCGACTTTCACCAGCACCTTTTTCGGTGACTGGTGACCTTCAAGAGCCTTCCTGTAGATGCTGGAGGCGTTTGCCATGTGAAACTCCCAACAGGTTTCAGTCGTCGGGCCAACGCGGCCTGACTTAATAGTTGATTGCAAGCCCGAGCTGTACGGTGTCAGTCAATTCAACTGCGGACCCTGTGGGAGTCGGGCTTGCCCGCGATGGCGGTGTGTCAGTCGACATCATCGTTACCTGACACACCGCTTTCGCGGGCAAGCCCGCTCCCACAGGGATTTGCGCTTACTTCACTGGCATCGCCCATGCTCGGGCTTATTCGGCGCCGCCGTCCTGGCTGCCTGGTGGTACTTGTTGTTATCGCGTTTGTCGTTGTCGTGAGGGACCGGCGCGCAAAGGCACGCCCGCCTGACTCTCGGGGGCAGTAATTGATTTAGTTGTGTTTGAAGTCAGCGCTTGTTACGTAGCGCCGCCCGTCGCCGGCATGCATCACCGAACGCCTGGAAAATACTCAAGTAGGGCGGATTCGAAAGCACCTGCCATTCCGGGTGCCATTGCACGCCAACGGCAAAAGTCGGGCTGTGTTCAACCGAAATCGCTTCGATCAAACCATCCGGCGCGACGGCTTCCGCGCGCAGGCCGGGCGCCAATCGGTCGATGCCTTGGCTATGAATCGAATTGACCTGGAACACCTGCGGCAAATCCAGCGCCTGGAACACACCGCCCGGTTGCACGTTGACCGCATGCGCCGGTGCGTATTGCACCGCCAGGTCCGGATGATTCGCTTCCCGGTGATCCAGCATGCCCGGGAGTTCGTGGACCTTCTGATGCAGGCTGCCGCCGAACGCCACGTTCATTTCCTGAAAGCCCCGGCAGATGCCGAGCACTGGAACGCCTGCCGCAATGGCCGCACGCAATAAAGGAAGGGTGGTGGCGTCCCGTTGCGGATCGTGATCCGTGCCGGGAGCGCTGTCGGGGCCTTGATAGTGGAAGGGTTCCACATTCGAGGGTGAGCCGGTCAGCAGCAGACCGTCGAGCTGCGCGAGCAGGTCATCGATTTCGGTCAGGTCGCCTAAGGAAGGAATGATGACTGGCAGCCCCAAAGCCGCGACGCTGACAGCACGCAAGTACTTGTCGCCGCTGACGTGGTAAGGGTGCAGGCCAATCTGTTTGACGCAGGCTGTAACGCCGATCAATGGCTTGAGTGCCATTTTTATCACCTCGAAGTTTCACACTTGAACGAGCTTTTCCGGAGCTTAGCCTTGTTGATTTTAATTAACAACTCTCATGTAAAAAATTCTAAACGCCGCACGTCCGATCTTCAGGATTTACACGGTGCGCAAGACTGATTAGGCACTCTCGTGCCCAAGAAAGGCCCGAAAATAAAGGTTGAGAGGCTGAGTGTTCGCTATTGACTTCACTTTGCCGTTCGGGTTGACTGGGCTCGCAACAAGGTAGTGAACATAATAATTAACAGCTAATAGGTGCATCATGTCGGTCCCTCTGCGTACCGTTCAACTCAACGAAGCAAACGCATTCCTTAAGAAATATCCTGAGGTTTTGTACGTCGACCTTCTGATTGCGGATATGAACGGTGTGGTGCGCGGCAAGCGCATCGAGCGCACCAGTCTTCATAAGGTTTACGAAAAAGGCATCAACCTCCCGGCCTCTCTGTTTGCTCTGGACATCAACGGTTCTACGGTGGAAAGCACCGGCCTGGGTCTGGACATCGGCGACTCAGACCGAATCTGCTTCCCCATCCCCGATACCCTCAGCATCGAGCCCTGGCAGAAGCGCCCAACCGCGCAACTGTTAATGACCATGCACGAACTCGAAGGCCAGCCGTTCTTCGCTGACCCGCGCGAAGTGCTGCGTCAGGTCGTGAGCAAGTTCGATGCAATGGGCCTGACCATTTGCGCCGCGTTCGAACTCGAGTTCTACCTGATCGACCAGGATAACGTGAACGGTCGTCCGCAATCGCCACGCTCGCCGGTCTCCGGCAAACGTCCGATGTCGACTCAGGTGTATTTGATCGACGACCTCGACGAATACGTCGATTGCCTGCAAGACATCCTTGAAGGCGCGAAAGAGCAGGGCATCCCTGCCGACGCCATCGTCAAGGAAAGCGCCCCGGCGCAATTCGAAGTGAACCTGCACCACGTCAACGACCCGATCAAGGCCTGCGACTACGCGGTGTTGCTCAAGCGTCTGGTGAAGAACATCGCCTACGACCACGAGATGGACACCACCTTCATGGCCAAGCCGTATCCGGGCCAGGCGGGCAATGGTTTGCACGTGCACATTTCGATTCTCGACAAAGAAGGCAACAACATCTTTGCCAGCGAGGATCCCGAGCAGAACGCCGCGCTGCGACACGCGATCGGCGGTGTGCTCGAGACCCTGCCGGCGCAGATGGCGTTCCTGTGCCCGAACGTCAACTCGTACCGTCGTTTCGGCGCGCAGTTCTACGTGCCGAACTCGCCGAGCTGGGGCATCGACAACCGTACCGTTGCGGTACGTGTGCCGACCGGTTCGCCGGACTCGGTGCGCATCGAACACCGCGTAGCGGGCGCCGATGCCAACCCGTACCTGCTGATGGCGTCGGTCCTGGCCGGTATTCACCACGGCCTGACCAACGAAATCGAGCCGGGCGCACCGGTTGAAGGCAACAGCTACGAGCAGAACGAGCAGAGCCTGCCGAACAACCTGCGCGATGCATTGCGCGAGCTGGACGACAGCGAAGTCATGGCCCGTTACATCGACCCGATGTACATCGACGTGTTCGTGGCGTGCAAGGAAAGCGAGCTGGCCGAGTTCGAAAACTCCATCTCGGACCTTGAGTACAACTGGTATTTGCACACCGTCTGATGGCTATTACCCGGCAGTTATGGGTCATGGGGTGCACACAAAACAAGTGCGCACCTCCCATCCCTGTGGGAGCGGGCTTACCCGCGATGACGGCAGCACATCCAACATTGATTTTGCCTGACACACCGCTATCGCGGGCAAGCCCGCTCCCACAGGGAGTGGCGGTGTTCGCTGGTTGGCTTCAATCCGACAACTACTTATTCCTCTGCGTCGAGTCACAACCATGACAAACACTCGCAGCGACTGGGAACAACGCTTCCAGTCCCTAACACTCGAAGGCCGCGCATTCATCGACGGCCAATATTGCCCGGCACTCAGCGGCGACACCTTTGAATGCATGAGCCCGGTCGACGGCCGCTTCCTGGCCAACGTCGCCAGCACCGACGAAGCCGACGCCAATGCGGCAGTCGCCGTCGCACGCCGCACCTTCGAATCCGGCATCTGGGCCAATCTCGCCCCGGCCGAACGCAAGCGCATCCTGATCCGCTTCGCCGACCTGATCCTGGCCAACCAGGAAGAACTCGCCCTGCTCGAAACCCTCGACATGGGCAAGCCGATCAACGACTCGATGAACATCGACATCCCGGCGACCGCCAACGCGATCCGCTGGAGCGCCGAAGCCATCGACAAGATCTACGACGAAGTCGCCGCCACACCGCACGACCAACTCGGCCTCATCACCCGCGAAGCTGCGGGCGTGGTCGCCGCCATCGTGCCGTGGAACTTCCCGCTGATCATGGCCAGCTGGAAGTTCGCCCCGGCCCTCGCGGCGGGTAACTCGTTCATCCTCAAGCCTTCGGAAAAGTCGCCACTGACCGCGATTCGCATCGCCCAACTGGCGCTGGAAGCGGGCATCCCCAAAGGCGTATTCAACGTCCTGCCGGGCTACGGTCACACCGTCGGCAAGGCGCTGGCGTTGCACATGGACGTCGACGTGCTGGCCTTCACAGGCTCGACCGCGATTGCCAAGCAACTGCTGATCTATTCCGGCCAAAGCAACATGAAACGCGTCTGGCTCGAAGCAGGGGGCAAGAGCCCGAACGTGGTGTTCGCCGACGCGCCGGATTTGCGCGCGGCAGCCCAAGCGGCGGCCGGTGCGATTGCCTTCAACCAGGGCGAAGTCTGCACCGCCGGTTCGCGCTTGCTGGTGGAGCGTTCGATCCGCGAGCAGTTCATTCCGCTGCTGGTGGAAGCACTGCAAGCCTGGAAACCGGGGCACGCTTTGGACCCGGAAACCACCGTCGGCGCGGTCGTCGATCAGCGTCAACTGGACAACGTGTTGCGCTACATCCAGGTCGGCAAAGACCAGGGCGCGCAACTGATCGCGGGCGGCAGCCGCACCCTCGAAGCCACCGGCGGCCTGTACTTGGAACCGGCGATCTTCGACGGCGTGACCAACGCCATGACCATCGCCCGGGAAGAAATCTTCGGCCCGGTGCTGTCGCTGATCACCTTCGACACCGAAGAAGAAGCGCTGGCCATCGCCAACGACAGCATCTTCGGCCTGGCCGCAGGCGTCTGGACCAGCAACCTGAGCAAGGCCCACACCTTCGCGCGCGGCTTGCGTGCTGGCAGTGTCTGGGTCAACCAGTACGACGGCGGCGACATGACCGCGCCGTTCGGCGGGTACAAGCAGTCGGGTAACGGTCGGGACAAATCGCTGCACGCGTTCGACAAATACACCGAACTCAAAGCGACCTGGATAAAGCTCTAACACCTATAAAAAAGCGACGGTCGCCGGCAGGTGCCAGCGGCCATCGGAGAAACCTATGAAACAAACAACACATGTAAACAGCTACTACGCCGCCACCCGCAACTTCACCGGCGATTTCCCGGTGCTTGAAGAACTGGTGGAATGCGACGTCTGCGTGATCGGCGCCGGCTACACCGGTCTGTCCTCGGCGCTGTTCCTCGCCGAAGCCGGCTACAGCGTGACCGTGCTCGAAGCCGCCAAAGTCGGTTTCGGCGCGAGCGGTCGCAACGGCGGCCAACTGGTCAACTCCTACAGCCGCGACGTCGATGTCATCGAAGAACGCTACGGCGACAAAACCGCCGAAGTCCTCGGCAGCATGATCTTCGAAGGCGCCGACATCATCCGTCAGCGCATTCAACACTACGACATCCAGTGCGACTACCGCCCGGGCGGTATCTTCGCCGCGCTGAACAAAAAGCAACTCAAAGGCCTGGCCGAGCAGAAAAGCAGCTGGGAACGCTACGGCAACAAGAACCTGAAAATGCTCGACGCCGCAGACATCAAACGCGAAGTCGGCTGCGACAACTACGTCGGCGGCCTGCTCGACATGCAGGGCGGCCACATCCACCCGTTGAACCTGGCCCTCGGCGAAGCCTCGGCCATCATCGGCCTGGGTGGCAAAATCTACGAACAATCGGCCGCAGTGGAAATCACCTACGGCGAACCGATCACCGTGCGCACCGCCAAAGGCGTGGTCCGCGCCAAGTACCTGCTGATCGCCGGTAACGCGTATTTGCCGCAAGACCTCGACAACCGCGTCACGCGCAAAAGCATGCCGTGCGGCTCGCAAATCGTCGTCACCGAACCGTTGTCCGAAAAGGTTGCGCGCAGCCTGATCAAAAACAACTACTGCGTCGAAGACTGCAACTACCTGCTCGACTACTACCGCCTCACCGCCGACAACCGCTTGCTGTACGGCGGCGGCGTGGTCTACGGCGCCCGCGAGCCGGACGACATCGAACAACTGATCAAGCCGAAAATCCTCAAGACCTTCCCGCAACTGAAGGACGTGAAGATCGACTACCGCTGGACCGGCAACTTCCTGCTGACCATGTCACGCATGCCGCAATTCGGCCGCATCGAAAAAAACGCCTACTACATGCAAGGCTACAGCGGCCACGGCGTCACCTGCTCGCACCTGGCCGGCAAACTGATCTCGGAAATGATCCGCGGCGACGCCGAACGCTTCGACGCCTTCGCCTCACTCCCGCACATGCCCATGATCGGCGGCCGCACCTTCCAGGCCCCACTCACCGCCATGGGCGCCGCGTACTACGCACTGCGTGACCGTTTCGGCATCTAGTCGTCAACACAATCCCTGTGGGAGCGGGCTTGCCCGCGAAGGCGGCGGCACAGTCAACATTGATGTCGACTGACAAACCGCCTTCGCGAGCAAGTCGAATCGTCGCACCGCCGCTCCCACAGAGATCCATGCCATACACAAAATCCGTGACCAACCAAAACCAAACTGTGGGAGTGAGCCTGCTCGCGATGAGGCCATACCAGTCACTATCAACCCCAACTGACACACAGCAACCACACCTACACCTTTCACACCCAAATCCCCCAACTTCAGGCTAAAACAACCTTTTCATCCACCCATTCATCGAACCTGCTGAGCAACACAACCAAACGTGATTTAATACCCGCCTTTCAAATTTCCGGGACAGGGAAGCGGTGTTTTTCGCGGCCAAAAGTCGCCCGCCATCCACCCCCATAACCCTTAAGTATTCCTCGCATAAGGCTGTCATGGACACGGGCTCACGACTCAAACTAGTACGCGAAAGCTACAAACTCTCCCAGCGCGAGCTGGCCCGGCGTAGCGGCGTCACCAATGCCACCATCTCCCTGATCGAACAAAATCGCGTCAGTCCCTCCGTCAGCTCCCTGAAAAAACTGCTCGAAGGCATCCCCATGTCCTTGGCGGACTTCTTCACCTTCGACCAACCGCCCCGCGAACACCAATACGTCTTCCGCGCCAACGAACAGCCGGATCTAGGCCGTCATGGGCTGCGGTTGCTGCTGATTGGCGCTTCGGTGCCGAGTCGGCAGATGCGCCTGTTGCGCGAGCAATACGCGCCGGGGGCGAGTTCGGGGGAAGAACCGATTGTGCATTCGGAAGGGGAGGAGTGTGGGCTGGTTACGCGGGGGACGGTTGAGCTCACGGTGGATGGGCAGATTAGTGTGTTGAATGCCGGGGATGGGTATTACTTTCCGACGACGTTGCCGCATCGGTTTCGGAATATTGGGGCGGATGAGGCTGAGATTATTAGTGCGAATACGCCGGCTAACTTCTAATTAGTTAACTGTTTCAGTGTTTCCCTGCATTGGATGCAGGGCCCTGAAGATTTTGAACGTTGTACTTATGATGGATTATGTGTTGAAGGATATTCGAACAATTGGCTATTACCTCTGGGCATGGATCATGGTCTTTGCCTGTGCTGCTTTTTATTCCGTGATACTTATGTTGGGGTTGATGCAAGTAATAACCCTGGAAGACACGCAGTTCTATGCTGTAGGCCTTGCAGTTTATGTG
Source organism: Pseudomonas sp. ES4 (assembly GCF_050586665.1). Classification (NCBI taxonomy): domain Bacteria; kingdom Pseudomonadati; phylum Pseudomonadota; class Gammaproteobacteria; order Pseudomonadales; family Pseudomonadaceae; genus Pseudomonas; species Pseudomonas sp. ES4. The sequence continues at coordinate 209,865 of NZ_JBOBDO010000005.1, read as the reverse complement.
GTTTTTTGCTTTCTCGGCTTGCGCTACTACGTTCCAAGGTTGCGGAGAATGGAACTCGATGAGACGTTGAACGACAGGTACACCAGTGTGCGAGCTTCCAGGATAGCAATCTTCATCGGTGCTTCAATTGGGACCATAATTTTTATTCCTCAGATAGATAAGATCAAATTCTTGAGTGATTTACCTCATTGGGGTGCCATTGGGGTTTTGTTTTTTGCTTTTGCATGTACCGTGTTTGTTTTTTCTCACTATGTTTGGAAGCCGGGTCGCAGGCACTAATTAATTCGATGATCAACAAAAATTCAGCAAAAAAGGTGACCAGCAAAAAAAGGTGACAGATCTATTTGGATAAATAGATCTGTCACCTTTTTTCTCCCAACGCGAGCTGGCCCGGCGTAGCGGCGTCACCAATGCCACCATCTCCCTGATCGAACAAAATCGCGTCAGTCCCTCCGTCAGCTTCCTGAAAAAATTGCTCGAAGGCATCCCCATGTCCTTGGCGGACTTCTTCACCTTCGACCAGCCGCTCCGCGAACACCAATACGTCTTCCGCGCCAATGAACAGCCGGATCACGGCCGTCATGGGCTGCAGTTGCTGCTGATTGGCGCTTAGGTGCCGAGTGGGCAGATGCGCCTTTTGCGCGAGCAATACGCGCCAGGGGCGTGCTCGGGGGGAAGAGCCGATTGTGCATTCGGAAGGGGAGGAGTGTGGGTTGGTTACCCGGGGGACGGTTGAGTTGACGGTTGATGGGCAGATTAGTCTGCTGAATGCTGGGGATGGGTATTACTTTCCGACGACGTTGCCGCATCGGTTTCGGAGTATTGGGGCGGATGAGGCTGTATTTGTGCGAATGCGCCGGCTAACTTCTGACGTCAATGAAGTTGCATGAGGTGGGCGGCTATATTTTTTTTGTATGAATATTCTGACTCGTATTTCGTACAAGTTAGTTGCTAGCAATCGCTGATTTTCAGTTTGGATTTCTTCAAGGTTGTGACGCTCTAGCTCGGGCGTCTCAGGTTAGAACTGCAATATAGGTATCTACGGGGTCGAGTATTTTTCGAAAAAACTGTTGACATTTTTTTTGCGAGATTGAATATTTCTCCGGCGCAGGATAGCGCAACAAGGATCGACAATAATAAAACCAAGGAATACACGGAGAGAATCTGATGAGCATTCAGGAAGCGTTCAATGTAAGGGAAAATGAGCAGGCGTTACACGATACTAAACACGATGCTACTTACAATAATATTGCTGGCTCTATCGTTCGACATGGAGCGATTAAAGAACTTGATAGATTTGGCCAGATTCTGGCGAATAAACCTCTGGATCATGAGGGTTTAGCGGTATTCTTTGGAACAGTGTGGGCATTCTTCAAAGACGTACCCGCCGGTATTATTGCGTTGGCCGCCAGGGTCACTGATGAGTGGATCAAAGAAGATACCTGGAACGGTACAGCTAAAGCAGCTCATATTCTCTACGCTTCCGTAGACGAATATGGGTTGCATCAACACAGCAAACACATGCTGCCGACCCATCATCAAATGTTCAAGGAACTCACGTCCCATCTAGGCCTTTCTGACGCTGATCTTTTTGATACGAAGCATGTTTTGCCTGAAGGCGTTGCGATGGGTAATAACACCCACCGAATGTACCGTTCGGAGTTCCTTGGGGAAGCATTAGGCTTTCATCTTGCGTCAGAAATGACATCATCCAGAGAGTTCCAGTACTTCCTTGAAGGCTTCCAGAGGTACGCCAGTGAATATGGTCTGACGGATCAGGACGATCCGGTACTTGCCTTTTTCGCAATTCATTGCGATGTAGAACCTATGCACGTGGCAACGGGGCGGGACATACTTGTTTCGTATCTGGAGAAAAATGAAAGCATTGGTCCGCAAGCTTTGCGAGGGGCGATGGCTTTCATGGATGGATTTGAGCAAATGTTCGCTGCATTGAATAAGCGCTTGAGTTCATCCATTCAGTGAGTGTTAGGCGGGCCTACGGCCCGCTTTCTTAAAAGAGATTAGTTATGTCAAAAGAATATGAGTGCCAACTCTGTCATTACACATATTCAGAAAGCGATGGCGAGCCTTTGGAAAGCATTGAGCCAGGTACCAAGTGGGAAGATCTGGCAGACGACTTTAAGTGTCCTCATTGCCGTGCCAAAAAGAAAATGTTTAAGGAGCTCGTAGATTAAGTGCATGATTTTCGTCAGTCTCTGCTATTTTCGATGGTGCTGTCGATTTCATTCGGACCGATTGCCTTAATTATATTGAGGCAATCAATCTTGTATGGCCGATTGAGTGCGCTGCCGAGTGCGCTAGGCGCCGCTATTGCCGATGTTCTATATGCGGCGGTTGCATTAATGGGTGCTGCACTTGTGAGCGTGTTTGTAGTTGAACATCGGAACTTATTGGTCGTTGTATCTATAGTTTATCTGTTTTATTTGGGCGTAAAAATGTTCAAGTATACAGATCCCGATATATCGGTTTCGCAGCAGGCAGGGTTCATTTCTGTTTTTGCTTTGACGATGACTAATCCACTGACCATCGTGGCAATTACTTCTTACGTTTTTGCCAGTCAATCGGCTGCGCAAGCAGTCAATATTCCCGCCTTTCTTTCAGGATTTTTTATCGGTAGTTTCGTGTGCCAAATGGTGTATGCATTAGGCGGTGATGTGATAGGAAAAATATTGTCAGGCAGAGTCAGTTTTCGAGTGTTAAATTGGCTTGGTGGTATTTATCTGGTTGCATTCTCTATATGGAAATTACACTATTTAATTAAGGATAAAGGTCTTTTATGGGGAATGGGTTGATCTATGGATGCTTGCTGATTTTAAGCCATAACATTCTTACTGGGTGGCAGGATGTTTATCGCTCATCGACGTTTATGAGTCACGATGTTTTCCTGATGACATCATTGTCAATGTTGCTTACGGCATCTTTTTTTATGTTGGTGGCATTTCTAAAAAGAACAAAATATCCACTGGGTGGTCGTCAATTACTGTATTTAAATATCTGGACTACTGGTAGTTGGGGCGGAATTTTTCTAGCCATTTCACTGCTGCCCCCCGCAATGGTGATAGGTGTAGCAACTTCGTTGGCACCAACGTTCACTTTCTGTATTAACAGAATATGTCGGCCCGACTCAAAAAGCGATCGCGGCGACATGGTGATTTGTCTGCTTTCGCTGCTGATAACGCTTCTATTATTCTACGATGGTTTTCGTGTCGGTTCAGGGATAGCACCTTTCGTTATGGCGCTAGGTCTTTGCATTTCAGCGTTTGCGGCGTTTTCGGATGCGGCACTCACCGTTACCAATAAGTCAATGTACGATAAAGGTGTGAATACATTAACTATTCTTTCCTCTAGATTTTATCTGCTTATCGCAATTTCCTTTGTTTGTTCGTTGGTCAAGGGCTCTTTTGTCTTAAGTGGCGAAATCATTGAAGTGGCGTTGGTAATTTCTGTGCTCGGAATAATTCCGGCAGTGTATTTACTTCAGGAAGGTATCAGATATCTTGAGCCCGTGCTTTTGGAGATATTATTGTCGAGTACGCCACTTTTCGTGCTTTTGTTTCAATGGCTACAACATCCGTATCCGCCATCATTAATAACGGTGGTGTGTTGCTTTTCAATCGTTTCAATATCCATAATTCAAGTTGTTAGGAATATGAGGGCTGTCGAGTATGCCAAAATTAGCTGCGATAGTTGATGCTTATTCGACAGGGCGTTTTTTGTCAGCGGAATTTGAGAAGTATGGATATAAAATTGTCCATGTTCAGTCAATGGATCCTATACTTGAGTTCGATCGCCAAAGTTTTAGGGTCGAAAGTTTTGTGGCGAACATAATATCGAAAACAATAGAGCAGACGGCGTCGGAACTGGGAAGCTTGGGGGTTGAGTTTGTCGTTGCGGGTTGTGAGTCGGGAGTGCTGTTGGCGGATCAACTGAATAATAGACTTGGTTTGCAGGGCAATGCTATTGAAAAGTCTGAGCATCGCCGAAACAAGTACCTCATGCAGTCCGCTTTGAAGAGTGCCGACATCGAATACATAGAAAGTCTTCAGACCGACTCTGTCGATATTGCAATAAGCTGGTTCGAAAGTCGTGAGTGTTCGGCGGTTGTTGTGAAACCACTGGACAGCGCTGGTTCAGATGGGGTCTTTTTTTGTACCACCGTCTCTGAGATATTTTCAGCTTTTAGGTGCTTGTTGAATAACGTGAACTCAATGGGTTCAATAAATCGAGCCCTAATCATTCAAGAGAAGCTTTCTGGTGTTCAGTACATTGTAAATATGGTTAGTTGTGAAGGTGAGCATTTTGTTTCGGATGTCTGGAAAGAACACCGAGTTGAGGACCCGTGCCATGGCTATCTTGGTGATAAGGAGTACCTTCTTGACTTTAAGGGCGCGAGTGTTGAAGTTGAACGATTAGTTAAATATGCTAGACAGTGTCTTGATGCATTGGGAATGGTTCATGGACCCTCTCACATAGAAATTATGTGGTGTTCGAAAAGAAACACGCCGGTGCTGATTGAACTGGGCGCGCGGATGCAGGGTTCTATTTGCCATAATGCGGTTTTGAAAGCGGTAGGTCATAGTCATGTCACTTTAACCGCATTGGTTTATGGCAGTCCTCAAGTTTTCAAACATCAGATGCAACGCTTTTCCGGTAACAATTTTAAATGTCTTGCGGTGTTGATGAGGTGCCCTTGTGATCTCCGAGTGGTGGATGATTATTACGTGGATGCTGTTCGGGCTTTCCCGACCTACGTTGATGAACTTCATTTGCCGGTTAAAGGATCTAAATTAACAAAAACGATCAGTATGGAGACGTGTCCTGGGATCGTCTATTTTGTTGATGAGAGTGCTGATGCGCTTGAGCGTGATTATAAAAATTTTAAAGTGTTAGAGCGAGCGATGTATGAAGCGAGTTGCTAAGTATTTCATAGGTTATGATTCGGAAAATAAGCCGTTTACCTTTGTTAGAGGTGGGGTGGGCTGTGGGCTTGAGTTAGACTATTTGCGTGCTGTGTGTGAAGTCGCTGAACTTGATTGTCAATTTGTCCCGATTAAGTGGAGTGAACTTTTTCGCGCGTTAGATGCAGGAGAAGTGCATGCGATATTTTCCAGTATTTCTAGAACTTATAAAAGATCATTGTCGTACAATTTTACGGCGCCCTATTTCGATTCTCCAGAAGCAATTATTTACAAGGGGCGGTTGAACAGCTTTAGTGCAGCAAGATCGATGGGTGTCTTGAGTGGTTCAAATCATCATGCCTATGCGCAATCAGAATTTCACACGCTCAAGCTTTTTGAGTTTTCGGATTTGAACGCGTTAGCTGAAGGGTTTCAAGATGAGTCGATAGACAGTTTGCTTGTGGGGGTTGATGTTGCAAATTTGTTAATTAATAATTTCCCTGCGCTTGAGTTAAAACTGCATGATGAATTGATCGTTGCGCCGGAGTATTTTGGTGAAGGGTCGTGTGTCGTTGTTAATAAGCTTGAAGGTGCTCTTCTGGAGTCTCTTAATCTTGGGATGTCAAAACTTGGATGTTTGCGGCTTTAGTTTTTGCGCCGTACATTAACCAATGTGCCGCAGAGTGTCAGAGTACTTTGTTCGATAGGATGCAGGGTTGTTCATTCTGCCTTTAGTTCGTTTTCGACATATCAATTTGTGAAAATATACGCCATCAAATCAAGCTTTTTATTGGATATATAAAGTTAGTAAAAAACCCGCAGTAATGCGGGTTTTTTATTGCGGTAATTCGGTCACTGATCCTTATGCGTATTGAATCCCCGCTGCTCAATCACCCGAAACACATCGCTCACATCCTGGACCATGATCCGGGCGATGTTGGTGACGGTGTTGATGTCGTTCTCGGCATAGTCCGGCAGGCTAGTGCAGGCCATGAGGTGCAGGTATTTGAGGACTGCGCTGAGGCGTTCGCTGACGCAGTTGTGGAGTTCTTGGAGTGGGGCGTCGCTGTCGATGAGCAGGACGGGGTAGTCGGTGGCGAATTGGGACATGGGGGTGAAGCGACGAGGCGGATTGTTCATGGTCATAAGTAGTTCTCTACGGAAGTAAATAGAGGCGCCACCTTTTCGCTGCGAAACAAATGGGGTGGCAGTTGTACGCGGGTTCGCAGACCGAGAGATGACCGACACCCGGCAGACTCGAAAGTCTCCCACGCACAACCGCCATGAAATGAAACGCGGGCGAATTTTGCCAGAGTTCTCATGCGACGGTATTGGTCATCTGTTTTATAGGGCTGCGAAACCCATCGCTAATTGTGTCAGCGACAGGTCGAATATAGGCGGCCATTTTGCTGCTCACAACCGGGCTGTAGGACGGTTTGGCGTTTGTTGTGACAAGGCTGAATGCCACTGTTTTCGGGCTTGTTGCGGTGATTCCGGCCGTTTGGAGGACCTTGGGAAATGGGAGGCAGGTTTTGGGGCCGCTTCGCGACCCAACGGGGATAAATCCCCTCGCCACAAAGGGTGAATTCCTACGCGAATTTCGGATGTCAGGTTTATGAAATCGGGTGGCCAGGAACAACAAAGCCCCGAATCTTCGGGGCTTTGTTGTTTGCAATTGCGCAGTTCAAAAAATCCTTACCGCACAGCATCCAACGTTATTGCCTGGCCTGCGGTGAATGCGGGTTCTGATCGGTGTGTTTCGGTCCGGCCACTGCCCACGCTATCAGCCCGAACAGCGGTACAAACACGATTACCACCATCCATACGAGTTTGTTGCTGGATTTGCCTTCGGCTTTGCGCACTTTGTTGATGGCCCATACCTCGACCAGCACAAGTATTGCGGCGAGTACGATCCAGATGGTTTCGGTTTGCATTGTTCACCCTCCTGATAGTCATTCAGTTAGGTGGGTGGGTGTGGGCGGGGTTCATTAAATTTCGGGGTTTTTGGGTAGTCGCGGGCAAGGCGCAAGTGGGGTTGCTCGCGATGGGGGGCTGTCAGCTAAATCAATATTGGCTGTCATGGCCTCATCGCGAGCAGGCTCGCTCCCACAGGGGATTGGGGGGTTAGTTAGATCGAGTTGGCGAGTTTTCCGGTTGAGAGGCGGCGTTTGTAGGCGGTGTCGCGGTTGGCTAGCCAGTAGTAGAGCGGGGAGGTGATCAGCAGGCCGACCAGCCAGGACAAGTCAGCGCCGTTGATGTGTTCGGAGATGGGGCCGACGTACAGCGGCGTGTTCATGAACGGGATCTGCACCACGATGCCAATCGCGTAGGCCAACAGTGCCTGCGGGTTGTACCGGCCATAGATCCCGCCATCGACCTTGAAGATCGAACCGATGTCGTACTGACCTTTGTGAATCGCATAGAAGTCGATCAGGTTGATCGCGGTCCACGGCACCAGGACCACGAGCAGCACCAGCACCATGTCGACGAAGTGGCCGATGAAGTTGGCGGAAGCGCCGACGGCGGCGAAGCAGCAGGCGGCGAGGACGATGATGGAGAGGACGGCGCGGCTTTTGGCGGTGGGGATCCAGCGGTAGGCGAAGGTTTGCACCAGGGTGATCAGCGACAGCACGGCGCCGTAGAGGTTGAGGGCGTTGTGGCTGATGACGCTGAGCAGGAACAGCACGAGCATCAGTGGACCGATGGAGCCGGTGGCGAGTTTGACGGCGTCCATGGTGTCCAAGCCGACGGGTGTGGCGAGGACGGCGACGGCGCCGAAGATGAACGAGAGGCTGGAGCCGAGCACGGTGCCCAGGTAAGTGGTCCAGAACGTTGCGGCCACGGGAACGTTGGCCGGCAGGTAGCGCGAGTAGTCGGAGACGTAGGGCGCGAAGGCGATTTGCCAGAGCGCAGCGAGCGAAACGGTGGCGAGCCAACCGGAGATGTTGAAGCTGCCGCGGGTGAGGAAGTCGGTGGTCTGCACGTGGGTGAAGATGTAGCCGAAGCCCAGCACGATTCCGGCGCCGAGCACCCAGGTGCCGATGCGGTTGAGCACGTGAATGAAGCGGTAGCCGATGATGCCGATGATGCCCGAACCGAGGGCGCCGATGACGATGCCCACCGGCACTGGCACGCTGTCGACCACGCCGTGCAGGGATTTACCGGCGAGGACGATGTTGGAGGCGAAGAAGCCGATGTACATGATGCCGGCGATCAGCACCACCAGCAGCGCGCCGAGGGAGCCGAACTGGGCGCGGCTCTGGATCATTTGCGGGATGCCCATTTGCGGGCCTTGCGCCGAGTGCAGCGCCATCAGCACGCCGCCGACCAGGTGGCCGACGAGGATGGCGACGATGCCCCACACCAGGTTCAGGTGGAACATTTGTACGCCGAGGGCGCCGGTAACGATGGGCAGTGGGGCGATGTTGCCGCCGAACCAGAGGGTGAACAGGTCGCGGGTTTTGCCGTGGCGATCTTCGGGTGGCACGTAGCCGATGGTGTGTTTTTCGATGAGCGGGGCGGAGGTTGTTGCTGCGGTAACCATGACGGACTCCAAGGCAATTTGAGTACGTGGACGTACTTCGGTGAGCGCTGCACGGGGGCGACGCTTTTCTTGTTGGAGTTGATGATGTGCGGTGGGGAGTGAGAGATAAATTAGTAAGTTTGTGGGTATAGACGCTAAAAAATGTATGTCGGGTGGTCGCCGAAAACCTGTGGGGTACAGGGGATTGGATCGTCGAAACACCGCGCAACGTGTAGCAGCTGGCGAAGCCTGCGTTCGGCTGCGAAGCAGTCGTAAACCCTGCGCACGCGGTTTTCCTGATGCACCGAGTCGTCAGATTTTGCGACTGCTTCGCAGCCGAACGCAGGCTTCGCCAGCTGCTACAGGAACCTGTTGCGGACGCGTTTTTGTGGGGGCGAGTTAGCTGATTGATTGCAGCATTCGCTGGAGCATGGCGTCGCAGGCGGTGAGTTGTACGAGGCTGACGAACTCGTCGGGTTTATGGCCTTGATCCATGCTGCCGGGGCCGCAGACGACGGTGGGAATGCCTGCCGCATCGAATAGGCCGCCCTCGGTGCCGAAGGCGACGGTGCCGAACTCTCGGGAGCCGCAGAAAGCAGCAATCAATTCAGCCGCTTCGCTGTGCGCATCGGTCGCCAACCCGGGGTACGCCGACAACTCGCTAAATCGAATTTCACTCTGCTCACTCACCGCCCGCATGCGCGGCAACACCTGCTGCTCGGCATAGGCCTTCAGCTCCTGAGCAACCTCACTCGGATCATGCGAGGGCAGGGCGCGGATTTCGAAGTCGAAGCGGCAATCGGCGGGGACGATGTTCAGGGCCTTGCCGCCGCAAATCACCCCGGTTTGCACGGTGCTGAAGGGCGGATCGAAACGGGCGTCGTGATGCTCGGGGGCTTTGAGCCGGTTGCCGATCCGCCCCAGTTCACCAATCAGTTCGGCGGCGTATTCAATCGCATTGACCCCAAGCGGTGCGTACGCCGAATGGCACGCTTCACCGTGAATATCGCAGCGCATCGCCAGTTTGCCTTTATGGCCCAGCACCGGTTTGAGCTCGGTCGGTTCACCAATGATGCAGAGCATTGGTTTGACCGGGCGCTTTTCCAGTTCCGACAGCAACGAACGCACACCCAGGCAGCCGACTTCTTCATCGTAGGACAGCGCGATGTGTACCGGCAGCCGCAGCGTGGCGTTCACCAGCGACGGGACCAGCGCAAGTACGCAGGCGATGTAGCCTTTCATGTCCGCGGTGCCGCGACCGTACAGTTTGCCGTCGCGCTCGGTGAGTTCGAACGGCGCAACGGTCCACGGCTGGCCGTCGACGGGCACCACGTCGGTGTGCCCCGACAGCACGATGCCCGGCCGATCCGCCGGGCCAATGGTTGCGAACAGATTGGCCTTGCTGCGCTGCTCGTTGTAGACCAGTTCGCAAGGCACGTCGAAGCGCTCGAGGTAGTCGCGGACAAACTCGATGAGGTGCAGGTTTGATTCGCGGCTGGTGGTGTCGAAGGCCACCAACGTTTTCAGCAAATCGAGGCTGTTGCTCATCGGTCGTCTCCGGCAACGCCGTAGCCGGGGGATTTGTCGGGGGCGAGGGCGCGGTCGATGTAGTCCTGGACCTGGGGGCGATAGGCGTCCCAGAGTTTCTCAAGCTGGCCGATCGGGTCGTGATCCGCCCAATCCACCCGCAGGTTGATAATAGGCCAGGTCAATTCGCCGACCACCACCACCGCCGCCGAATGCACCGGCCCGGCTTCGCCACCCGCGGCGATGGCCGCTTTCATGGCCGCGAGCAGACGGTCGGTCAGTTGGCCTTCGCCATGCTCGAATGCCTCGACCATGGCCTCGATCACTGCACGGTCCGCCAGCATGTTGCCGGCCGCGACGCATTGATCACCGGATACGGCGTTGTGGTTGCCCAGGGTTTGCGAACCGCTGAAATGCGCGGTGCGGCCTAGGTGGTCAATTGCCGTGATCTGGCGATATTGGCTGTAGCCGTTGCGGGTCAGGACTTTGTCCAGTGCCTCGGCCGGTGCAAGGCCCTGTTCCATCAGGGCGAGGACTTCCGGGCCGAGTGACGGCAAGGTGATGTTTTGTGTGGAGACGGCGCCGACACCCGGCAGCAGCCAGGGGCAACGGGCGCCGACGGCGATGCTCGAGGAACTGATCGCAATGCCGAACTGACCGGTTTCGGGGCAACGTGCTGCGATGGAGAAGGTCATGGGTTTGTTCCTTGTATTGCCTTGGCGAAGTGGGTGTCTGGGCGGACGCCTTCGCGGGCAAGCCCGCTCCCACAGGGATCTTCAGTGGCCACAGATTTGTGTACGACGACTAACCTGTGGGAGCTGGCTTGCCTGCGATGGCCGCGACTCGATCTACTCAGGAATCACCGCAATCACATCAATCTCCATCAACCACTGCGGCTGCCCCAGTGCGGAGACCACCAACCCGGTCGAAATCGGAAACACGCCCTTAAGCCACTTGCCGACCTCCTGATAAACCGGCTCGCGATACCGCGGATCGATCAGGTAAGTGGTGGTTTTAACGATATGGCTAAGGTCGCTACCAGCCTCTTCCAGCAACTGTTTGACGTTGCGCATGGCTTGCTCGGCTTGCGCTCGCGGATCGCCGAGGCCCACCAGGTTGCCTTCGAAATCAGTCCCGACCTGACCGCGAACATACACAGTGTTGCCGGCCCGGACGGCCTGGCACAGGTCATTGTCCAGGCTCTGGTTCGGGTAGGTTTCCTTGGTGTTGAACATGCGAATACGGGTATGGGTTGGCGTGGACATTTGAAGCTCCTAAAGAAAAATGGCTCAAGCGCTGACGGTTGCTTTATGGGCGGCCGGGACGGTTTCAGCCTCGCGTTGCGCGGCGTCGTGATAGTCGAGGTAGGAACGCTGGATCGCGATGTGATCCGCCACGTACTTGGCGTCGTGCCAAACGCCCCAGATGAACGAAGACCCGCGGCGGGACTGCCACGGCAGGCCGAGGAAATACACGCCCGGCTCGCTCGAGACGCCGCGCTGATGCGCTGGCTTGCCGTTGTCGTCGAAGGCATCAACCTTGAGCCAGCTGTAATCCGTGGCAAAACCGGTGGCCCAGATGATCGAGGTCACGCCGGCCTGGGCCAGGTCGAGTTCAAGAATCGGGTTGGTCACGCATTCCGGATCGGAAAAGGTCATGCGCGCTTCAGGTTCTTCCGGCAAGTCCAGGCCGTTGCGCTCGATGTAGGCGTCAGCCGCGTTGAGCAGCGCCAGATAGTTCTCATCGCCGCGTGCCAGGTTCTCGGCGAGGTTCGGTTGAAAAGTCGCTACGCCACCGTTGAACGATTGGGTCAAACCCACCAACGTCATGCCGCGATGGGCCAACCCGCGGAAGTCCACCGTGCGGCCGCCGTGTGCGCCGCTGACCGCGATGGTCACGTGTTCCCGGCCAGGTTTCATGGCGGCCTGATCCCATTCGCCGAGCACGCCCAGCCACCAGCAGAAATCACGGTTGCGATAGGCGCGAGGAGGGCGGTCGTGGGCGCCGACCGAGAGGTAAACCTTCTTGCCAGCACGCTGCAGTTCATCGGCGATCTGCACGCCCGACGAACCGGCACCGACGACCAGAACAGCCCCTTCAGGCAGTTGCGCCGGGTTACGGTATTCGGCCGAGTGGATTTGGGTGAATGGCTGATCTTTCGGCGCAATCGGCGGGATGACCGGACGCTGGAAAGGCCCGGTGGCAGCCACCACGCGGTTGGCCTCGATCACGCCTTCAGAGGTTTCTATGGTGAAGCCCGGGCGACCGACATTGCGCTCAACCTTCAGCACGTCCACGCCGGTGCGGATCGGGGCGTTGAATTTTTTGGCGTAGGCTTCGAAATAGTCGGCGACCCGCTCTTTCGGGGCGAAGTCGTCGGGGCTGAGGTCGTCGAAATCGAGACCGGGAAAACGGTCGTGCCAGGCCGGACCGTTGGCCACCAGCGAATCCCAGCGTCCGGTGCGCCAGCGTTCGGCGATACGGTTGCGCTCCAGTACCAAATGCGGCACGCCGAGTTTGCTCAAGTGTTCACTCATGGCCACGCCAGCCTGACCGGCGCCAACAATCAGCGTATCTGTTTTTATTTTTTCAGTGGTCATCTCTATACCCTTCGAAGTTGGATTTAGGTCGGTAACGGCCTGCCATTTCTTGGGGTCAAGACTAGGGATCACCCTGGTATCGGTAAAATATTATTAAGCTGGCATTTGAGTATAAATAACTGATGCAGAACGGCATCGAGTCCGGACACGGGGAATGGCGCTCAGAGAAATCTCCTTGAAAACAAGGTGCAAGCGCAAAAGATCAGTCGTTGTGGATAGGTCGCGTTGTGATAGATCAAGTCTGAACTAAGCTGTTCGATGTGCTTGCCGATGGCGGGTCTTGACCGCCCCGGCACGGCTGAAAACCAGGATCACGCTGACACGGCCGCCGTGGCGAGGATGAGCGCATGCAAAGCACTGGAGAGCAAAAGCGGGCCCGTGTTCTTGATCCGGTTGACCGTGTCACGGAGGTCATTTTCGGCCTGCTCATGGCAATGACGTTCACTGGGACGATCAGCGTGGCCACATCTGGTCAGGAGGAGGAACGGACGATGATGATCGCCGCGCTGGGTTGCAACCTCGCCTGGGGGTTGGCAGACGCGGTGATGTATTTGCTGCGAACCCTGATCGAGCGCACGCGTAACCGTACGCTTCGCACCAATCTGCGTGATGCGACGGATGCCGCCGCCGGGCAAGCGCTCATTGCCGAGGCGTTACCCCCGCGTCTTGCCGCAGCGGCCGGCCCTGATGAGCTGGAATCGTTGCGCCGCCGCCTGGTCGAGTATTCATCCATGCCAGTACAACCGAACCTCGGTTGGGATGATTTCAAGGGCGCTTTCGGCGTTTTCCTGTTGGTGGTGTTCTCGACATTTCCGCTAGTCGTGCCGTTTCTGTTGCTCGACCAGACAGCGCTCGCTGTGCGCATGTCTAACCTGGTCGGACTTGTGGTGCTGTTCATCGCCGGCTGGATGCTCTCGACGTATGCCGGCGCAAAACCGTGGCAAGGCGGACTCGCGATGGCCGTCACCGGCGCTGTACTGATTACTGCGATCATCGCCCTCGGCGGATGAGCAGATGGCAAACCCTAGGCTGTTTATTGGCGAGGTCTCGAACATGGCAAAAGACAAGAAAAAAGCCCCCAAGAGTAAAGCTGCTGAAACCGCGAAACTTAAAAGCAAGGATTATCTTGAGCAACTGCGTGGCCTGCATGTCGAGTTGGTCAAGTTACAGGAGTGGGTAAAAGCCAAGGGCGTCAAGATCTGCATCGTCTTCGAGGGGCGCGATGGCGCTGGCAAGGGCGGAACGATCAAGGCGATCACCGAACGCGTCAGCCCGCGTGTCTTTCGGGTCGTGGCGCTGACGGCGCCGAGTGATCGAGAGAAAAGCCAGATGTACGTCCAGCGTTACCTGCCATACCTTCCCGCGGCCGGCGAAGTGGTGATCTTCGATCGCAGTTGGTACAACCGGGCGGGCGTCGAGCGGGTGATGGGGTTCTGCACCAAAGAGCAGGTGGCCAGTTTCCTGAAGACAACGCCTTTGGTGGAGCGGGCAATCGTCGACTCGGGGGTGATCCTGCTCAAATACTGGCTGGAAGTCAGCGAAGATGAGCAGACCCGCCGGCTTCAGGAGCGAATCAAGGATGGGCGCAAAATCTGGAAGTTGACCCCCATGGATCTCAAGTCATACAGCCGCTGGTATGACTATTCGCGCGCGCGTGACGACATGTTCCAGGCAACCGACACCAATCATGCCCCGTGGCTGGTGGCCAACTCCAACGACAAACGGCGGGCGCGCCTTAACATCATCTCCGATTTGCTCAGCCGCATCCCGTACAAGGAAGTCCCACGCGAGGAGGTGGTGTTGCCCAAGCGGCAGAAACCAGCTGGCTATAAAGAGCCGGATTATCCGCACCGGCGAGTGCCCGAAAAATTCTGACGGGCACGTTCAAGCGGATCTGCGCGGTACACCTATAGGCCATAGCTTTATGAGCGATTCGGATGCTTCGTCTCCCGTCCCGGAACCGGGCCGGATTGCACACCGCAATACCAGCGTGCAATCCGGCTGGAGCCGCTGGCTTCCCGGGCTTCGCACGTTGCGCGAGTACCAGATTGCCTGGTTGCGTCACGACATCATGGCCGGGCTGGTGCTCACCACGATGTTGGTGCCCGTCGGCATCGCCTATGCCGTGGCTTCGGGCGTACCCGGCATCTATGGCCTCTATGCGACCATCGTTCCGCTACTCGCTTATGCATTGTTCGGGCCTAGCCGGATTCTGGTGCTCGGCCCGGATTCTTCACTGGCCGCGGTTATCCTGGCTGTCGTCCTGCCCCTGTCGGGCGGTGATCCGCATCGCGCCGTCGCACTTGCAAGCATGATGGCGATCGTTTCAGGCGTCGTCTGTATCCTGGCGGGCATCATGCGTTTGGGCTTCATTACCGAGTTGCTTTCCAAGCCGATTCGCTACGGGTACATGAACGGCATCGCGCTGACCGTATTGATCAGCCAACTGCCCAAGTTTTTCGGTTTTTCGATTGAGTCCGATGGCCCGCTGAGAAACATATGGGCAATCGTCAACGCGGTGATTGAAGGAAAGACCAACTGGGCTGCGTTCACGATCGGCGCCGCTACCTTGATCGTGATCCTGCTGCTCAAGGGCTTCAAGCGCGTACCGGGCATCCTGATCGCCGTGGCGGGCGCGACCATCGCCGTCGGTGTGCTGGACCTTGCCGAGCGTGCGGGTGTGTCGGTCCTCGGTGTTCTGCCACAAGGGTTACCGGCGTTCGCCATCCCCTGGATTACCCGCGCCGATATTGTCCCCGTGCTCATCGGCGGGTGCGCCGTTGCCTTGGTGTCGTTCGCCGACACCAGCGTGCTCTCGCGTGTCTATGCGGCACGGACCCGCACCTATGTCGATCCGAACCAGGAAATGGCGGGGCTCGGTTTTGCCAATCTGGCGGCTGGGTTTTTCCAGGGCTTTGCGATCAGTAGCAGCTCCTCACGGACCCCCGTGGCCGAAGCCGCTGGCGCCAAAACCCAGTTGACCGGGGTGGTCGGCGCATTGGCCGTTGCCCTGCTGTTGATGGTGGCCCCCAACCTGTTGCAGAACTTGCCCACCAGCGCACTGGCAGCGGTCGTGATCGCGTCGGCCATCGGCCTGATTGAAGTCGCTGACCTGCGACGTATTTATCGCATCCAGCGCTGGGAATTCTGGCTCTCGATCGTTTGCACCGTCGGGGTGGCCGTGTTTGGTGCGATCGAGGGCATCGGGCTGGCCATCGTGATCGCTGTGATCGAATTTCTGTGGGATGGCTGGCGGCCGTATTCCGCGGTACTGGGGCGAGTCGATGGCGTCAAGGGCTACCACGACATCCAGCGCTATCCCGACGCGCATCTTATCCCCGGCCTGGTGCTGTTTCGCTGGGATGCGCCGTTGTTCTTCGCCAATGCCGAACTGTTCAATGACCGAGTGCTTGATGCGGTGGCAGCATCGCCTACGCCCGTGCGCTGGTTGGTGGTGGCGGCAGAACCCGTCACCAGTGTGGACGTGACCTCTGCCGACATGCTGGCTGAACTGGACGACACCTTGCACGCGGCGGGCATCAAGTTGTGCGTGGCCGAGATGAAAGACCCGGTCAAGGACAAGCTGAAGCGATTCGGGCTGTTCGCGCGGCTTGGCGAAACGGCGTTCTTTCCAACCATCGGCAATGCCGTCGACAGCTACCTGATGATCCATCCAGCGGAGGGCGCGCGCTGAGTCGCATTGGCGCCGAGTCGTTTGGGGTTTCCTGCCTTCAAGGTGCGCGAAGAGACAATCCGTACCAGAATGAGCGAACCCATTCCTCTTCTGGAGAACCAGGATGATCAGCAAAAACACGATTTGTCTGTGGTACGACGGCACCGCGCTGGAGGCTGCGACGTTCTACGCCAAAACCTTCCCGGACAGCGAGGTGGGCACTATTCTTCGCGCACCCGGTGACTATCCGGCAGGCAAGCAGGGCGATGTCCTGACAGTTGAGTTCACGGTGATGGGCATCCCTTGTCTGGGGCTGAACGGGGGCTCGGGGGTCAAGCACAACGAGGCTTTTTCATTCCAGGTGGCGACCGACGACCAAGCCGAAACGGACCGCTTGTGGAACGCGATTGTCGGAAACGGCGGCCAGGAAAACGTATGCGGCTGGTGCCAGGACAAGTGGGGATTGTCATGGCAGATCACCCCACGGGTTCTGAGCGCCGCGATAGCCAATCCTGATCAAGCTGCGGCCAAACGCGCGTTCGACGCCATGATGGAGATGGGAAAGATCGACATCGCTGCGATTGAAGCGGCTGTTAAGGGTTAACCAGCGCTGCTTGGGGGGCTACTGGGTTTTCCAGTGCCCTCCACCCGACTCGCAATCAATTTTTGCCTGACCCAAGTGCTCAGCGCCGTAGTAATACGTAGTGACCTTGGCATTGTTCGGAATAATCAGCGATGTGCTGCTCTTGTCCTTGCTGGTGGAGTGAGGATTGGCCAGCGATTCTTGCGTCAACGTGGCGACGCAAGTGGCCTGAGAATGATCAGCGCACTGTTCGACTTTTTTCTTGGTGCTGGTCAGCATTTCTTTGCTCTCGTTGCTGCATGACCAATCGATCGCGTTCACCGGCATGTTTTCGTACTCATAACAGCTATGCGTTTCGACCACCGGCACCGAAGGGCTTTGAGAGCGGGTCAGCACATCACAGCCTTCAGCCATGACCAGGGTCGGGCTCAGGCTGGCCAGCAAAAACAGCAGTCTACTGTTCATCGCGATTTCCTCTCCAATGGCGCCTTGTTTGATCAAAATCAGCGCTGATAAGGTTTTGAAAACGCGATGAAGCGCGGGGTTCCATTGGTTTTCGGATCCGCTGTGGGCGGGGGGGCAAAAAGCGCAGGCCCGATGGTATGCTCGCCGCGCCACGCGCTGGCAATCCAGGGAACACTCTTTAAGGAAGGGATGGCGGATGATCGATTTCAACAACAAAGGCTTTTTCAAACTCAAGCAAAACAACGAGTACGCGGAGCGAGTCACCGCGCTGCTGCTGGACGGTGAGCAGGTCATTGATGCCTATAAATCCATGCGCGATGGCGTGGTGTTTACCAACAAGCGAATCATCGCGGTGAACGTGCAAGGCATCACCGGCAGCAAAAAAGACTTCACTTCGTTGCCCTACAAAAACATCGTCGCTTACTCCGTGGAAACCTCGGGCACGTTCGACCTGGATTCTGAGCTGGAAATCTACTTCTCGGCGCTGGGCAGAGTGAAGTTTGAATTCACCGGCAGGACGTCAATGGTCGAGATTTCCAAACTTATCTCACAGCATTTGTTGGGCTGAGCCCCGATTTTCACGGTTATTACGGCGAGCTCCAATGCGAACGCCGATTACCCAGGGAGAGCGACATGAGCCAGACACTGGAACGCGCCATTGCCATCGCCGCCTCCGCGCACGAAGGCCAGGTCGACAAGGGCGGCACCCCTTACATTCTGCATCCGCTGAAAGTCATGTTGCGGGTCAACACGCTGGAAGAACGCATCGTCGCCGTGCTGCATGACGTGGTCGAGGACTGCGGCCTCAGCCTTGATGACCTGCGCAAGGAAGGCTTCAGCGAAGCCGTTCTGACCGCCATCGAGTCCGTCACTAAAGTGCCGGGCGAGTCCTATGAAACCTTCGTCGAACGCGCGGCGCAGAACCCGATAGGTCGGGTGGTGAAACTGGCGGACCTGGAAGAGAACAGCGACTTGTCGCGGATCGCGCAGCCGTCGTGGGAAGACCTGGAACGCGTTGAAAAATATCGGCGGGCGATTGGCGTGTTGCGCTCGTAACAAGCCAAACAAATAGATCAATAACACCCCGCACTGGTAGCAGCTGGCGAAGCCTGCGTTCGGCTGCGAAGCAGTCGTAAACTTGAGTGCAAGTTTTGTCTGAAACACCGCATCGTCTGATTTCACGACTGCTTCGCAGCCGAACGCAGGCTTCGCCAGCTGCTACATAGTGCGAGTTGCATTACTGCGCAATATCATCAGTGCGCGGGGAAAGAGCCCCGAAGCCATGTCGATGAGCGTAGACCGTTTGACCGTCTCTGGATCGCCCTCTCCCTGGCAGGAGAGGGCGAGCGCCAGCCTCAGGTGTGATGAATGTCCCGATCCTTGGTTTCCGGCAGGAAGAACGTGCCAAGAATGGCCGTCATCACGGCGATGACAATCGGGTACCACAGCCCGTAGTAGATATCACCGGTGGCCGCGACCATGGCGAACGCCACCGTGGGCAGAAATCCGCCGAACCATCCGTTGCCGATGTGGTAGGGCAGCGACATCGAGGTGTAGCGGATGCGCGCCGGGAACAGTTCCACCAGCCAGGCGGCGATCGGGCCGTAGACCATGGTCACGTAGATTACGAGGATGGTCAGGAGCAGCAGCACCATCGGGTAATTGGTCTTGGCCGGGTCGGCCTTCTCGGGGTAGCCGGCATCCTTGAGCGCGGTACCGAGGGTGGCGGCGAAGGCGTCGTTCTTGGCTTTGAAGTCGGCGGCCGGCATGCCGGTGCCCTCGAAGCTCTGGATCACTTTGCCGCCGATGCGGACCTGCGCGACGGTGCCCGGTTCAGCCTTCTCGTTCTGGTAGGGAATGGCCCTTTTCGCCAGCACGGTCTTGGCCAGGTCGCAGGAACTGGTGAATTTGGCCTTGCCCACCGGGTCGAACTGGAACGAGCACTGGCCGGGATCGGCGACCACCGTGACCGGGTTCTTCTCCTGTGCGACGAACACGTCAGGGTTACCGTATTGGGTCAACGCATTGAAGATCGGGAAGTAGGTCACTGCCGCCAGGATGCAGCCGGCCATGATGATCCCCTTGCGGCCGATGCGGTCGGACAGGCTGCCGAATATGACGAAAAACGGCGTACCGATCAGCAAAGAGCCGGCAATCAGCAGGTTGGCGGTCTGCGCTTCGATCTTCAGCGTTTGCAGCAGGAAGAACAGCGCGTAGAACTGCCCGGTGTACCAGACGACGGCCTGGCCGGCAGTGCCGCCGAGCAGGGCCATGATCACGATCTTGAGGTTTTCCCAGCGGGCGAAGGATTCGGTCAGCGGCGCCTTGGACGACTTGCCTTCTTCCTTCATCTTCAAGAACACCGGTGACTCGCTGAGTTGCAGGCGGATGTACACCGAAATGATCAGCAGCAGGATCGACAGCAGGAAGGGAATCCGCCAGCCCCAAGCCTCGAACGCTTCGGTGCCGAGAATGGTTCGGCAGGCGAGGATCACCAGTAGCGAGAGGAACAGGCCGAGGGTCGCGGTGGTCTGGATCCACGAGGTGAAGTAGCCGCGTTTGCCTTTCGGCGCATGCTCGGCCACGTAGGTCGCCGCGCCGCCGTATTCACCGCCCAAGGCCAGGCCTTGCAGCAGGCGCAGGGTGATCAGGATGATCGGTGCCGCCACGCCGATGGTCGCGTAGCCCGGCAAAAAGCCCACGACGGCGGTGGAAATACCCATGATCACGATGGTGATGAGAAAGGTATGTTTGCGTCCGATCATGTCCCCCAGTCGGCCGAACACGATGGCGCCGAATGGGCGTACCGCGAAGCCCGCGGCGAACGCGAGCAGCGCGAAGATGAAGGAAGTTGTCTCATTGACGCCGGCGAAGAAGTGCTTGGCAATGATCGCCGCGAGAGACCCATAAAGGTAGAAGTCGTACCACTCGAACACGGTGCCCAGGGACGAGGCAAAAATGACCTTGCGCTCCTCCTTGGTGATCCCGTGGTGGGGCGTGCTGCCCGTGGAAGTGTTGTCGATTGCGGCCATGAGTCTTCTCCGTCGTTTTTGTTATAGGCCGGAGTACCTCGTTACCTTATTGCCGCACCCAGGCCCCGGGGCTGAAGTCGTCGGATTACGGATTGCGCGAAGCATGCACACAGGCTGACGGCCTCGCATCGCTGCAAGGTTTACTGAAGCATAATCGGCTTCTCGCAGATATCCACTCGCCATCAAGTTCATCCCAAGACCGATTCCCCGCGTGAGCCGCATCGCGATCCGGCGCATCAGTGGTTGCGGGCTCTGCAAACCAGCCCTGTAGGAGCAAAGCTTGCTCGCGATGCTGTTGGCGTTCCCGACGGCCCCATCGCGGGCAGCCATGCTCCTACAGATGATGTGCGCGTTACTTAATGTGGGAGCGTCTTGATCACGTACCCATAGGCTCGAATGCGATCGCCTTCCTGTTTCAAGTACACACCCTGCAGTTCCGGCGTGAAGCCAGGAAGCGAGTTGATACCTTCTTCCAGCGCCAGGAAGTACTTGAGCACCGCGCCGCCCCATATTTCCCCGGGCACCACGCAGAGCACGCCGGGTGGATAGGGAAGGGCACCTTCGGCAGCGATGCGACCCTGCGCGTCAGCCAGCGCCACCAGTTCGACGTTGCCACGGATGAATTCGAACTGCGCTGCTTGCGGGTTCATCGCCTTTTTCGGGAAGTGTTCCTTGCGGAACATTGCCTTCTGCAAATGCTGCACGTCGTGGGTGCGGTAGAGGTCGTGCATTTCCTGGCAGAGTTGACGAATGGTGTAGTTGCGATAGCGCTCCTGATGCTGTGCATAGATAGCCGGCAATACCCGGCTCATCGGCGCGTCATCACTGATGAAACGTTCAAAACGCGCGATCTGTGAGGCGAGATGCGTCATCTTTGCCCAGTCTTCGGCCGGGGTGAGCAGGAACAGAATCGAGTTCAGGTCGCACTTTTCCGGAACGATGCCATTCTCGCGCAAGAAGTTGGCGAGAATGCCGGCATGGATGCCGAAGTCGGTGTAACTGCCATCGACCGGGTCGATGCCGGGCGTGGTGAACAGCAACTTGCAGGGGTCGATGAAGTATTGCTTGTCGGCGTAACCGCTGAAGGCGTGCCAGCGATCCTTCGGATGGAACTCGAAAAACCGGATGTCGTTGGCGATGTCTTCGGTGGGATGGTCCTGCCAGGGGCGACCGTCAATGGTGTCCGGCACGAAGGGGCGAACCAGGGTGCACGCTTCCAGGATCAACTTGCGCGCGTCGATGCCGAACTTCACACAGTCCTCCCACAGGCGCAGGCCGCTACGGCCGGAATGGATGCGCGCGTTCACATCCAGTGAGGCGAACAGCGGGTAGAACGGGCTGGTGGAGGCTTGGGCCATGAAGGCGTTGTTCAGCTGCGCATGGCTGCAATAACGGGCCTGGCCCTTGATGTGCCGATCTTTCTTGTGGATCTGCGAGGCCTGGGAAAACCCCGCCTGCTGTTTGTGCACCGATTGCGTGACAAAGATGCCGGGATCGTTTTCATGCAGGTCCAGCAGCAGCGGCGAGCAGTCCTTCATCATCGGGATGAACTGTTCGTAGCCCACCCACGCCGAGTCAAACAGGATGTAGTCGCACAGTTTGCCGATGCGATCGACGACTTGCCGGGCGTTGTAGACGGTGCCGTCATAAGTGCCCAGCTGAATGATCGCCAGGCGAAACGGCCGTGGCAGTCGGGCCTTGTCCGGTGCGACTTCGCTGATGAGTTCGCGCAGGTAGCCTTCTTCGAAACAATGGGCGTCGATCCCGCCGATGAACCCATAAGGATTGCGTGCGGTTTCCAGGTAAACCGGGGTCGCCCCGGCCTGGATCAACGCACCCTGGTGATTGGATTTGTGGTTGTTGCGGTCGAACAGAACCAGATCGCCAGGCGTGAGCAGCGCGTTGGTGACCACCTTGTTGGAGGCCGAGGTGCCGTTGAGCACGAAGTAGGTCTTGTCGGCGTTGAACACTTTCGCGGCGTGTTTTTGCGCCAGCAGCGCCGGGCCTTCGTGGATCAGCAAATCGCCGAGTTTGACGTCGGCGTTGCACATGTCGGCGCGAAACAGGGTTTCGCCGAAGAAGTCGAAGAACTGCCGGCCAGCCGGGTGTTTGCGGAAAAACTGACCGCCCTGGTGACCCGGGCAGGCGAAGGTCGCGTTGGCTGACTCGGTGTAGTGCTTGAGTGCGTCGAAGAACGGCGGCAGCAGACTGTCTTCATAGGCTTTTGCCGCGGTCTCCAATTGGTTGCCATGGTATTCGGCGTTGTTGCGCGAGGGGTCAAAAATGCCATTTACCTGAAGCAGAACATCTTGCAGGTGCTGGTAGACGTCCCGGGCGCGGTTGCCGGAACCGGGGGAGGCGACGAGGAAAATGGGGATATCGAAACCGGTTCGCTGCAAGGTGTCCAGGGCGCCCGCCATCACATCCTTGACAGAGAACACCGCAACCGCGATATCGGTGTAGTCGGTTTGATTGAGCGGAATGACTTCTCGGGAGGTCTGGAAACACTCTAACGCGGAATCACTGGCGGCAATTTTCAGGGCTGCTTTCATGCGGGGGAAATCTCCTGGCGGACAGTCACTTGTCGGCTTTTTTCAAGAGATCAATTTAGCGAGGCAGCCTTCAATGGTCCCTGATCCACATCATGTGGACACTGGTTTAGACCCTATTGGGAAGGATTACGGCTTTTCTACTGGCTTTTGCCAAGGACTGCCGACAGGCGCTCGACCACTTCTGCCTCGGCAACCCCTTGGTTTCCGCCGATCAGGCGTGACCCAACGCAATCGCGAACGAGACCACGATCATGCAGGCGAAGACAAAATTTAGATTCATGAAGTTTTCATCCAAAACACATGTGATGGCGCCATCTTGAATAGGTCACAAAGAAATAAAAAATTCGGCTTTATGATTTGTATCATCGAAACAATTGATGTCCGGCTGGTTTGTGTTTACCCCGTGATTTGGCTAGTCTCGCACAAACACGCAATTACGCGCAAAAGCGGGCAAAAACATGCACGATTCACACACGGCCGCCGAACTCCCTCAGTTGCGCCGGCAAAAAATCCTGTTGATTCTCGAACGTGACGGCAAGGTCATGGCGGGCGAGCTGAGCCAGCATTTCGCGGTGTCCGAGGACACCATTCGGCGTGACCTGGCGGAACTGGCGACCGCCGGGCTGGTGCAGCGGGTGCATGGCGGGGCGTTGCCGCGGCCCAAGGACACCGGCAAGGATTATTTCACCCGCGTCAGTGAAACCGACGAGGTGAAAACCCACTTGGCACAACTCGCCGCACGCCAGGTACACAACGGCCAGATTGTGATTTTCGATTCGGGTAGCACGACGCTGCAGATCGCCCGATCACTACCGTCGGACATTGCCATTACGGCTATTACCGCCTCGCCGATGATCGCGATCACCCTGGCCGAATACAAAGGCATCACGGTGATTCTGGCCGGCGGACAACTCAACCCCGCGACCATGTCGGCCAGCGGGCATGAAACCCTGCGGCTGATCGAGGGCATCAAGGCTGATCTGCTGTTCACGGGCGTCTGTGCGATTCACCCGGAAGTCGGCATCAGCTCCCTGCATTTCGATGAGGTGCCGGTCAAACAGGCGATGCTCGCCAGCGCCTCCCATGTCGTTGCTGTCACCACCGCCGACAAACTGGGGGCGGTGGAGCCTTTCGTGGTCGCGCCATGCCAGCGCATTCATACCCTGATCACCGAACGCCACGTGGCGTCGGGTAATGTCGAGGACTATCGGAAACTCGGGATTGAGGTGGTGCAAGTGGAGGCGTGAGTTCAGCCGCCCGTCATGTTCATGAAGCGAACCACCTGGACATCGTCGTTCACTTCGAAATTGTGTCGATAGGGCTTGAGTTTCATCGCCTCGATGATGGCCTTTTCCAGGCGCTCGGGATGTCCGGGATGGCTGCGCAACACGGCCTTGAGATCGACGGCGTGTTCATTGCCCAGACACAGCAGCAGACGGCCTTCCACCGTCAACCGAACCCGATTGCAGGTGCCACAAAAGTTGTGGCTGTGGGGGGAAATAAACCCCAGGCGAATCTGCGGTGCCTCGGCCAGGCGCCAGTAGCGCGACGGGCCTTGGGTCGACTCGGCGGACTCGATCAACGTGTAGCGCTCGGCGATCCGCTCACGGACCTGGCTGCTTGCGTAAAACGACTCGGCGCGGCTGTGTTCATGAATGGTGCCCAGCGGCATTTCTTCGATGAAAGAAATGTCGAGATGTCGGTCGATGGCAAAGCTCACGAGATCGTTGATCTCATGGTCGTTACGGCCCTTCATCACCACGCAATTGAGTTTGGTGTGGCGAAATCCCGCGGCGTTGGCCGCGTCGATGCCGCTGATGACCTGCGCCAGATCGCCGGTGCGCGTCAGCTCACGAAAGCGTTGCGGGTCCAGGCTGTCGAGGCTGATGTTGAGCCGTTTGACCCCGGCCTCGAACAAGGGCGTTGCGAGCTTGCCCAGCTGCGAACCGTTGGTGGTCATGCACAGTTCACGCAGGCCGGGCAGGGCAGCGATCTTTTCGCACAGTTGCACCACGCCTGGACGGATCAGCGGTTCGCCGCCCGTGAGGCGGATCTTGCGGGTGCCCAACGCCACGAAGCTTTCGGCCAGTTGATAGATTTCTTCCAGGGTCAGTACCCGTTGCCGGGGCAGAAACTGCATGTCTTCGGCCATGCAATACACGCAACGGAAATCGCAGCGGTCGGTGACAGACATCCGCAGATAGTCCACTCGCCTGGAGAACCCATCGATCAAGACTCGCTCTGACATGAACCCTTCGCCTGCATCCGTGAAATGAGTATTCCGCTAGCCCCGGAATTGTTGTGCGCAGACTAAGAGCAACTGTAGAGGGCGTCCAATCACTATTAGTGACCGGCTGATCGACAGGGTCGATGAAGGATTTGATTGCAAAAAAAACCGGAGCCCCATGACAGGGCTCCGTTTTTTTCTATCGGGCGTTCCGAACTTATTGCGCCCCGAACATCGCCGTCCAGTAAATCCCCGGATCACTCTTCGGATCAACCGCATAGGCCGCGCCCAACTCCCGGTACTGTGGGTTCATCAGGTTGGCGCAGTGACCGGCGCTGGACACCCAGCCATCGACCACCTTGCGCACGGTGTCCTGGCCGGCAGCGATGTTCTCGCCGACCTGCCCGCCGCTGTAACCGGCCAATTCAGCCCGGTCACCCGGCATGCGGCCATCGCGGTCCTTGTGATCGAAGTAATTGTTGTTGGCCATTGACCGGGCATGTTCCTCGGCCGCCGTCGCCAGCGTGGCGCTCCAGGCCAGTGGCGTGGCGGCGGCAAAGGATTGCGTGCCGCACTGGCGCGGTTGGCTGCGTACGATGTTGAGCTCGGCCAGCAGCTTCTGGCCTTCCGCCTGCCAGTCGCCCAGGCGAGCGCTCAACAGTGGGCGCGCCAGCACAATGCGCCACTCGCGGTCCTGATGGCTGACGCCGACATCGACGAATTGCGGGTCCAGCACGATCTGGCAAAAACTCTCCTGAATGGCCTTCATCGCCGATGGCGCATCACGCGGCCCGGACAGGCTGATCGCCTGTACATTCTTCATTGGATAACCCGCGCTGGCCATTGCCTGCTGCAGATTGCCGACGCTGTTGGCGTTCAGCGCCAGCCGTGGGTCGCCGGCCAGCGGTGGCAGTTCCTGCGAGACCTGACCTGCGCAGCGCTGCACCTGGCTGCGGTAGAGATTGATCGAATCAATCAGTTGTTTCTCGTCGACCGCCAACGCATTCACGGCGAACAACATCCCCAGTGACAACGTGGCAAGACGCATAGCAGATGATTTGAAACGCATGGAAATCCCCTTGGGCTGACTGCGCTCATGATGCGCGATTTCCGCCCCGCGAGCGCAATGACTTTCACGCCCGAAGACAGTTTTTTTGTTCGTCTGTTGGAATCGATTCTGGCAACTACAATCAAGCAAAGTCGCCAGTTCGGCGTGCTTGCGGTTCCATCCGAAGGGTCGATCATGCGAGTTGTCTGGATAGCCACCTGCTTGGCAATAACCCTTTTCACCGGCCAGGCCATCGCGTCTGAGCAGCAGCAAAAAAAGGAAATGGCTGAGGACAAGGCCGAAGTTCTTGAGCATAAAGCGGCGGAGAAGGGCAGCGATGTACCGGTGCCCAAGTCCGAGGCCATTACCACCTCCGAAGTTCAGGCAGTCGATCCCGCCGGTGCGTCGCCGCTGGACGATGCAATCACCTGTATGGCCCGCTCCATCTATTGGGAAGCCAAAGGAAAATCGACCACCGACATGGAAGCCGTGGCCAGTGTCGTCATGAACCGCCTGGGCCATGAGGGCTTTCCGGACACGGTATGCGCCGTGGTCAAGCAGGGTTCGGAAACCAGAAATTGTCAGTTTTCGTGGTGGTGCGATGGACGCTCGGATCAGGTCGAGGAAGAATCCCAATACACGATTGCCAAGGAAATCGCGCGCAAGGCGCTAAACAAGCAACTGAACGACCGAACCCACGGCGCAATGTATTTTCACGACAGGAATGTGAAACCCGCTTGGGCCAGGAAATACATCAAGACCACCGAGACCTCGATGTTTCTTTTTTATAAACCGCGTGCCGGGTCGGCGAAGTAGGGATGTTTGCATGGGTGAGGTCTTCGCCATTCTTAGGCGTATATTGAAAGTGTCGATCCCGATAGTTGAGGCGATGGTAAATCGTCGGTGGTGTGACAGGCGAGAGCGCTGGGGGAGCTAGATATCCCGGAACGTTTGGAGGTGTTACATGAGCCAGTATCAACGACTCTTTCTGATAGCCGGTCCAGGCATGCGTCACACTCCGGCATTGGAGCGAGCTGTCGCCATAGCCCAAGCCACTGGCGCAGCGCTGCACATCACGGTGTTTATCGAAGAGTCCCACCTGTTGGGTTTGAAGAGCGCGGGTGCACGTTTTCGTGAGGCCTGTCAGCAAGAAAACGAAAAATGGTTGCAGGATGAGGCCGATCTAATACGCGCGCGCGGGGTCGTGGTGAGTACCGAAGTGCTTGTTACGCGGACTGCGCTGCAAGAAATACTTCGACATGTGGCAGAAATGCAGCCGGATCTGGTGATCAAGGACGTGCAACACGAATCAGCACTCAAGCGCGTTTTCATTACGCCTCTGGATTGGCACCTGTTGCGCGAATGTCCGGTGGCGGTGCATTTGGTCAGTGAAATCAGGTGCCCACTTCCGCGGGTGGTCGTGGCGGCAGTCGATCCGTCACAACCTGAGACTCAGATTACGGGCATCAACGATCGCATCATCCAGGCGGCGAACGGATTGTCCATGCAATGCAGCGCGGAACTGCATTTGCTGCATGCCTACGATCTGTCGCTGACCCATATATCCGACGCAGGCGCTGGTGCCGTGACGATGCCAGGTTTCAGTAATGAAGTGCGCAAGTCACTGCAAAAGTCATTTAGCGCATTGGCCGACCACTACGGCGTGCCCACTGAGCGCCAACACTTCGTTGAAGGGCCACCTGGCAAAGCCCTGGCCGACTTTGCAGCCCATCACCGGGCCGATGTGATCGTCATGGGAAATGCGCATCGCAAGGGACTGGGCAAATGGGTGGGCAGTACGACAGAGCATGTTCTGTACCAGGTGCCCTGCAACATTTTTGCCGTTAGCGGGTCTGCGAATCAGTGAATGTATTGGCGACGCTGTGCACCTCCTCATTGGTATTTGATGGCAATGCCTTTGAGCTTGCGACCCTGAATCGTATCGATGTTGCGGCTCCACAGAGGACCCGTCACGTAAGCGGCGACGGGTTGGATCTGGTCGTAAACCACCACCACCGCGTTTGCACCCAGCTTGGCGCCTTCTTCACGTAGCTTCTGTTCAACCTGGGTGATGGGAGGTGCGGGTTCGACGCTGGCATCGATGAGGATTTCACCCAGCCGTACGTGGGGGCGCGTAGGTTCGGTGCGTAATATCTGCACGTCGCTGGGCAGGGTCGGCGCGGGATGCTCGACCCCAACGTAGGCGGTTGTCTGCGCATCCACTGTGGCGCAGGCGTTTAACGCAAGTGCGCTGACAATGAGCGCTGCGATGAATAAAGGCCTGTGCAAATTCGAGAGTCGAAGCAATGCATGAGTAGCCATGTCAGCCATTCCTTTACCGGGAGTGATTAAACTGCCAACGCCTGTTGGTCGGCGGATCAGGGTTCAACGGCGGATGAATGCCCAGAGATCGGCGTTCAACTTGTCAATCGCGGCCTTGAAATCCTGCGCGGTGATTTTCTGGCTCTCGTTTGACAGCTGCTTGCCGAACACCTTGCGTACAACCCTGGCCACGATCTCGTTGTTTTTCTCGTCGATGAGCTCGGCCTCGATATACAGCTCGGTGTCCTGGTCGCGATGACCGGTAGCGGCTTGTGTCGCCCCGACGACGGCGGCAATGGGCACCACTTCGTACCATTTCATGCCTTCGTTCGAAGCGCTCACCCCAGTGATCGCCGCGCGCATGATCAAGGTTTTCGAGCCTTTGGGCGCGGCACTCGAGCGCGAGACCACCCGGTATTTCTGCCCCAGCGTTGCCCTGACCTTGCTGCTCATGTAGTTGCGGATGTCATCGAGTGTCTGCTGGTTGACTCGCTCATTGGGCTTGGGCGCCGGATACAGTTCCAGACGCTCGAACGCAATCGTGTTGTACGCATCGGGGTTCCACGACGGGCTCACCCAACGCATCGTCGTGCCGCCACTGGGAGTGGCTACTTCCTGCAGATTGTCGTAGTTGGACAGGTAGCCGGAGTACTGTTCCTTCTCGGTGACTTTGGAAGTGCAACCGCCGAGCAGAAGCCCGGCCACGGTGGCACCGATGAGCAAATTTCGGGACAGATTCATGATGCTGTGTGCTCCTCGGATGAAGTCGTTCTGGTGTGGTAAAGCACTCAAAAACGCCAGGTCATGTTCCCGGTCACGGCTTGAATCCAGGCACTGTCGAATTGACCGGAAATTCGATTGCCCGAAACGTTTTTGGTCTGGTCCACCGGCATGTCGCCAATCCAGATCATGGCCCAGCTGACATTGACGTCGGTGACCTTGTTCAGCGCATAGGTGGCTCCTGTCGCAAGGCGCCAGGATTCAGCCATCGGTACGGTCACGGTGCGATTATTGTCGGACACGGCGCTGCTGTCGTAAGCCACGCCGACGTTCCACAGCCATTGCGGCGTGGCCTGGTATTGCGCGCCGAGCGACAGGTGCCAGGTGTCCTTGAAGTGCGCGTCGACCGTGGTTGACTGGGCTCCGAGCGCCGAGGTGTCCACCTGCACGGCGATGTCGCCGAACTCCGACCAGTCCTGCCAGTTCACCGAAGCCAGCAAGGCCCACTGTCGGTCGAGTTGCTGGAACAGGCTCAGGGTGACCGTCTGTGGAACGGTCATGTCGAGCTGGGTGTTCAGGCCGTCGAGGCGATCCAGCGCCGGGCCGTTGCCTTTGACATCCAGCCCGTCTTCGAAATCCAGGTCGACCTTGCTGGTGTAGGTCAGGCCAATGCGAGTGCCGGTTTGCGGGGCGTAAATCAACCCGACGTTGGCGCCGAACCCCCAATCTTTATCCTTGTATTTGAACTGGCCGTCCCCGCGGTCGGTAAAGCCGAACGGCGAACGGTCAATCGCGGTCTGGGCCTGGAGCATGCCGTACATGGCTTTTACGCCGAGCCCCACCGACCATTGCTCGTTAAAGCGGTACGCCACGCTGGGCACCAATGACAAACCGCCCAGGCTGGCGTTTTGCGCGAAGTAACGCCCGGACCACTCGTTGTCGTAGTTGACCGCCAGGCCGAAGTCGGCGTACTGGCCGAAGCCGACGCTCCAGTGGTCGTCCAGTTCATGGCTGATGAAAAAGCTGCCGCCGGGAATCGGATCGAGGGCATTGCCACTGCCGCTGCCAGGCACATTGGTGTCGGCATCGCGATCGAAGCTCAGGTCGCCATACAGCACCTGCAAGCCACCGGTAATCTGCGTGCCTGGCAGGTAGCTCAGTCCCGCCGGGTTGCTGGCAATAGTCGAAGGACCCTGGGCCCGGGCGGCGGCACCGGCATTGGCCAGGCCAACGTTATCGGTGCCGGTTTCGTAGAGCATGATACCGCCGGCCCAGGCTTGCTGACTGCACAGGGCCAATAACGTGAAGGCGGGAATTGCACCTGATCTGGTTTGCATGGATTAGATCCCGGCAAGTGTGCATTTTCGAAATAAGGGTAATAGCCATCATCGAGAAAGCATTGAACCAGCATGGTTCGATCACTCATAAGTGGTAGTTCATATTCTCGATATTGGAAGGGGCAAGATACGAATAAAGTTGCCGGCGCTGGTCTTGGCTTAATCTGGGTCGCGAAGTCGCAGCAGCCAACAGGCGACCGGGATAACTGCCAATTCAATGGCGGCATACAGTTGCACACCCAGGTGAAAATGCGGGTTTATTGAGATCAGTTATGAGCTATACCCAATATTCCCCCATGCACTTCTTCCACTTTTGGAGGTTGTTTATGAATACCCGCATCGTCCCGTTCGCGCTGCTCATGGCAAGTCTGCTCGGTTGCAGTACCGCTTCAAACCACTCAATGAATTTGCCTCTGGCTGCCACCCACGCCAATGTGGGTCATTCTGGCAACGCCATATTGACCGCCGAAGGCAATCAAACCAATTTTGACTTCTATATCACGGGTGTTCCGAACGGAACCATCCTGCCCCCGCGCATTTACACGTTCATCAATAAAGGCAGTTGCCAGCAACCCGGGCCAGTCGCCTATGCAATGAACGATAAGGTCAATACAAAAAGCGAAGCAGGGTCCAACGGTTGGAGCTTTTACCGTAATGCGCCTGTCGCAACATCAGAGTTGCTTTCCGGAAAATATTCCATCGTCGTACGGACATCACCCGAAGATGGCAGCGTCGATATCTTTTGCGGCGATGTCGCGCAGGCAAAGCACTGAAATGATGCGATGAACAACTGGAACATGTTGTCGGTCGGACA
Organism: Pseudomonas sp. ES4; assembly: GCF_050586665.1. NCBI lineage: Bacteria > Pseudomonadati > Pseudomonadota > Gammaproteobacteria > Pseudomonadales > Pseudomonadaceae > Pseudomonas > Pseudomonas sp. ES4. Next base: position 178,523 of record NZ_JBOBDO010000005.1, on the reverse strand, counting down.
GTTGCTCTGTGAGAAGGAGCTGATGCTAACGCTGGCTGATCAGCTGCCATAAACGACGGGCGTCCCAAACAGGCGCCCGTCGCCGAGCGGCAAAAACCGCACTAGACTCCCTCGTGCGCCTTAAACCGTACGGGCTCATATAACAAAGGGGAATGACTCTGTATGCAGTACTTAGGCTAATCGCACGGTGGTCGTTGCACCCAGAATCAATGCAGTTGTGCACTTGTCACCGGCCAACATAATGAAACAACGAGGTTGCTGGTATGAATAAGCTATCGGATCGTTTCAAGTTGTCTGTCGTGTTTGCTGCACTGTTGTCATTGAACGGGCTTGCCCACGCCGCTCAAACAGAAAAGACCAATATCCTGTTCATCGTCTCCGATGACACCGGTTATGGCGATTTGGGCCCCTATGGTGGTGGGATCGGGCGCGGCATGCCTACACCCAAAATCGATGAGCTGGCGGCAGAAGGTGTGACGTTCTACTCCTTCTATGCACAGCCGAGTTGCACCCCTGGCCGGGCGGCCATGCAAACCGGGCGCATCCCCAATCGCAGCGGCATGACCACCGTGGCTTTCCAGGGCCAGGGCGGTGGTTTGCCAGCAGCCGAATGGACACTGGCATCCGTGTTGAAGACCGGCGGCTACGACACCTATTTCACTGGGAAATGGCATTTGGGCGAAGCCGACTACGCGCTGCCTAATGCCCAGGGTTATGACGTGATGAAGTACGTCGGCCTGTATCACCTGAATGCCTATACCTACGCCGACCCAACGTGGTTCCCCGACATGGATCCGGAAACCCGGGAGATGTTCCAGAAGGTGACCAAAGGCGCGCTGTCGGGCAAGGCCGGCGAAAAGGTGGTTGAAGAATTCAAGGTCAATGGTCAATACGTGGATACGCCTGTCGTGGAGGGTAAACCCGGCGTGGTCGGCATTCCTTTTTTTGATAACTATGTCGAAAAGGCTGCGCTGGAGTTTCTCGACACCGCGGCAAAATCGGACAAGCCGTTTTTCATCAACGTCAACTTCATGAAAGTGCACCAACCGAACTTGCCGGCCCCGGAGTTCGTTCATAAATCGATGTCCAAATCCAAATATGCCGATTCGGTCGTCGAACTCGATACCCATATTGGCCGCATCATGGACAAGCTCAAGGCGCTCGGCCTGGATAAGAACACGCTGGTGGTTTACACCACCGACAACGGGGCCTGGCAGGACGTTTATCCGGATGCCGGTTACACCCCGTTTCGCGGCACCAAAGGCACGGTGCGTGAGGGCGGGAACCGGGTACCGGCCATTGCCGTGTGGCCAGACAAGATCAAGCCAAATACGAAAAACCACGAGATACTCGGTGGCCTGGATTTGATGGCGACTTTCGCCTCAGTGGCTGGAGTGAAGCTGCCCGAGAAGGATCGCGAAGGTCAACCGATCATCTTCGACAGTTACGACATGACGCCAGTACTCACCGGTAGCGCCCCTTCGCCGCGCAAGGAGTGGTTCTACTTTACCGAGAATGAATTGTCCCCGGGCGCGGCCCGTGTCGGGAACTACAAAGCGGTGTTCAACCTGCGAGGCGACGATGGCGCACAAACAGGCGGTCTCGCCGTGGACTCGAACCTGGGCTGGAAAGGCGCCCAAAAGTATGTGGCCACCGTGCCGCAGGTTTTTGACTTGTGGCAAGACCCGCAAGAACGCTACGACCTGTTCATGAACAACTTTACCGAGCGGACCTGGACCATGGTGCCGATCTCGGCAGCGATCATGAAACTGATGAAGACCTACGTCGATCACCCGCCTCGCAAGATGCAAAGCATGACCTACGACGGACCGATGGAGCTGTCGCAGTATCAGAAATTCCAATACGTGCGTGATGCGCTGAAAAAAGAAGGCATCAACTTGTCACTGCCTAACGGCAACTGATCAAACCCGCTGAAAAAATGGCGGCCTCTCCGGAGGTCGCCACTGTCGAGAGTCGGGTTCTTTAAAAAAACCGTCGAGAGAGGCAGGATTTCGCCGGTCGCGGCCCCACTGATGCAATTGGTCGCGATCCCGGTCAGCCGCGAGGCGGCTTGCCTATTATTACTAGACAGAAACGCAAACCACCTTTGACTTTGAGGGCGCGAGTCATGATCTCCAGACTTGAGCTTCGCCACATCATTGAATGTGGTTTTCTGCCTCTTTCTTGCACCTGCACCGCAAATCCGGATGGATCGCTCATGATAAAAGTGATCGACCCGTCAACGGGTCACGTGGAATTGTTGGTCACTGGTGTCAGAACCGAAACACTAACCTCCAGCCACGCTATCGCGGAGTTGATCAGCGAATTACGAGGTGAAATGCTGGCTTTGAAAACGGAGCTTCCCTGTCAGAACTCTGTTGGCTGACAGCTAATTTAAAGTTTTACGTCCAGCCGAATCAGATTCGGGCCGTCTTGCCGCTCTATGTAAGCGGCGACGCGTTCGCCGATCCGTTGGAAACCGAGATCGACACGGTGTTGATCAAACTTCAGTTCCCGCACCTCTAAACGGTCAATACCAATGGGCAGTCGAGGTTGTCTGACAACTACTCGATAGTCTGAGGCATCGATGGTGATGCCCAGACATGCCTGCAACAGCATAAAAATGGAGCCTGCCGCCCAGGCTTGGGGTAAACAGGCCACCGGGTAGGCAACCGGCGCCTCACCCGGACCGCGCTTGAACCCGCAAAACAGTTCTGGTAACCGCATCCCGAAGAAGGTCGCTGCCTCGAACATTCCGCTCAGGACACGGACAACGCCCAGCTGCTCGCCATACCTGGCCATACCCGCTGCGCACAGGGCTACGTCGTGCGGCCAGACCGAACCGTTGTGATATGACATCGGGTTGAACCGCACGGCTCCGGTTTCGAGTGTTCGAACGCCCCAGCCGTTATAAAAAATACTGGTCAGAAATTGCCGGGCAACGGTTTTCCCCCGTTCTGGCGAAGGTAATCCGGTGAACAGCAGGTGGCCGGCGTTCGAAGCTTTTACCTCACAACGCTTGCCATTACCGTCGAGCGCTATTGCGTAAAATTGCTGATCCTCCATCCAGAAGCACCGCTCGACTGCCTGGCGTAACCTGACTGCGATGTTTTGCCAGCGAACCGCGGCGTGTTCATTGCCTCGTTGTCTGGCCAATGTGCTCATGCTCAAAAATGCACGCCATGCATAACCTTGCACTTCTACCAAAGCGATGGGGCCTTCGGGATTACGGCCATCGCGATGAAAAATAGCATCATGACTGTCTTTCCAGCCTTGATTGGCCAAGCCGGTGACTTCCCCGCGCTGATAGCTGATGAAGCCTTCGGCATTCTTCAACGCATTGCTTTCCATCCAGAGCGTGGCCAATTCCAATGCGGGCCAAAGCGCATCAATGAACGCCAGATCGTTGGTCCGTTTTGCATAGGCTCCGGCCAGCATCACAAACAAAGGCGTCGTATCGACGCCCCCGTAATAGCGCGCAAAGGGTAATTCGTTGAGTTTCGACATTTCTCCCTGACGCGTCTCGTGCATGATCTTTCCTGGTTCGGCATCGCTGAAGGTCGAAACCTCCTTGGCTTGATGAGCCGCCAGGTAGGCGAGCACACCTCGCGCAAGGGACGGATTGAGCCAGAGTGATTGATAAGCGGTGATCACGGCGTCGCGACCAAAAGGCGTGGAGTACCAGGGGACTCCGGCATAGGGATAGGGGCCAGAGGGAAGATCGGCCGTCAGTAAAGCAAGGTCGGCACGAGACTTGTTCACCCATGCCTGGAACAACCGGCCAGAAGCCTTGATGCGCGCGCCTCGTTGCTCTTTCCTGCGCATGGACCGGCAAGCTTGAGCGGCGGCGGACCGGTAGCGTGTCCGCCCGGGCTGGACGATGCTGGAGCCCACTTCAATATAAAGTTCGTGGCTCTGATGAGCGCCGATATAGATCTGGAAACTGGCACTGTCGCCGCTGATGTGTCCTGGAAACTCAGAAAAGCTGATTGCCATGCAACGCTGCTGATTGTCCAATCCCTTGTAATGAAGCACTACGCCTTGTTCGAATATTTCAGGCTCAGAGAAGGTGCCGCGCAGTGGCCGGCTTTGGCCGCGGACCTCGAACATGTCGAGAAAGTCGCCGCAAAACCGCAGGTCGATCGGCAGTTTTCCAGGTTGGTCGCTGTAGTTGAAAAGGCTGATGCACTCGAACATTCGCTCTTCCCATAAAAAGCGTTTGCGCTCGATATGGATGACCCCCCGTGGCGTATCTTCTTCTCCCAGTGCCGGGAGCGGGTGGTTGGTCAAATGGGAACGAAAATAGACATTGTCCTGACTGACCGCTGCGGAGAGAAGCGATGGACGCCGGCCCGCCACGGTCAACTGGTACCTGGATAATAAACGAGTGTCGTGGTGAAACATGCCCACGGCGCCGCCGTCGATATCGCCAAACGCGTTGGCTACCAGGTACGTGTTGTGGTCGACCAGCACAAACAGGTTTTGGGCAATGGGTTCAATTGCGCACTGTTTGGGTTGAGGCTGTTCAGGAACGCTAAATGTTTTTTTCATGGGCTATATCAAGGCACCACGAAATCAAACCCTATCGGTAAGTGTCCGGTAGAGGTCGACATAACGTTGCGCCATCACCTTGGCTGAAAAACGTCTATCGAATACGTCACGTATCACTTGTCGATCAAGCTCAAGCACTTGGCGGGTAGCGAGAACCGCCTCATGTTCGCTATTGATTATGAAGCCGGTTACGCCATGATCAAGCACTTCGGGGACAGATCCGCAGCGCCAGGCGATGACCGGCGTACCACAAGCCATGGCTTCTATCATGACCAGGCCAAAAGGTTCGGGCCAATCGATGGGGAACAGCAGCGCCCTGGCATTACCGAGGAACTCGGCCTTGTCCCCGTCGCCAATCTCTCCGATGAATTCAATACCGGGAAGCGTCAATAAGGGGCGTATCTGCTGTTCGAAGTACTCGCGATCGGCCGCATCGATCTTGGCAGCCATTTTCAACGGCAGCCCGGCAGCGCGGGCAATGCTGATAGCACGGTCAGGACGTTTTTCCGGTGAGATACGCCCTAGAAAGGCGAGGTAAGCACCCGGTCTCGGCTGGAACGTCAAACTGGACTGCGATAAGCCGTGATAAATCGTATCGATCCAATTGGCGCAGGGTAACGGCTGGCGCTGATGTTGCGAGATCGAAACCAGGGGATAGGCAGGCCATCGAGAATAGGTGCCATCCAGGTCCTTGATATCCAGGCGGCCATGAAGGGTAGTCAAGACCTTATGGGCCATATCTTCGAAAAATGGAAAGTGCAATAAATCAATATGAAAGTGCAGCACATCGAACTCGGCCGCTCGATGGCGCAACTCATACAGCAAGTTCAAATGGCTTGCCAATTCTGACTTCAAGGGCGTGCCGTCAAGCCGCAACGCTTGATCCCGGGCGGCGACCAATGTCGCGCATGTACGGGATCCATTCGCAGCGAAGAGGGTGACGTCATGTCCCAGTTCGACCAAAGCATCCGTTAAATGAGCGACTACTCTTTCAGTTCCTCCGTAGAGAAAAGGGGGGACTGATTCGTACAGTGGCGCTATTTGTGCGATTTTCATAACCGCCATCCCCAATCAGTCAACGGTCTTGGCAACGTCATGCCGTCACAGTTTTTTCGACCAATCAGGAGAGAAATAAGGTTTAACGCCGCGACAAACGGTTTTATAGATAGACCTATGGGCATGACGGATCTGGTAGCTCCAGCGTCCGCTTTCCACCCGAATCAAATTGCACAATATTAGAGGGAGAATCGGAGCCGCGGCCCGGAAAAGGCAACCGCGGCGACCGATCAATCAGGCGGCGGGGAGCAGGCCTTTCTGTTTGGCGACGTGAATCGCCAGTGCGTCCATCAAGTCCGGGGACAGGCAGTCATAGGGTTCCAGGCCGATCGAGCGCAGGCGCTCGCGAATAGCCTTCATTTGCGCTGGCGGCGTACCGGTTTCGATGATGGAGGACACGAACGCCGCGAATCCCGGCGCAGCCCATCCGCTCTGTGGCGAAAGCTCGGTGTGGACGAAGTCCAGGCCATAAAATGCATGGTCCTTGTTCTCGATGCGCCCGAATAAATGGGCGTGACACTGCTTGCAGGCGTGGCGCTGGATGGTTGCGTTTTCGTCGACAATCTCCAGTTTTTCGCCATGGGCAATGACGCTGACCTTATCTCGTGGCACCACGGCGATGACGGCGAATATCGCGTTTTGCGGTTTCCAGCATTTGCTGCAACCGCACGCGTGGTTATGCAGCGTTTGTGCGTCGATCTTGACCTCGACCTTGTCGGTCGCACACAGGCATTGCAGGGTGCCACCGGCGAAATTCTCGGCGGCGGGTTGGATACCATTGTCCAGTGCGGGGTGAAGTTGCAAGGTGCTCATGCTGGCGTCTCCGTTTCAGGGTGACAGAGTGCCTGGGCCGTGCCCCAGACCGGTAGTTCATCGGAACTCGATGACGGCGCGGCTCGATTTGCCTTCATGCATCAGATCGAACTGCGGCGGATTTTGAAAAGGGCACAGCGCATAAACGAGTGACCTCCTTCGGTGCGACCGGTCGGGTACCCAGATCAAGAATAGTCTGCGATGACGCCTTGAGCGCGGCTTGGGCCTGCGCACGGGGGAGGGACGATAAAAGGCGGGACACAAAAAACGGGCGCCGTCACGGCGCCCGTTTTCATTTATTCCGCTGCTTGAGCCCGCAAGCGTCGGCCGATCACATCCATCAAGTCACAGCCATCCCGCAAAGGAATGGCTAGCAGTTTTGAAAAGTCCGACAACACCACCGTGTATCTACAGGCCGCGTTGACGTAGATGTGCGTGGCTAATCCAGGATGAACAGGTCTCCTTCCACATCCGTATCGCCGTGTTTACGACTCTCTGCCGCAGAGTCGTAGACGATCATCAGAACCTCCCCGGGCTGCTCGCCCGATTGGAACAGACACATGCCTTCAGCGTGATCGTTGCCTTGCCCGAAAGGCACCTCCAGCACCTTCTCCAATTGATCGGTGAAGACCACGCTTTCCTCGTCGGACGCGAAACCGCCGCGCCAGCGGAAGACCGTTACCGGACCGTCCTGCTCCATCGTGGGGCCCGCCAGGATCAGCAGATCGTCACCGCGGGTGCACAGGTCACGCAAGCCCAGCCCATTGAGCGCGAAGAAGTGCTTGCGGTAGCGGCGCCCATCCGGACCGATCTTCTTCAGCACCAGCGTGTCAGTCGAGGCGTCGTTCAGCTCAGGTTCTATCTCCAGCAACACGGCCCAGCCGCGTAGCACCGGTCCACGCAGCCCCAGCAGAAGGCGCGAGCCGATCACCGCCAACCCTTCGATATCGAAGCCGTTGTCCTTACCCGGGATACGCAGGAAGTCGCGTAGCTGAGGATCTTCAGCAATGGCCGCGGTCAGGTCGTTACCGGTTTCGTTGCCCGGCAGTTGCGCCGCTGTACGTCCATCGGCATCCACTTTCCTGGCGAGTACATAGCTGTCGTTCTGTTGCACCACAGGGATGCGGGCCAGCAGAAAACGATTGCCGTCCGCCTCTACCGTCGACAGGCGCTTGATATTCTTCTGTGCAGAAGTGCCGGCCTCGGCTTTCTTTCGCTTCAGGCTATGGGAGCCCACCACCCAAAGGTAGCCACTGTCAGGGACGTAGGCCAAGCCTTCGATATCGATCTCGGCGTCTTGTTTCGGTATGGGCAGATCCAGATAGTCCAGGAGCGCAAACGATTTGTGCTCGTCGCACCTTACAACGCCGCCGGGCGCAGCATCCTGGATTTTCAGGCGTTCCAGGCTCGTGGTTTCGTCGTTCGCCACCCAGAGTGTGTCGTCAATCTGCTGAGCGACCGAAAGGCCATTGCGCAACGACGCAAACGCCGGATCAAAGCTCAACAGCGCAAAACTGCTTCGGTGGCTCATGAGCGGTCTCCTGTTTTTATGGCGCGGCGCGCCGGTTATTCAGAACCGGCTTCTGAACGTGTTCTTGGTCCAGTGCATCCACTCATCCTAGCCGACCTGTGCACCGCTGATGGCTCAGGTCCCTTCGCCGCAAGCAACCAGAATTAGTTCCGTCAACGTTCAAAATAGCCGACCAACGGTAACCCCGGCAGGCACAAAGCCTGCACTAATCACCTCGACGATCATTTGACGTCAATCTACTGCCATACCGTTTTCCTGATCAGCAGACCCAATTGACACAGCTCAATAGCGTCGGTTCGAGCGCAACTGTGGCCGCAACATTCCCCGCATACAGGATTATTGACATGATCGACCTCGCCACCTGGAATTTAAGCATCCCTGAAGGCAGCCCACCGGCCACCATAGAAACGCCTCGACTGGCGCAAGGCTTCAAGGGCCAGTATTTCAGTTCTGAAGCCGCTACCCTTTCTTTCTGGGCACCTGTAACCGGTTCCAGGACGGCCAACGCTATTTACCCGCGCAGCGAGTTGCGGGAAACCTATAGCGATGGAAGGCTACGCAACTGGCAGTATTCAGCGGCGGATAACATTCTGCGGGCGAATCTGAGCGTCAATCAGGTGCCCAGCTCCGGCAAGATCGTGATTGGTCAGATTCACAACAAGGACAGCAACAGTCCCATGGTGAAGCTGGAATACCAATACAAAACGTCGGCTTCGACGGGAAACATTGTCGCCAAGGTGCGCATGCGCGCCGACGATGAAGAGGGCCAGGTCATTACCATTGCGACGGGTGTGCCGCTCGGCCGCAACTTTTCCTACCAGCTCCACCTCAGCCCGAAGGGCGCGCTGGGCATCAGCGCAGCAGGAAACAACTGGAGAACCACCATCGACCCGAGCTGGAAGACCAAGCCACTGTATTTCAAAGCGGGCGCATATGTGCAGGACAACACCGGCTATCCCACCGAGGGTGGAAAAGTGACGTTCAGGATGCTGGAGATCCAACACAACAATTAGTCGCTTCTTTAGGTCACTACCGTTGGCACGCCGATCCGAAGGGTGAAAACTTTTGTGGGTTTCCTCGTCGATCGGCTACCAAGTGGCTAGCTTTCAGTGAACTCAACCGCGCGGGCGGCAGATGCCCTCGAAGCCTTTCAAAACCATTGCGTGCGCATACGGGGGACTCTGTTATCGCAGGCGTGTGTCGAAGGTGGCGGCACGCAGCGGGACGAGGAATGCATCAGATTGGTGGCGGAGGCGTCGGTCGATTGCACCGTTTCGCGATGGGCAGCTATCGGCCAAAAGCAGTCGTTCACGGCGGGCAGCTATCGACCCAAAGCGGCCCTTTGGGAAAAGAAAAAACAAGCAAAGCCAGATGTGTTTTTTTTGCTTGGAAAGCATGACGTATTACGTCCTATGGTTTCAACTTCAATAGGCTGTCCAAGGGTTAATACGAAACCACGTGAACACTCCTTCGAGTGCATGCTGTTCACACAGCAGCCTGGCTTTGGATTCGAGAGCGGGGATAATTGAAAATGCGTCTGAAGGAAACTGCGTTGTGTCAGCTTTGCGAGCCAGAGCAAGGACAAACCAGCAACAGTTCGCAAAGTAGAATGGACTGTCTTGCTTTACCGTGAGCTCAAGCGCGCTTACGAGGGCAGCATAAGCTTCGTCCGGTTTCAGCCTCGTCACGATCTCCTCTCTGGCATTAGTCAAACACCATTCGTCCTTTTCGGAGCGAGCCAGATCATTTACTAGCCAATCTTTATATTCGCTTACGGCGTTCAATCGATATGTCCTCGTTTGTCTTTCTGCGTTCGATAGTAAGCCGGATCGCCGCTACGATGCGCAACACTGTGAGGTGGTCCACCGAGAGAGTCTATTTTGTGAGTGACCGGTTTTGGCCGATTTCTGTCGGTGCTCACCGGCAGCTATGGGTCGTTTTCTGCCCATCGCGAGAGGCAGAAAGCAACCATCACCCGCTCTGGATGATATGCAACAAAAAGAGTAATAACAGTGGCATTGGGAAACGCAAGGATAGTGAGGCATCTATGGAATTGATTGAAGAAATTGAAAAAGCGTGGGGTTGGGCCGGGATCAAACCTGCAGAAGTAGTTGGCGATAATGATTTTGGCAACCTCATCATCAAAGATGTAGCGGGTAGCTATTGGCGCCTGTGTCCTGAAGATCTGTACTGCAATCGTGTCGCAAATGATCGCGCGGGGCTTGACGCCCTCTCTCAGAACCAGGATTTTTTGCATGATTGGTACATGGAAACATTGGTCAAACAGGCAAGGGATAGACTTGGCCTGCTTCGCCCAGGGTACAAGTATTGCCTGAAAATCCCTGCCGTGTTGGGTGGGCAGTATGAAGAGAGCAATCTGGCGACAATCTCACTTCACGAACAGGTGGCAATTTCAGGCTACCTTGCCAAGGAAATCGACGATTTACCAGATGGTGCACAAATCCGCCTTAAAGTTACGGAGTAGCAATTCATGCGCATTCCTTGCTGGATGTTGGACTGCTGTTGGCCGAAGGCGGCTATTTGCAGATTGCTTCTGAGCATCTGAGAAATTCCATAACCGGCAGCTTTGGGTCGAGTGCGGCCCCTTGCGACAGGCAGATAACGGCCAGAAGTGGTCATTGCGGATATGCGCCTCACATTTTGTGATCGCTGAAGTTTGGCCAAACAATGGCAGTAAAGCGACAGTGCAGTTTTTCGAGTGAAAACCTGGCTCAGTTTCACGCCGTCTCTCAGGGAGTTTCGGAGATATTGAGCCGCACCGTGAACCAGTATCGACGGAATTACTCAGCCATGATCGCCTGATACTGCTTCTGGTACTCGGCATAGGGTAGGTGTTGATCCATCAATGCTTTCACACGAGCTTCCTTGTACTGAGCGGGAGTCATCATACCAACCGGAACCGACGTGAGCGTTGGAGCTGAGGCATGGTTAGCTGGTGTGATGTTACCGATGCATTGATATTTGACGATCATCTGGCCTGCAGTGCAATTACCCCAGCCGTCTCGGGCCTGGCAGTTCTGAGTTTTCCCACCGAAGGGTTCGGCGCGGTTGTAACCCCAAACCGCACATTTGCTGTTTGCAATTGACTCAGCTTGCTTATAGTCAACGACCGGTGTCTCAAAGGGCTTGAAGTCGTAAGCCATGTCGATCGAGCCGTCCGCTCTGCTCCCGCCGGTTGCGTAGAAGTCTTTACGGCTGGAGCAGCCCGTTGCAACAACTGCCAGCATGACTAGAAAAAGTAACTTACGCATAGAGGGAATCCTTTTCAGATACAAGAAGCACGATGGTAGCAATGAGCCTTGCCGCTGGGCTGGCATTGAGCCTGCTTTTAGCCAGATGTTGGCCATCCGTTTAGCCCCCAGGTCCACTCCAACTCCTGCGGCGACTGCGGCTCGGAGACGGTATCGCTAGCGGTCGGGGCCATGCCCAAAGAGGTCGCGTGGAGCAAGGCACCAGTGGCACGCTTTCAGTTTCGTAGAGTTCCTAGATCAGTGCTTGATGCACTACCTGTGGGAACCTTAGTCCGCATGAAACAGAACGGTTAGGATTTTTTTGTCGGACGCTAGGAGTTTTTTGCAGGTAATACCTGGACGTTTTCAGCCTGTCGCGACTGATCGGGGTTGGCTCGAAAGCCACGATTCAGATGAGGCCGCTGTCGACCACGGTGCAGCCATTTGAGGAGCTTCCCGGACGATACAACTCTTGGAGTGTGAGGGTACTGGTGTCCATACCTGTGAACCACTTTATGCACTGAATGGGCTTGGAATTACATACATCATCGTAGGTTGGTACAAGGTAATTTCATCCGCCTTGACCGCTTCTGGTCGACTCCTGCCTGTCGTGACCGGCAGAAATCGGCCAACAGCGGTCGTATACGATGCGAGCTCGGTTGCCCCTTAATCTATCTTGTGAGAAGTTGAGTGACGCTAATCCATCAAGGAAGATCATGGACATTCGATCGACGGAAACAGAGGACTGGATGCGACTAAAGCAAGTCCGACTGGCCGCGCTTTTGGACGCGCCAACGGCATTTGGTGTCAGTTATCAAACTGCTGCCGCATACCCTGATGAACAGTGGAAAGTTAGAGCCTCATCAACCGGAACAGCATTTTGGCTTGCACTCGAGAAAGGTAGGCCCATCGGAATGATCGGTGCCGCAGTCAATAGCGCGCACCGCTTTAACTTGATAGGAATGTGGGTTGAACCCGCTGCACGGGGCTCGGGAGTGGCAACTCAGTTGGTAGAAGTTGTGAAAGCTCGTGCTATCGCGGAAGGCTTTGATCGCGTTTTTCTCGACGTATCACCCGACAATGCAAGAGCCTCGAGCTTCTATCTAAAACAAGGTTTTGCTTTCATGGATGAATGGGAGCCGTTAGAAAGTCATCCGCATATTACGGTTCAGACGATGCTCTGGATCGAAAACTGATTCACGAGTTCTCTATTAGTCGGATGTCCATTACAGGTCGGTTCCTGCCTGTCACAACAGACAGGAACCGGCCAATTTCCGCCGATGCTGACCGGCAGCAATGGGTCGGTTTCAGCCAGTCGTGAAAGGCAGAAATCGGCAAAAAACAGCCCCTGATGTATGTTTGTTGTCGCCATTTATTATTGGCACTCATGGAGGATTCTGACTGATGGCACGCGTGGGATTGATACTGACACCCGGTTTTGCGGACTGGGAATACGCTTTCATTGCTGGAACTGCGTCCCCGTTTTACGGGATCGACGTCAGGTTTTTCGCTCCTGTTGCGGGGCAGTTCCGCTCGCAAGGTGGATTGGCAGTAACGGTCGATAGCAGTTTGCAAGAATGTCTGGACTGGAAACCGGATGTTGTTGTCGTCATTGGAGGAATGGTCTGGGAGCGCGCAGAAGCACCGGATATCCGGGACTTTCTTCACGCTAGTCGTTCAAGTGGAGCGACAATTGCCGGTATTTGTGGGGGAACGCTGGCACTTGCCAGGGCCGGGCTTCTCGACACGGTTCCTCATACTTCAAACAGCGCTGATTTCTTAAAACAGCATGCCGTAGGTTATGAAGGGGGCACGCTTTATCAAAACAGTCCGGTCGCAGTGGTTGCAGACCGCATCATCACTGCTCCAGGCCCTGCACCCGTTAGTTTCACCTGCGCAGTGTTCGAAGGTGCCGGGCTATCTTCGGAAATCATTTCTCAGTTCAGGTCAATGTTGGCAGCGGAACATCGGTGATCGCTTGGTCGTAAAAACAGCCGATCCGATAAAAGGTGACGGATCTATTTAGCGAAAAAATAAATCTGTCACCTATTGAACGCTGAAACTACTCAAGCGGTTTTTTTGAACTGCGACAGTTTCTCGTACCCCGATTCTACAAACTGTCTTCTTTGTAGATAGACGACTGAAGAAACTCTGCTATCAGCGATGTAATTTGCTGTTGAATCTCCCCGCGCGGGCGAGCGTTGTCGCCATCTCGGCAAATGATGCCATCGCCTGGTACTTCTTCTTCAAGCAATGCCTGCGCGCCAGGTTTGCACACCGACAAGAAACTGAAATGGCTTGCGTCGCTGATTTCGACGTAGCGGCTTGATGCCGAAGGCAGGCGTTTGGCCAGATTGGCAGACTCCAACTCAGCGGGAAGCTCCTCCGACGGTACGCCGGCAGCGATCACCAGCGCGGGTACCGGCAGCGTTGCCAGGCTTTCATCGGTCATGCCCCGTGAAAGGCCCAGGTCCAAGGTAACCACAGCAGTGACGCGTTTATCGCGCCAATCGGCAGTCAACGCAGCCTTTGATTCCGAGGTGGTTGCGGGGTTTATCTTTGCGTAGACGGTGCAACTTGATAACTGCGGGTGGGCTTTGCAGTCATGGGCGAAGCGGTCTGGATCGAACCGGGCGCCGGCGATTTCCAGGGCGGTCCAGCCGCCGAGTGAATGGCCCACCACCGCAATTCGGTCATTGGCGACCAAGCCGAATTTTTCAGGTTGAGTAGTGACCCCATCAATAGCTCTGCGCAAATCAACGGGCCGCTGCCATAACTGCGCCGCTGCTGGAGGGCTACGGTCATGAGTGGTAGTGCCGGGGTGGTTGATTGCGGCGACGATGTAACCCCTATGAGCCAGAGCACTGGCAAGCCAGATCTGGTTGCTCCAGTTACCTCTGTACCCGTGGGAGAGCACCAGCAATGGATGCTTGCCAGCAGCAGGCGGCGCGTCGCGAACGGCAGAAGCCCCGACGAACACCGCATCATCACCAATCATTTGCGTGGCTGCGGTAGTTGCACTGGGGTACCAGACGACCATTTCTAGCGCACGGTCATTGTGCGAGTCCGCCAGTGTGGAAGCGTGGAAGCCGACAGGGTTCTCGTCAGCGAGTGCGAGAGTCGTCAGCCCGGTCAACAACAGGGCGCCAAAAGCTATTTTCAATGCCGTTTCTTCCTTGATTAGACAAGTGCATGGTATGAGTTCAGCGCCTGTTTATAACGCAAGGTGCTCAAAGTTTGTAGCCAATCTGCCGCAACAGGCTCTTGCGCCACAGGATGTCTTCCTCGCCTTCAATGTCACGGGCACAGAAGCCGTCCACCACGCCCAGAATCGCTCGCCCTTGCTCCGTCTCGACGAGAATCACTTCAGTCGGGTTGGCCGTTGCACAAAAAATACGGCACACCTCTGGAACCATTTTGACGGCGTTCAACACGTTTACGGGATAGAAGCCATCGTCGAGGAAAACGATGAAGCTATGGCCCGCGCCAATGGCTGTCGCATTCTTCTGGGCCAGTTCGATCATGGCGGTATCGGTGCCGGACCAGCGCACCAGGCATTTGCCGGAAGCTTCGCAAAAGGCCACGCCAAAGCGGATTCCCGGCACGGCATTGACCAACGCTTCGTGGATGTCCTCGACGGACTTGATGAAGTGCGTCTGCCCCAGAATGAAGTTCGTCGCTTCCGGTTTATCGATTTTCAACGTGCTGAGTTGCATCTCGAACGCCTCCTTCCACGATGTCGTTAATCTTCAGCCTAGCGTGAGAACGAGCCGGACGTTGATCGCCGCTGCGGTTGATACTTGAAAATACAAAAGACCCCGGTGCTGACACAGTGCAGATACATCAGTGCGCTTTCATGGGCCAGCCCCCACTCATAGAGAGAATTGCCATGTACCGCAAACTGCAGCAGGTCGCGAAGTTCCTCAGCCAGAGCGCCCGTTTGATGGTCGGAGTGCCCGATTACGATAACTACGTTGCGCAAATGGCGCTCAATCATCCCGGCGAGCCGGTCATGAGCTATTCAGCGTTTTTTCGAGAGCGTCAGGAGGCCCGTTTCGGCCGTGGAAAATGCAATACCCGTTGCTGCTAGAACTTCGCATAGTTCAACGCATCGACAATGGCCGAGCCGCCGATGCCGGTCAGCATCAGTACCTGATGACCATCTTGCGACGCGATGTCAGTGGCTGTTAAATCAGACAGACCACTTTTAAGGTCAAAAGAAAGCCGCCACCATGCACACCATCGGACTCATCGTTTACCCCGGTTTTCAGGTGTTGGGCCTGGCCATGTGCGCCACGTTCGAGTTGGCCAACATGGCCACCGACGAGCCGGCGTACAACATTGCCTTGCTGTCCGAGCACGGCGGCACGGTGCAGACTTCCGCCGGTTTTGGCGTGGAAACCACGGCGTTCGACCAGCGCTCGTTCGACACGCTGCTGGTGCTGGGTGACAACCTGATCCGCCCGGTATCCCCGGGCATGGTGGCGTTTTTGCGCAACGCCAGTCGGACCACCCGGCGTCTGGGCTCGATCTGCACCGGCGCGATTGCGCTGGCCGAGGCCGGGTTGCTCGACGGTCGGCGGGCGACCACTCACTGGTGTCACGCGCCGGCGCTGCAGAAGGCGTACCCGCAGGTGAAGGTCGAGGAAGACCGGATCTTCATCAATGACGGCAACATCTGGACGGCGGCGGGCATGAGCGCTTGTGTCGATCTGGCATTGGCCCTGGTTGAAGGCGACCTGGGCGTGGAAGTGGCGCGGCGGGTCGCCCGGCAATTGGTGGTGTATCACCGACGCGCGGGAGGGCAGTCGCAGTTTTCGGTAATGCTCGAACTGGAGCCCAAGACCGATCGCATCCAGGCCGCGTTGGCCTATGCCAAGCAGAACCTGAAATCCGCGCTGTCAGTCGAGGAACTGGCCAGCGCCGCCAACCTCAGCCCTCGGCAGTTCAGTCGCGTGTTCCATGCCGAAACCGGGCAATCACCGGCCAAGGCCATTGAAAACCTGCGGGTGGAGGCGGCGCGTCTGATGATGGAAACCGGCCGGCACCCCATCGACGTAGTGGCGACCGATACCGGTTTTGGTGATCGGGAGCGGATGCGTCGAGCGTTTATCCGTGCATTTGGCCAGCCGCCGCAGGTGATCCAGCGAGCCACTCGCGGTTGATGCTCGCAATGTCCTAAAAGGTGGTGTATTAGACATTTCGGCCTAAATATTATTGGCGTAATTTTGATCTCGAAGTAGTCCATTCCCTCAATGAGATCACCGCCATGACCCTCGTAAAAGCCGCCGCCGTCCAAATCAGCCCCGTTCTTTACAGCCGTGAAGGCACCGTCGACAAAGTGGTGCAGAAAATTCTCGAACTCGGCGAGCAGGGCGTGCAGTTTGCCGTGTTCCCGGAAACCATCGTGCCTTACTACCCGTACTTCTCGTTCGTTCAGTCGCCTTTCGAAATGGCGGCTGAACACCTCAAACTGCTGGATCAGGCCGTCACTGTTCCTTCGGCTGCCACCGAGGCCATCGGCGCCGCCGCCAGACAGGCCGGCATGGTGGTTTCAATCGGCGTCAACGAACGTGACGGCGGTACGCTGTACAACGCGCAGTTGTTGTTCGATGCCGACGGCAGCCTGATTCAGCATCGGCGCAAGATTTCCCCGACCTATCACGAACGCATGATCTGGGGCATGGGCGACGGTTCAGGTCTGCGCGCCACCGACAGCGCGGTAGGGCGCATCGGTCAGTTGGCGTGCTGGGAACATTACAACCCGCTGGCCCGTTATGCCTTGATGGCCGACGGCGAACAGATCCATGCGGCGATGTATCCAGGATCGTTTGCGGGGCCTTTGTTCGCTTCACAAATGGAAGTCAGCGTTCGCCAGCATGCGTTGGAGGCGGCGTGCTTCGTAGTCAACTCCACCGCTTGGCTGAACCCTGAACAACAGGCACAAATCATGGCCGACACCGGTTGCCCCATCGGCCCGATTTCCGGTGGTTGCTTTACCGCGATCATCAGCCCGGACGGCGTGGTGCTGGGCTCGCTGACCGAAGGCGAAGGCGAAGTGATCGCCGACCTCGACATGGGCCTGATCGACAGACGCAAACGCATGATGGATTCGCGCGGTCACTACAGCCGCCCGGAATTGTTGAGCCTGTTGATCGACCGTACACCGACGAGCCATGTGCATGAACGCAGTGCACATCCGAAGTTGATGGTGAGCGAGGTGGTAGAAGAAACCTGTCGTTAAGCGGCTGAGACCGTATCGACCCCATCGCGGGCAAGCCACGCTCCCACAGGGGAAATGCATTCCAATGTGGGAGCGTGCGATGCGATGATCCGACTTGCCCGCGATGGGGCCATTACAGGCGCTAAAAAACTCCGGCCTTACAGTTCCTGACCCAAAAAGATCAGCGTATTGCCATGGGCCTCTGCCGCTGCGCGTTGGTTGTAGCTGTCGCGATGCGAGCAGTTGAAGCCATGTTCGGCCTCCGGGTACACGACAATTTCGACGTTATCGTTGTTCTCGAAACGTTCGGCGATTTTCTCCACGGCTTCCAGTGGGATATGGCTGTCCTGTTCGCCGAAGTGCATCAGCAGCGGCACTTCGATTTCATCGGCGCGGTCCAGCTGATTCTGGATTCCACCGCCGTAATAGGCGATGGCCACGTCCACCAGCCCATTGGCGGCGGTGTGGTACGAGAGCAAACCACCGAAGCAGTAACCAATCGAAGCGATACCGCCGTCCAGCCCCGGTTGGGCTTTCAAGGTGTCGATGGCCAGTTCGATGTCGGTCTGTGCCTTGCCGACGTCGGTGGCGTTCATCAACTCGACGGCGCGTTTCCAGCCGGCCTCGTCGTAACCCAGTTCGATACGGTGGCCGTTGCGCCAGAACAGGTCCGGTGCAATCACCAGGTAACCGTCGGCAGCGTATTGTTCAGCGACCGAGCGGATGTGTTCATTCACGCCAAAGATTTCCTGGATCAGCACGATCCCCGGACCTTTGCGGGTATGCGGAATGGCCAGGTAAGCGCCGAATTTGCCGTCAGCGCTGTCGATCTCGATCCATTGGGTGGTCACGCTCATGGTGGCTCCTGTCTTCGCAAGTGAGTGGGGTGAAGGTTACTGGGCTGCGTAGTCTTGAGGCTTGGCAGCGCCTGCATACGTTTCCATCATTCGGCGAAGCCGTCCACTGCCAATACCGGTGGCGCTTCAACGCTTGTCGCGACGCCAGAAGACTCGAGCCAGCAGCGCATCGAGGCTGAGCTTGCCGGCACCCGAGAGCAACAGCGGCATAAAGGCCGCGAGATAGATCAGCGGCAGTTTGAAGTTGCCGTGACCTTTATTGCTGATGGCATAACCCTGAGCAAGCTCACTCAATGTAGACCAATCGGCCGGCCAGTGAACGGCGGCAGTCGCGACGACCGTGACCACGATCAAAATCAACGCCGAGATCCGGGTTCCCAGGCCGACCAGTATGGCCAGGGCACAGATCAGTTCAGCCCACATCGACAGTTCCCAGTTCAGCGTGGCTGGCACGTGGTTGAAGGGGAACGGGAAGTTGTCCTGAATATCGGCGAACCAGTTTTCGCCATTGAATTTTTCCAGGCCTGATTCGAAGAACTCCCAGGCGAGGAATACCCGCAGGGTCAGTGGCGCGATCCAGCTACCGACGCAGTCGAGCTTCAGATGCAAGCCTTTTACGGCCGACGAGAGTGAGGTGGTCATGGAGATCTCCGTTCAGTCAGGGAGGAGGGGCACCGCGGTGCCCCACGCAAAGGGTTACTTGCTGGCGCCGCACTTGCCTTCGCCGCATTTGCCTTCGCCACATTTACCTTCCGCCGGTTTTTCTGCCGAGTCGGCCTGGGCCTGGCTATAGCCGTGGGTCAGTTGTTTCATGCTGAACGCCTCGGACTCAGAGGCTGAAGCCGCGTTGGACAGGGCCAGGCCACCAGCGATGATCAGGCCGAGGGTCAAGGAAGAAGTCGAGAGTTTGAACATGGTGATACTCCGTAGCATTGAGTGAGTTGAACGCTTTGATTGGCGCGGCCAATCGACGGGCACAGTTCATCAAGCAGGTGTATCTGGGATGTGTCTTTGGCGAGGGGTTTTAGGGGCGGGGTGTGTCGGCAGGGGCGCTGTACACACTGTGATACGTAACCCTGAAATTTCTCGGCCAACCCGAAATCCTGTAGCAGCTGTCGAGCCTGCGCTCAGCTCTGTAGCAGCTGTCGAGCCCTAGCGAGGCTGCGTTCGGCTGCGAAGCAGCCGTAAACCCAGTGCACGCGATTAACCTGGACTACCGAGCCGCTGGATTTCACGACTGCTTCGCAGCCGAACGCAGCCTCGCTAGGGCTCGACAGCTGCTACAGGGGTAGTGTTTCAGTCGTGCAGATATCGCATGCTCCTGCAGGAAACTGTGATCCAGCACTGACCAGTGGCGTCTAGCGTCTGTGTCCCCGCGATCCCATGGGGCGAGACTTCGGAACCCGGCATGCAAGCGCTGTTGAACGAGATCCTTGACGCAGTTCGTCCCCTGATCGGCCAGGGCAAGGTGGCTGACTATATTCCCGCCCTCGGTACAGTGCCGGCCGATCAGTTGGGCATCGCGGTGTACGGCAATGACGGCGAACTGTATTGCGCCGGCGACGCCCATACGCTGTTCTCGGTGCAGAGTATTTCCAAGGTGTTCAGCCTGGTGCAGGCCATCGAACACTCCGGCGAAACCATTTGGACGCGCCTGGGTCACGAGCCTTCCGGCCAACCGTTCAATTCGCTGGTGCAACTGGAATTCGAACGCGGGCGACCGCGCAATCCCTTCATCAACGCCGGTGCGCTGGTGATCTGCGACATCAACCAGTCACGCTTTGCCGCGCCGGCGCTGTCGATGCGCGACTTTGTCCGTCGGCTGTCCGGCAACCCGCAAGTCATGGTAGATGGCAAGGTCGCCGAGTCGGAATACCAGCATCGCGCGCGCAATGCTGCGATGGCTTACCTGATGCAATCGTTCGGCAATTTTCACAACGATGTCGAAGCGGTGCTGCGCAGTTATTTCAGCCATTGCGCGCTGCGCATGAGCTGCGTGGACCTGGCGCGGGCGTTCTGTTTCCTGGCCAACGATGGTTTCTGCAAGCACAGCGGCGAACAAATCCTCACCGCGCGCCAGACCCAGCAAGTCAACTCGATCATGGCCACCAGCGGCCTCTACGATGAAGCCGGCAACTTTGCCTATCGCGTCGGTTTACCGGGCAAGAGCGGCGTGGGCGGGGGGATTGTCGCGGTGGTGCCGGGGCAATTTACCGTGTGCGTCTGGTCGCCGGAGTTGAACACCGCCGGCAACTCCCTCGCGGGCATGGCCGCGCTGGAGCTGCTGAGTCAGCGGATTGGCTGGTCGGTTTTCTAGGCACGGTACTGCCGCTCGACGGCCATCCTGGAAAACCGGAAATGCTTTTAGCGAGGAAACGGGCCGCCGGGTTTTCGATCAGTGGCCAGGCGTGCGGTTAATGACGCTCCAGGGATTTTCCTATACATTTTCCGGCCGCCCCCTGCATGGTGAAACCGCTTCATGTCTCTTGCGCTCGAACGTCTAGTCGCTGGCACAGCTATCCCTTTCGCCGGGAATCGTGTCTCTGTGGTCAGCCCCGAATTGGCCGCGCGTTTTCAGCCCGGGGACCATTTGCTGGTGGAGCAGGTCAGCGGCGAATTGTTGCTGATTCCGGTAGTCGACCAGCAAGCGGCGGCCATTGCAATCGAGCGGGCGGAAGCGGCTTTCAGCGCAATATCCGCGGTTTCCGATCAAGCCATCAGCGAGTTCTTCGATCGCTTCGCCCAACGCCTGGAAGACCCTGCCTGCTGGGCTTTGATCGAAGCCGCCAACCTGGCCGATATCGAACGAGCCAAGGCCCGCGGGCGCTCCACCACGCGCCTTCTGGCGGATGAACGCATGCGCCGCGACATGATCGCCGGCCTCAGGGCCTGGCGCGATGCGTCGGCTACGCGCGGCAAGGTGGTCAGTTGCGTCGAGCATGACGGCTGGAAAGTCGAGCAAGTGGTTTCTCCGCTGGGCATCGTCGCGTTCGTCTTCGAAGGCCGGCCGAATGTTTTCGCCGACGCCGCCGGTGTGTTGCGCACAGGTAACACAGCGGTGTTGCGAATCGGCAGCGATGCGTTGGGCACGGCGCAAGCCATCGTCACCCACGCGCTGAATCCGGCACTGAGCGACGCAGGGTTGCCTGCCGGCGCGGTGTCGCTGGTAGAAAGCGTCAATCACGCGGCCGGTTGGGCAATGTTCGCCGACCGACGCCTGTCACTGGCGGTGGCCCGTGGCTCGGGGCGCGCCGTCAGCCAGTTGGGCAGCATCGCCCAACAGGCCGGCACCGCCGTCAGCCTGCACGGCACCGGTGGCGCCTGGCTGATCGCCGACAAGGATGCCGATGCCCAGCGCTTTGCCGCGGTAGTGCGCAACTCGCTGGATCGCAAAGTCTGCAACACGATGAACGTCTGCCTGATTCACCGTGACCGTGTCGCACAACTGTTGCCGCTGTTCCTCGACGCGCTGCAACAGGCCGGCACCGCTCGCGGGCAGGGCTGCAAATTGCACATTGCCGAAGGCAGCGAGCAATACCTGCCGACCGATTGGCAGACCGCCAGTGTTGAGGTGTACCGCGCCGAAGGCTATCAGACCGAAGCGTTGGCCGAACCGCTGCCCGAGGACCAGTTGGGCCGCGAGTGGGAATGGGAAGAAACCCCGGAAGTCAGCCTGAAGATTGTCGATGACCTGGACAGCGCCATCGCCTTGTTCAATCGCTATAGCCCGCAGTTCACCGTGTCGCTGATCAGTGAAGATGCAGCGGCTCAGGACCGCTTCTACAACGCGGTCAACGCACCTTTTGTCGGTAACGGGATTACCCGCTGGGTCGACGGACAGTACGCACTGAACAAGCCGGAACTGGGGCTTTCGAACTGGGAGAGCGGTCGCCTGTTTGCTCGTAGTGCGATTCTCTCGGGAGATGGGGTGTTCACGATCCGCAGTCGCATGACCCAGATGGATCTGTCGGTCAAACGCTGATCCAGCACCACGATCCCAGTCAACGGCCGCACTATACTTAATGTGCGTCCGTACGGGCGTGGCGAGCACTCCAAACGAATCAGATGTCCATAACGCTCGCCCGAGCGTCAAGGTTGCACCGCCAAGGGACGGGCAGTGCACCAGATGACGGAGAGAGGGTTACACCATGAAACTTCATTCCTTCCAACAATACTCTCATGATCTGGAAAGGGGCGTTCACGACACGTGGATTACCGCCAGGGTGAAGTCAGCCCTGGCAATGGCCGAACCCAGCTTTGGCCTGCAAATCCATGTGAAAACCCATGGGGGGACGGTGGCATTGAGCGGTCGCGTCAACACCCACAAACAGTGTGAGCGGGCGGTTGCTTTGGCCCGTTCGGTTCCGGGGGTTGTCGAAGTGGATGCCAGAGACTTGCTGACTCACGTGTTCACGCCAGGCAGTACTCAACAACCACCCAACGCGGAAGAGGCCCCTGAGAGTCGGCCACAATCGTCAACAAGGATCGACGATAAATAACCCGGTCGATGGTGTCAGTGCAACGCTCCCGTGAGCCGGGAGCGTTGCGTCGATCGTCTATCTGCCAATGGATACACACTTCAGGCTGCTTCTATGGCTCGGGCTTGAAGGGCGCAGGTGTCCGGATACTCGGCGAGCGCCACAAAACGGTGGCTGTCGGCATCCAGTGCCTCGATGGAACCGGTCTCGATGTCGTAGACCCAACCATGCAAATTCAACAGGCCTTTCTCCTGAGCCAGGCGCACGCTCGGATGCGTCTGGATATTGGCCAGTTGCGCGATGACATTCTCCCGAACCATTGAACTCACCTTCGCCGCTTCATTGGCGTGCGGACGCGATTCGTTGATGACTTTCGCTGACTCGGCGTGTTGCAACCAGCCGCTGACGGCGGGCAAGTGGTCCATGCATGTGCACTTGGCGACGGCGGTCATGGCGCCACAGTCCGAGTGCCCGCAGATCACAATATCGGTGACTCCAAGCACCGCGACCGCATATTCGACCGTAGCCGACACACCGCCGGGGTGAGGGCTGTAGGAGGGCACGATGTTGCCGGCATTGCGGATCACAAACAGTTCACCGGGTTCTTGTTGGGTCAGCAGTTCTGGCACGACACGGCTGTCGGAGCAGGTGATGAACAGCGTGCCCGGATGCTGGGTGGTGGCCAGGTGCTTGAACAGGTCGGTGCGTTGTGGAAAGGCGTCTTTCTGGAACTTCAAAAAACCTTCGATGAGCGCTTTCATGGCGATGTCCTCTACGTGAATCAAATGATTGTTTTGTAGCAGCTGCCGAGCTTGCGAGGCTGCGTTCGAGGACGTAGTCCTCGCCAGATCCAGGCGACTGCTGCGCAGCCGAACGCAGCCTCGCAGGCTCGGCAGCTGCTACAGGGAATCGTGTGTCACAGGTGGAAACTCGACTCGCCTGTCATCCGTTTAGAACGGACGCAGTGGCAGGAACTTGCCGTCGAGGGTGATCACCGCGCGGGAGCCGCCTTCCGGGTCTTCGACTTTTTTCATGTCGAGCTTGAAGTTGATTGCACTGATGATGCCGTCGCCGAATTGCTCATGAACCAGGGCTTTGAGGGTGGTGCCGTAAATCTGGATCATTTCGTAGAAGCGGTAGATGGTCGGGTCGGTCGGGACACCCGAGAGGCTGCCGCGCAACGGGATGATCTGCAGGCGGGCAACGGTGTCGGCGTCCAGGTCCAGCTTCTCGCCAATCACTTTGGCGGCGCTTTCCGGCAGCGGGTGCTGACCGAGCAGGGCGGCAGTGACGTAGGCCAGCCCGAGGCCGGTGCCGTCAGTCAGGTCCTGCCATGACAGGTTTTTGCGCGCTTTTGCATCGAGGATCGACGTGGTCAGGGCCAGGCTTGGGTCGCTGTAGGCGTGGGACTGTTGCATGGTGATTCTCCTGTCGGGAGTGAGGTTGCTTGGGTGTGGAGCCATCTTCTGCCGATCGATCCATAGCGTCCAAGACCGATATACAATGCAGCGCATAAGCACAGCCTATAGATGGTGGTTTCCTCATGCTGCTCCGACATTTGCGCTATTTACTGGCGGTCGCCGACCACGGCGGTTTCACCCGCGCCGCCGAGGCACTTCACGTTTCGCAGCCGACCCTGTCCCAACAGATCCGGCAACTGGAAGAAACCCTGGGCGTCAGCCTGTTCGATCGAACCTCGCGCACGGTGAAACCCACCGATGCGGGAGAGGCCTACATCGAATGTGCTCGTCGGGTGCTGGTGGAACTGGAGGCAGGCAAACGTGCGCTGCATGACGTAAAGGACTTGTCCCGAGGCACCCTGCGACTGGCCATGACCCCAACGTTCATGGCGTACCTGGTGGGGCCGCTGGTGCGCGATTACCTGACGCGGTATCCAAACATCCATCTACAGATTTTCGAGCTGTCGATGGATGACATCGAGGCGGGGCTGGTGGATGACTCACTGGACATCGCCATCGCGTTTACCCAGGTCAGAAATGCTGACATCGAGTCGATCCCGGCGTTTACCGAGACCTTGGGCGTCATGGTGGGGCGTGATCACCCGTTATACGAAAGCCAGGTCGCGTTGTCCGCGCAAGAGGTCGCGAAACTGGAGTTTGCGTTGTTGACCCCCGATTTCGTTACTCGTACCCGCATTGATGAGTACTTTGCCCAGGAGCAAATCACGCCGAAGGTGGTGATCGAGGTCAATTCGGTGAGTACCTTGCTGGAAGTCATTCGGCACACGGCCATCGCCACCATTCTTCCTGAGCCCATTGCCACCGAGGACCGGGCGTTGCGCAAAATCCCGTTGTTGGGCGAGTCGCCCAAACGAGGGGCCGCGCTGCTTCGACGCAAAAACAACTATCACAGCGCAGCGTCGGTGGCTTTTATGGAGCTGGTGTTGGGTGCGGCTGCCGGTGAGTCGACGACGTCAGTCTTCTATTAATTCACACACACCATTGGGCGCCTTGCCCGTGGAGGACACCGTGACCGAGTCGTCATCGGAGAGAGTGATCGAGATGATGACGCCCGAACCCCTGGCTTCGAAACGGCGATCGTCAATGGCTTTGGTCTCGGCTTCCTTGCTATTGATCAACACCGGTCCGTCCTGATCCGCATGAACAATGATGTTGCCGGGGCAGTCAGCATCGAACAACGGCACGCCGGTGACGGTGTTTGCATGGGCAGCACTAGCCATTACGAGTAACAGCAAGCCTGTCAGTTGTATGTTCATCACAAACCTCCAATGATCCAGTGCACACGGTTAACGATAGCGGTGTTTGGTGCGCATGAGGCAAACAAAAAGGCCCCGCTCGATGTAACGAGCGAGGCCTTTTTATGGATGGGGTGTGCAGGTGTCAGTAGAACCGGTCAATCACCCGAACTTCGTTCTGGTTCTGCATCGAGGCCCACGCCTGTTTCAGCGTTTGCAGAACGTTACCGATGAAGTCCTTGTCAGCCGCGGCTTTCTTGCCGACATAGCCTTGGCCGCGACGGTACATCTTCAGTCGGGCGAGCAGGTTCTGGTTGTTCTTGTCGAACTCCGCTTCATGAGCGTGAGGCGACAGGCAGTCGATATGCACCTGGCCCGACTTGCTGATCCACAGAATATGGCTGTCATGGCTGTCTTTTTGCGCAGCGAACAGATGAGCCAGTTCATCGATAGTGGGTTGATTGTTCAGATTCATAGTAAGCCCCTTGACCATTTGGTGATCTTTCAAAGTTGATTCGCTAATACAGGTAGCCCATCGGTTAGTTGATCCCTGGCACCGAAACCAGGACGTCAGCAGTCAGCCGCCAAATTGACGGGGTCCCGCGTCTGTTGCATGTAGTCGTGTTGAATAACTGCTACGCAATAGCGTCACAACGAGGAGAAGCAGCGAAAACCTTCAGGCCACTGCCAACCTTTTAAGGGGTCGGTCACAAGCTTCATGAGGATTGATCGCCAGCGCTTCTCGTCCTTGTACTGGACGTTCAGGCCAGGTCAGCTTCTTCAATCTGCCTTGTGGGCAGCGTGTATCCGGGAAAAACAGCTCGGCGGTCAGACGAGCTTGCTCAAACGTGTTGCCTGTACTCCCGATCGGGGAGACGTCTGCATCATGCAAGGGCAAATCGGAGGCGTCAACGGTTTTGTAGTGATTATTTTTGGTCACTACATATTGTCGGACAAAGTTGTTTGGAATTAAAAAGCGCTAGGGGAACGCGCCAGTCAGGACGATGGCAGCGATGTCTGGAATCGGTAAACGGTGCAGGGATAACCGTCTACCGGCTGCTGATGCAGGGTGAACTCGCCATGGGTGAGATCAGGCAGGACCCGAGCCCAGAACCGCTGCGCAGGTTGATTCACGTCGAGGTGGAAAATTTGCCATTGACCGGGGAACCGGCTCAAGAGGGCGGAAACGACAAACTTCGCGACGCCTTGGCCACGAAAGCGTCGACTGACAAAGAAGTAGCCGATGTTGTACTCGGCGCCGGGAACTTGGGTTTCATCATCCACCGTCACGAAACCGGCCAATTCTCCATTAACCTTGATCAAAAACGGCCGGGTGGCGGGGTTGCGCCAGTAGCCCGGTTTGGGCTGAGCGTTGAAGAAGCCATGCTCACCGAGCTTCAGCGGCAGCCACTCGCTGAAGTCATACAGGTAGAACTGCATCAGGTTTTCAATCGTTTCCAGTTCGTCGCGCTGTGCGGCGTGCAGTTCAATCAAGGGCTGGCTGCTGATTGTCGCCATGATCGTACCTCGCAGAAAGCAGGGTTGTTGCCTGGTGCGTAACTTGGGGAGTATCTCAGCTGACTCTGAAGAACATAGTCCATTCAGGCTCGCTCGAAATCCCCTCAGGTCTTGCTCGCCGGTTTTGCCGCGCGTTTGGTACCCGTCGAGGGCTTGCGTTTGGCGGGCTTGCGTTTGTTTTTCCACGGTGTTGCACCGCGCCCGGCGGGGCTTGCCGGTCCGCTGATGGTCAGGCTCAGCCCGGCGCAACGGGCCACCTGTTTGCTCATCCACGCGGCCTGTTTGGTGACGAATTCTTCCAGGCTCATCTCGCCGCTCTGCACCATGTCCAGCGCTTGCTCCCAAATGGCTGTGGTGCCCGGGTCGGCGATGGCTCGCGGCACGGCATCGATCAGGCTGAACGCGGCCGGGGTGGCGGCCAGGGCCTTGCCGTTCTTGATCAGATAACCCCGGTCGAGCAGGCCCTGGATGATCGAAGCGCGGGTCGCTTCAGTGCCGATGCCGGTGGTGTCCTTGAGTTTCTGTTTGAGCAGCGGATCTTCCACCAGTTTGGCGACGTTCTTCATCGCCTTGATCAGGTCGCCTTCGGTGAACGGTTTGGGTGGTTGCGTCCAGAGGTCCTTGAGCTTGACGTCGGCCACTGCGCAGTCACGTCCTTCAGCCAATGCCGGCAATGTTTGCGGCGGCGGTGCTTCCCGGCCCTTGGCCGGGGCGAGGGCCTCGGGCAGGGCGCGTTTCCAGCCGGGCTCGACGATCTGCTTGCCGACGGCACGCAAGGCTTCACCGGCGCAGTCGAAGTCGGCCTGGGTCCTGTCGTATTCATGGTTGGGCAGAAACTGCGCCAGGTAACGCGCGCGGATCAGGGTGTAGACCGCCCGCTGCTTGCCCGCCAGCCGCTCGAGGTTTTTCGCCGCAGCGGTGGGGATGATGCCGTGGTGAGCGCTGACCTTGGCGTCGTTCCAGGCCCTTGAGCGACGCTGGGGCTCGAGGAAATCGTTCAAGGCGTTCAGCGCCGGATCAGCCTGCCTCAGCGCAGCAAGTATGCCCGGAGCTTCGCTGTGCTGACTCACGGGCAGATAACCGCAGTCGCTGCGTGGATAGGTGATGACCTTGTGGGTTTCGTACAGCGCCTGGGCGATGTCGAGGGTTTCCTGGGCGCCGAGCCCGAGCTTCTTCGAGCAGACTTCCTGCAAGGTGCCCAGATCGAAGGGCAGGGGGGCCACTTCGCGCATTCGCTCGGTACGCAGTTTGATCACCCGGGCACTCGCCGCAATGCCGATTGCCGCCGCTGCTTGCTGCGCCAACGCCTGATTCAGGCAGCGATCCTGATCGTCGCAAACCTCTGAGGCTGCACGCCACTGGGCGGTGAACGTAGTGCCGTCGTGCAGCAGTTGCACATCGATGGCCCAATAGGCGACTGGCACGAAATCGGCGATGCTGCGATCGCGATCCACCACCAGGCGCAGGGTCGGCGTTTGCACCCGACCGACCGGCAATACGCCCTGATAACCGGACTGACGCCCCAACAGCGTGAACAGCCGACTCATGTTCATCCCGATCAGCCAGTCGGCCCGCGAGCGCCCGAGTGCCGAATGGTAAAGGCTAAAGGTCTCTGCCCCCGGCTTCGGTGCCGCCAATGCCTTGCGGATCGATGCATCGTCCAGCGCCGACAGCCATAGCCGCTGGATCGGCCCGCGATAACGGCAATGCTCCACCAGTTCCCGGGCGATCATCTCGCCCTCACGGTCGGCGTCGGTGGCGATCACCAGTTCGCTGGCCTCGCCGAGCAGCCGCTTGACCGCTTTGTATTGGCTGGCCGTACGCGGCTTGACGGTCATTTTCCACTTCTCTGGAATGATCGGCAGGTCCGCCAGCACCCATCGCTTGTAACGCGCGTCATAGGCGTCGGGCGGCGCGGTTTCCAGCAGATGGCCGATGCACCAGGTTACCGTGACGTCCGTTCCCAGCCAGCAGCCGTCGCCACGACGCCTGGCGCCGAGGACGGCCGCAATGTCTTTGGCCTGGGAAGGTTTTTCACAGAGGTACAGCCGCATAACCACCATCGCTCATCAACTGTCGAGAGGTGCACAGGATGGCGGCTGAAGAGCGATGGGGCAATCTTTATCTGTATGGATGTACAGTTGGTGCGTTGCGATTCATTGCACAGACTTCTCAGCCCACTGATCGCTATCGGCGAGGAGGCTCTCTCCCGTTCGGCTGCGAAGCCGTCATGAGTGCAAAACATGAGGTATACCTAATAAATCGCGCATCGCTCGCACCTGCAGGTCCATCACCGTCATGAGGAACGTATTTCATGAAAAGCACCGGTCCTAGTCCTGTCATCACCATTGCAGAGCAGCCGGGCTGCCTGCTTGTGAAGTTTCACGGCATCCAGGTGGCCGCGTCCGCACGAGCGCTGGTGTTGCTCGAGGCCAACTACCCTCCGGTGTATTACGTACCGCGTGAAGACATCGATGAAAAGTACTTTGCCCGCACCGATCACACGAGTTATTGCCCCTATAAGGGCGATGCCAGCTATTTCAGTCTGCAAATCCCGGGACATGAGGGCGCTAACGCGGTGTGGAGCTATGAAGACCCCAAAGTGTCGGTCGAGCAGATTCGCGGCTATATGGCCTTCTATCCCGATCAAGTCACGTTTGAGGTGCTCAAGGACTTAGAGTGAGAGGGTGGTTTTTGCCTAAGGTGGCTATTGCCAATCACCGCCTGCACGGATGACAATGCGAGTCATTATCACTCGCGAATTATTCTATTGTCATGACCGTCAACGATTTGTCCCTGCGCAGCGCTGTCAATGATCTGTATTGCGACCATCACGGTTGGCTCAACGGCTGGCTGCGCAAACGGCTGGGCAATGCCTTCGATGCGGCGGACCTGGCGCAGGACACCTTCGTCCGGGTCATCAAGGCGCGCAACGCGCTGGAGATTCGCGAGCCGCGACCTTACCTGTCAATGATCGCCAAGGGCTTGCTGATCGATCTGTTCCGTCGGCGCTCGCTGGAGCAGTCCTATCTGGAAGCCTTGGCCGCCATGCCCGAATGGCAACAGCCCTCGTTGGAGGAACAGGCGATCCTGTTGCAGGCCCTGATGGAAATCGACCGTTTGCTGCAAGGGCTGGGGCCGAAGGTCAAGCAAACGTTCATCCTGTCTCAGTTCGATGGCCTGACCTATCCGCAAATTGCCGAGCGCCTGAGTGTCAGCGTGCGCACGGTCAACAATCACATGGCCAAGGCCATGGAACATTGCTGCCTGATGCAGATCCGGTTGCAGCTCGCATGAGCCTGTCGCCCGTCGAGTTAAAGGCGATCAGCATCGCCGCCCGGTGGTACGCCCGGCTGCAGTCCGGCGTCGCGACCGATTCGGATCGTGCGGCGTGGAATGACTGGCTGGTTGCTGATCCTGCACATCGCCAGGCCTGGCAGCGCATGGCCGTTGTCGGCGAGCAGATGAGCAGCGTGCCGGGCGCCCTGGCTTCGCCGGCCTTGCGGGGGGCCGAGCGATCCCGCCGCCAGGTATTGCGCAGTGTGTTGGTATTGGCGTCGGCCGGTTCGCTGGGCTGGTCCGGATGGCGCAGTGAAACAACCCAAGACCTGCTTGCCGATTTCCGCACCGCCGTGGGTGAGCGCCGGGAGTTTCGTCTGGCGGATGGCAGTTCGTTGCTGCTGAACACCGACACCGTGGTCAACCTGCGTTTCGACACTCATCAACGCGTGCTGGAACTGTTGCGGGGCGAGATTCTCGTCACCACCGCTGTCGATCCTTCGCAGCGGCCGTTCAAGGTGGTCACCCGCCATGGCGAGGTGCTGGCGCTGGGGACGCGTTTTATCGTTCGGTCCCAAAGTGAGAGTGGCGAGGTGGCGGTGCTTGAGAAAGCGGTGGAAGTCACCTCTGGCGGTGGATCGACCGTGCGCCTCGAAGCTGGCCAGGCTATCGGCTTCAATGCCATCTCGCTGGGGACGGTACGGCGCAACGATGCATCGGCAGGCGCGTGGCAGCGAGGCAGTATCATCGCCATCGATCGTCCCTTGGACGAGTTGTTGGCCGACCTTTCGCGCTATCGCACCGGGGTGCTGCGTTGTGATCCGCGCATTGCCAATTTAAGGGTGTCTGGCGCGTTTCCCATCGATGACACCGACCTGGCGCTGGCCGCGCTGGAGAGCGGTTTCTCCCTTCGCGTCAGCCGATACAGCCGTTACTGGGTCACTGTTTCGGGTAGCGATTTGCAGTAGCGCACGCAGCGCACAAAAAGTTTTGTTGCCTTTGCACTTTTCATACACATCGTTCGGCTCATCCCTCAGTGAGTTTTTATTGATTGGTTTTGGGGGAGGGTAAGCATGTCTCGGGTGTACACGCCAGGTCGTCTGGCGATTGCAGTGAAGGTCGGATTAGTCGTGGCAACGTCGATGTGCGTATGGCCAGTTGCAGCGACCGCAGCCCCGGCGCAACAACAAAATTCGGTGCAGTCCTTCGACATTGCGCCTGGCAGCCTGACCGAAGTCCTCAGCCATTTCGCCAGTGCTGCGGGTGCCGCCATTTCCTTTGATGCGCGACAAACCGAAGGGTTGAAATCTCCCGGGCTCAAAGGTGCGTTCGGGGTCAGTGAAGGCTTCGCGCGCATTCTTGGCGGCAGCGGCCTGCAAGCCAATCCCCAGGCCAATGGCACTTACGTACTGCGGCCAGTTCCCGCTGCCGGTTCGGCGCTGGAGTTGGGTGCTACCAACATCAATGGGCAGATGCTGGGCGCGACTACCGAGAACAGCGGCTCATACACGACGGGAGCGGTGACTATCGGCAAGGGTGAGCACTCCCTGAAAGAGACACCGCAATCGATCACGGTGATGACCCGCAAGATGCTCGATGACCAGAACCTCAACACCATCGATCAGGTCATGGAAAAGACCCCGGGCATTACCGTCTACGACTCGACCATGGGCGGCAAATATTTCTATTCGCGCGGGTTCCGGATGTCGGGCCAGTACCAGTACGACGGCGTGCCGCTGGATATGGGCAATCTCTATGTCCAGGCCGACAGTTTCAGCGGTGACATGGCGTATTACGATCGGGTCGAAATCCTGCGGGGGGCCGCGGGGATGATGAAAGGCTCGGGTGGCACCGCTGGCGGGGTGAACTTCGTTCGCAAGCGCGGTCAGGCCGATCCACATACCGACATCACGCTGTCCGGCGGCAGCTGGGACAACTATCGTGGACAGGTCGACACCGGTGGCCCGCTGAATGAGTCCGGCACCATTCGCGGACGCGCCGTCGTCGCCGAGCAGAGCCGACACTATTTTGTTGACGACGCCAGTCGCAAGGACCAGGTGTACTACGGCGCGCTCGACGTCGATCTGAATCCCGATACAACCCTCGGCCTGGGCGTTGCCTATGAAGACATCGACGCCAGCCCTTGCTGGGGCGGCCTGCCGCGTTACAAGGACGGCAGTGATCTGAAACTCAGTCGCTCGACCTGCCTCGACCCTTCCTGGAACACCTGGCGCAGCCAGCGAACCACCGTCTTCAGCGACCTGAAACATCAGATCAATGAAGACTGGGCGTTGAAGGTCGCCAGCGTTTATACAAAGAACACTCAGGACATCAAATACGCGTTCGCCTCCGGATCGGTGACACCCGGCGTAGGCACCACCGGCGTCCTCGGTAGCATGTACGACTACGATCAGGTCGATTACGGACTTGACGCGTACGTGGATGGCAAGTTCGGCGCGTTCGGTCAGCAACATGAATTGGTGGTGGGGTTCAACGCCAGCCATTCGAAAAAAGACGACTTCTACTCGGTGGCGTTTCTGCCGCAGCGACAGAATGTGTTCAATCCCGACAAGCATATTCCGGAGCCGGACGACAGTTACTTCATCGACAACTCGTCACGCGGTGGGCCGGTCAATTCAGTCATCCGGCAGAAGGGCGTTTACTCTACGTTGCGCCTGAAGCTGGCGGATCCTCTGACCCTGGTGGCTGGCAGTCGGGTGAGTTGGTACAGCTCAGACACCGATTCGGTGTTCATTAATTCCGGCACCTCGGAACACTCCAGCACTACGGAGACGGGCCAGGTCACGCCGTTTGCCGGCCTGCTGCTGGACCTGAACGAAAACCTGACGGCCTACGCCAGCTACTCGGATATTTTTACCCCGCAAGGCAATTTTCGATCGGAAGACGGGTCCGCTCTCAAACCGCTCGTAGGCCAGAGCTATGAGTTGGGCATCAAGGGCGCCTGGTTCGACGGTCGCCTGAACAGCTCTTTCAACCTGTTCCGGACTATCCAGAAGGACCAGGCGCAGACTGACTACAACTCAAGTTGCCCGTCATCGGATGGCTACTGCTACGTCAACGCCGGAAAAGTTCGCGCCCAGGGTTTCGAGGCCGAGATCAGTGGTGAAGTCATCGAGCGACTCCAATTGCTCGCGGGTTACACCTACACGCAGACCAAGACCCTCGACGACATCGACACCAGTCTCAATGGCGCAGCGTTCAACAGTTATGTGCCTCGGCATGTGTTGCGCATGTGGGGCGATTATGCCCTGAGCGGGTCACTCGAGCGGTTCACTGTCGGTGCTGGGGTCAACGCGCAGAGCGATAACTTCCGGGTGTCTCCGGTCAGCGGGGAAAAGATCAGCCAGTCGGGTTATGCGATCTGGAACGGTCGCATCGGCTACCGCATCGATGACACCTGGTCGGTGGCGTTGAACGGCAACAACCTGTTCGACAAGCGTTACTACGCCACTATCGGTACCGAGACCTTCGGTAATTACTACGGTGATCCTCGCAACTTCATGGTGTCGGTCAAGGCGAGTTTCTGACGGTGATGGTGATGCTGTTCACTTGATGTTGGGGGCATATCCGTTTCTTCGGTCACGGCTGCTTAAAGCGTACGCATTCCCCCTGTGGGAGCGAGCCTGCTCGCGAAGGACGTGAACGATAACGCGTGCAGTCTGAATGAACGCGGTGTCCGGACGTTTTTCGCGAGCAGGCTCGCTCCTACAGATACCGCGCCAGGCTTTGGCTTTTGATCTCTCATCGAACAGCATCCACCAGCGTGGATTCATCAATCTGGCTAATCGAGGTCACCCCGGTCAAGGTCATGGCGACGCGCATTTCCTTGGCGAAGATATCCAGCATATTTTCCACCCCGCGTTGACCATCGGCGGCCAGTGCATAGGCCATGGAGCGCCCCAGCAATACGCCTTTTGCGCCCAGCGCCAACATCCGTACGACATCAAGTCCCGAGCGGATTCCCGAGTCGACCAGCACCGTCAAATCATTACCGATGGCTTGCATGATGGGCGGCAATGCCTTGGTGGTGGAGAGCACGCCGTCCAGTTGTCGCCCACCGTGGTTCGACACGACAATGCCATCCGCGCCAAAGCTGACCGCGTCCCGGGCGTCCTGAGGATCAAGAATGCCTTTGATGATCATCGGGCCTTTCCAGAACTCACGAATCCACTCCAGATCACTCCAGCTGATCGAAGGGTCGAAGTTGTTGGCCAGCCAGCCCATGTAGTCTTCGAGCGTGACGGCCTTGCCAAGGTACTTCGAGATATTGCCCAGGTCGTGTGGACGCCCCATGAGGCCGACGTTGAATGCCCAGTCGGGTTTGGTCATGGCCTGAAGCATTCGCCGCGATGATGCAAAAGGGCCTGACATGCCCGAATGTGCATCCCTGTATCGGGCGCCGGGCGTGGGCATGTCCACGGTAAATACCAGGTTTTTCACACCGGCGGCCTTCGCCCGTTCCAGTGCATTTTTCATGAAACCTCTGTCCTTCAACACGTACAGCTGAAACCAGATGGACTGTTGGCTTTGTGCCGAGACTTCCTCGATCGAGCACACCGAAACCGTTGACAGGCAAAGCGGGATGCCTTTGTTCTCCGCTGCTTTCACCGCCTGCACCTCGCCACGACGGGCGAACATGCCCGTCAGGCCGACCGGGGCCAATATGATGGGCATCGAAAGCGGTTGGTCGAAGAGAGTGGTTTCAAGGCTCAGGGTTTCGACGTTTTTCAGAATGCGCTGACGCAGGCTGATGCCGGTCAGATCAGCGCTATTGGCCCTCAGCGTATGCTCTGCGTAGGCGCCGCCATCAATGTAATCAAACAAAAAACGCGGGAGTTTGCGACGTGCTGCCTCGCGATAGTCAGATGCGGATGAAATGATCATGGTGCCTCGGTCTGTGAGTGGCGGGGCGATGGTTTCGTCGAGCGTAGAGCCAGATTAACGAAAACGCCCCGCATTGCGGGGCGTTTTTTTGCACTGCTGTCAGTTGGTATCCAGATCCACGTTCTTGGTCTCACGCAAGCAGATCATCCCAACGACCAGGCTCACCCCGGTTATCAACACCGGGTACCACAGCCCGTAGAAGATATCCCCGGTGTACACCACCAAGGCAAACGACACCGTTGGCAGGAAACCGCCGAACCAGCCATTACCAATGTGGTACGGCAGGGACATCGAGGTGTAGCGGATGCGGGTCGGGAACAGTTCGACCATCAGCGCTGCCAGCGGGCCGTAGCACATGGCCGAAATGATGATCAGCACCACCATCAACATCACGATCATGGACTTGTTGACCTGCTGCGTATCGGCTTGTGACGGATACCCGGCCAACGTCACGGCGCCACGCAGGGCCGCTTCATCGTAGCCTTCGAGCTTCACGTCACCGACGCTCACCTGTACGGCGCTGCCGGCCGGTAGAGCTTCGCTGTTATAGGGCAGGCCCTGTTTCACCAGGAAGGTTTTGACCTTGTCGCAAGGGCTGTCAAATTTCGCCTTGCCCACCGGGTCGAACTGGAAGGTGCAGGTGGCCGGGTCCGCCAGTACGGTGATCGGTGCCTGACGGCTGGCCTGGTCAATGGCCGGGTTGGCGTAGTGGGCGATGGATTTGAAGATCGGGAAGTACAGTGCGGTGGCCAGCAGCAGGCCGATCATCAGCACCGGTTTGCGCCCGACCTTGTCCGACAGCCAGCCGAAGAAAATGAAGAACGGTGCGCCGATGATCACACTGACGATCAGCAGGCTGTTGGCCAACGCCGGGTCCATTTTCAGGAACTGGGTGAGGAAGAACAGCACGTAGAACTGCGCTGCGTAGAAGGTCACGGCTTGTCCAGCGTTGATGCTGAACAGGGCGATCAGCACGACTTTCAGGTTTTCCCATTTGCCGAAGGAATCGCGCAGCGGCGATTTGCAGAGTTTGCCTTCCTCTTTCATTTTCACGAACGCCGGCGACTCGTGCAGGCTCATGCGAATCCAGGTCGAGATGCCCAGCAAAATGATCGAGAACAGGAACGGAATCCGCCAGCCCCAGACTTCGAACTGGTCACCGGTGAAGTAGCGGCAACCGAGCACCACCAGCAGCGACAGCAGCAAGCCGAGGGTTGCGGTGGACTGAATCCAGCTGGTGTGGAAACCGCGTTTACCCATCGGTGCGTGTTCCGCGACATAGGTCGCAGCGCCGCCGTATTCACCGCCCAGGGCCAGGCCCTGAAGCATGCGCAGCACCACGAGGATGATCGGCGCGGCAATGCCGATACTCGAATAAGTCGGCAACAGCCCGACGCAGAAGGTCGCCACGCCCATGAGAATGATGGTCGCAAGGAAGGTGTATTTACGCCCGATCATGTCCCCCAACCGGCCGAACACCAAGGCGCCGAACGGCCGCACGATGAAGCCGGCAGCGAAGGCCATCAGCGCAAAGATGAACGCCGTGGTGTCGTTGACCCCGGCAAAAAACTGTTTGCTGATCACCGCCGCGAGGGCGCCATAGAGGAAAAAGTCATACCACTCGAAGACTGTCCCGAGCGACGAGGCGAAGATGACTTTCTGGGTTTCCTTGCTGGTGCCCGCGCTACGCACGGCTTCCAGGGGCTGAACATGTTCTGACATATCGGTATCCCTCACAGTGATTGTTTTTTTTGTTCCACTGGTGTTGCGTATTCCTTGCAGGGGTCATTCCAACATCCGCGAATCTAGTGCGATCCTTGTGGGAGTGAGCCTGCTCGCGATGGCGTCGTGTCAGTCAACTCGATGTTGAATGATCCACCGCTTTCGCGAGCAGGCTCGCTCCCACAGGGGATAGGTTTACAGTCGAAGTGTTAAGGATCATTTGTGCTGCCTTTTCGGCAATCATCAGCGTAGGCGAACAGGTGTTGCCCGAGGTGATGCGCGGCATGATCGAGGCGTCGGCGATGCGCAGGCCTGGGATGCCATGGACTTTGAGTTGCGCATCAACCACGGCGTCCACGTCATTGCCCATGCGGCAGGTGCCGACCGGGTGGAAAATCGTGGTGCCGATGCGGGCGGCGGCTTCATGCAATTCTTCATCGCTCTGCAAGCTGTCGCCGGGCAAGTACTCGACCGGTTTGAACGCTTGCAAGGCCGGTGCGGCGACGATGCGGCGGGTCAGGCGAATCGCGTCTGCTGCCACCCGCAAGTCCTGCGGATGGCTCAAGTAATTGGGCTGAATCAGTGGCGCTTCCTGCGGATCGGTGGAGCGAATCTCGATGCGACCACGGCTTTGCGGGCGCAGATCGCACACCGACGCCGTGAAGGCGGGGAAGGCGTGCAATGGCTCACCGAAACGCTCCAGAGACAGCGGCTGAACGTGGTACTCGAGATTCGCCGACGTCTGCTCCGGTCCCGAACGGGCGAAGGCCCCGAGTTGGCTCGGCGCCATGGACAGCGGGCCGCTGCGGTCATACAGGTAGCGCAGGCCCATGCCCATCTTGCCCCACAGGCTGCCGGCAATTTGATTCAGAGTACGGGCGTTTTCCAGTTTGTAGATCAGGCGCAATTGCAGGTGATCTTGCAGGTTGCCACCCACGCCGGGCAGTTCATGGGCAACGCCAATCCCCAGTTTTTGCAGCAGCGAGCGAGGGCCAATCCCGGAACGTTGCAGGATGCTCGGTGAGCCGACGGCACCGGCGCACAGCACGATTTCTTTGCGCGCCTTGAAGGTTTTCGCCTGACCCTGCCAACGCGCGCTGACCGCCGATGCACGGCTGTTTTCCAGTAGCACGCGATCCACTTCGACGTTGGTCAGCACGGTGAGATTGGGGCGGTTGCGGATCGGTTTGAGAAACGCCTTGGCCGCGTTCCAGCGAATACCGGCCTTCTGATTGACCTGGAAGTAGCCGCAGCCTTCGTTGTCGCCCTGGTTGAAGTCATCGATGCTGGCGATGCCGGTTTGCTCGGCGGCGCTTTGGAAGGCATCGAGAATCGGCCACGACAGCCGCTGACGTTCGATCCGCCATTCCCCGGCTGCGCCGTGAAACTCCGAGTCGCCAGCAAAATGGTTTTCGCTTTTTTTGAACAACGGCAGCACGTCGTTCCAGCTCCAGCCGGGATTGCCCTGCGCCGCCCAGCCGTCGTAGTCGCCAGCCTGGCCGCGCATGTAGATCATGCCGTTGATCGAGGAACAACCACCGAGCACCTTGCCACGCGGGTAACTCAGGGTGCGACCTTGCAGGCCGGGTTGCGCTTCGGTCTTGAAGCACCAGTCGGTGCGCGGGTTGCCGATGCAGAACAGGTAACCCACGGGGATGTGAATCCACGCATAGTTGTCGCGGCCGCCGGCTTCGAGCAGCAGCACGCGGTTCTGCGGATCGGCCGACAACCGATTGGCCAGCAAACAACCGGCCGGGCCGGCACCGACCACGATGTAGTCGAATTCATCCAGGGAAGTCTGCATCCATGACCTCATGTTGTTGTTCTTGTTGTCGGTCATCCTAGTTGTTAGCTTTCGTCAAAAGAATGTTAGTTTTTGCGCAGCCGCTGTGCGTTTTTAAACAGCCTTACTTCAAGGACGGTTCATGTTCGACTGGAATGACCTGCGGTTTTTTCTCGAGTTGCAGCGCAGCGGGCGTTTGCTCACCGCTGCCCGGCGTTTGAACACCACCCACGCCACCGTGGCCCGGCACATCGAGGCCATCGAAAAGAGCCTCGGCACGGCGTTGTTTGTCCAGCATGCCCAGGGTTATGAGCTGACCCCTGCGGGCGAAGCGTTGCTCAAACACGCCGAAGCCATGGAAAACGTCGCCTTGCTGGCTCAGGAAGAAATCACTCAGTCGAGTGCACCGTTAGGCAAGATCCGCGTCGGCGTGACCGAAGGGTTGGGCATCATGTTCCTCGCCAGCCGCATGAACGGCTTGTTCGAACGTTATCCGGGGCTGGAAGTGGAACTGGTGGCGGTGCCGCGCTTTGTCAGCATTCTCAACCGCGAGGCCGAAATCAGCATCCACCTGGAGCGCCCGGCCGCCGACATGCTGGTCACGCGCAAGCTGACTGACTATCGGTTGGCGCTGTACGCCAGCCAGGAGTATCTGGACCGCTCGCCACCGTTGCGCAGCCGTGAAGACCTCGGTCGCCACGCCTGGATCGGCTATGTCGATGATTTGTTGTTCAGCCAGGAGCTGATGTTCCTCAACAGCTTCTGCCGCAATCCGCAGGTGGTGTTTCACAGTACCAGCGTCATCGCCCAACAACAGGCCGCGCGTTCCGGGTTGGGGATCGCCGTGCTGCCGTGCTACATGGCCAGCGCCGATCCTGGGCTGGTGCCGTTGCTGCCGGATGAGGGTATTCAGCGCAGCTACTGGATCAGCACGCGGCGTGAGCTGCACAAGTCCGTGCGGTTGCGGGTGCTGTGGGATTACGTGGTGGGGTTATGTGAGGCCGAGCAAGACTTATTACTAGGCCCAAATCCGCTGTAGAAGCGAAGCTTGCTCGCGAAGGCGTCAGGCCTGACACACCCGCCTACTCGTTCTTCGCGGGTAAGCCTCGCTACACCGATCACACGTAACACCTAGGGCATCGCGGAACACGGGCCGTCCGGAATCGACAGCGTCGCCCGCAACCCGCCCTCCGGCCGGTTGACCAGGGTGATTTGTCCGCCCAGCCGAGTCGCAATGGTGTTGACGATAGTCAGCCCCAATCCCGCCCCCTGGACGTTACCGCGACTGTAAAAACGTTCGAACAACCGGCCGCGTTCAGCTTCGTCGATGCCTGGCCCCTGATCTTCGACACTCAATGAATAGAACCCGTCAGCCTGATCGAGGCGCACGGTGATGACGCCGTGCGCGGGGGAAAAATTTGCCGCGTTGCTGATCAGGTTATTCAGGGCGATGTCGATGGCGGCGGCGTCAGCGATTACGTTCAGCGGCCGGTCAGTGACGTCGAAAGCCAGCTCAAGGTTCTTGCTCAGTAACCAGGGTGTTAGCTGAGCCAGGCTGTCGCGCACCGTTTGAGTCAGGTCGATCGAGTGCAGCACCGGCATTACGGCTGTGGGTTCAAGGCGAGCCATGGTCAGCAATTGGTTGACCAATCGGCTGGCTCGGTCCACGCCCGAAATCAGAAACGCCAAGGATTCCCGGCGCTCTTGTTCGGTGCCGGCTTCCAACAGGTTTTGCGCATGCACCCGCAGCACCGCCAAGGGCGTGCGCATTTCATGGGCGGCGTCGGCGATAAAGCGCCGCTCGCGGCCGAGCACTTCCTGAATTTGCGTGAGCATGCGATTGAGCGCCGCTTGCATCGGTTCGAGCTCGCTGGGCAGCGGGGTCAGTTGCAGCGGTTCCAGAGAGCCGCTGTGCCGTGCCCGCAACGTCGCCGCCATATCGGCCAGGGGCTTGAGGCCCCAGCCAATGGCCAGCCAGACCAACGCCACCAGAATCAGGCTGCCCAACACATTGGGCCACAGGGTATGGCGCAGGATCCTATCCACCAGGTCCGAACGCACATCGTCGCGTTCGCCCACCCAGATCCGTAAATCCGTTTGTTTGTC
The DNA here is from genome assembly GCF_050586665.1 of Pseudomonas sp. ES4. NCBI lineage: Bacteria > Pseudomonadati > Pseudomonadota > Gammaproteobacteria > Pseudomonadales > Pseudomonadaceae > Pseudomonas > Pseudomonas sp. ES4. Next base: position 137,734 of record NZ_JBOBDO010000005.1, on the reverse strand, counting down.
TTCCAGCATGAACGCGCGCCAATGGCGGTGGTTCAGATCCACCACATCGCTGAAACCGGGTTGCGACGGGGGCGCGGTGAAGGAGGGCGCGCTGGCGGTGTGCACCAGCACTTCGCCCTGACGATTCCAGACCTGAAAGGCAATCTTGCTTTCATAGGGATGGCCATCGACGCTCGGCACCGCTTCGCCCAGGGCTTTGTTGAACGCCTGATACAGCTCGGCGTGTTCCTTGCTGGCCAGCGGCATGCGCATCACACCCTGCAGCAGCCGGGCGTTCTGTGCGAGCTGGGCGTCATAGACTTCGGCAATTTCGTGGTTGCTGTCGTTCCAGTTGAACACACTGATCACCGCCAGACCGGCGAGCACCAGGCCGATGATCAGCGTCAGGGTGCGGCGTCGAATGGACGTCATCGACGCTCCTCCACCAGGTAACCGACACCGCGAATGGTACGGATCAGGTCGGTGGAGAACTTTTTGCGCAGGTGGTGGATGTGCACTTCCAGGGTGTTGCTTTCGGCTTCCTCGTTCCAGCCGTAAAGCAACTGCATCAAATGATCGCGGGTCATGACCCGGCCCGGTGGCGAGAGCAATTCGTGAAGCAGCTGATATTCCTTGGGTGTCAGCGCCACCGGTTCGCCCTGATAGCTGACTTGCTGGGTGCCAGGGTTGAGGCTGATGCCGGCGTGTTCGATCAGCATCTGCGCGCGGCCGGCACTGCGCCGCAGCAAGGCCCGCAGACGCGCCTTGAGTTCGGACAGATCAAAGGGCTTGATCAGGTAATCGTCGGCCCCGGCATCCAGCCCGGCGATACGGTCTTCGGTGGCGTCCCGCGCGGTGAGGATCAGAACCGGCAGGTTGGAGCCGCTGTCACGCAGGCGACGCAATACTTCCAGCCCGTCCATCCGCGGCAGGCCGAGGTCGAGCACTGCCAGGTCGAAGGATTCGCTGAGCAGCGAATGCAACGCGCTGCTGCCGTCCTGCAACCAGTCGACGGTATAACCTTCGCGGCCCAGGGCCTGCTGGATGCCTTCGCCCAGGGCCGTGTCATCCTCAATCAGTAATAAGCGCACACAGATTCCTGTCAGTCGATTTTCTTGTTCACGTCCGCCAGCAACGCTTCGATCTCTTTGCGCCGCCCCGCGTCGGCGGTTTCCCGGCCGGGCCTTGGGTCTGCCAGCAGGGCTTTTTGCAGTGCGCCCCGGGCTTCGCTGTAGCGTTTTTGACGGTAGAGGTGATCGCCCCAGAAGTACAGACTATCGATGCCGTTCGGGTTCAGTTGCAAGGCCTGCTTGAGCAACTGTTCGGCCTTGTCGGCGTCGCCGAAACCGATGGGCCAGCCTGGTACACGGTCGTACAGCGCGCCGAGGCTGGTGTAGGCCGAGCCTTGCAGGGCTTTTGGGTCCAGGGCCAGGGCTTTCTCCAGGTCGACTTTTGCATCCTTGACCTTGCTCAGCGCACCGAGCCCGCCCTGGGCGCCGGCCCAACTGCTGCTGACGATACCGGACCAGATCCAGGCTTCGGCTACTGATTGGCGTTCGCGAGTGAACGCCGAGGCCTGGCCGGCGAGTTTTTCGAACGCGGCGGTGCGCTGCTCGGCCGGCAGTTCGTATTGAATGTGCGCCCAGCTTTGCTGGATGCCATTGAGACGTTGTTGATCGGCGGCGTCCAGCGCCCAGGCGCTGTGGCTCAAGGCGCCCATCAGCAAGCAGGCAAAGAGTTTTTTCATGGTTTGAGGTTCTCGTTATCAGGTTTCTGACTCAGGCGACGGATCAGTGGCAACTGCTTGCGCAGGCCGCGATCCACCAGGTTTGGCAACAGGCTGTTCAGGCGTACGAAAAAGCGTTCCGGCCAGCCCAGGTACAAGTCGCGGTGGTCACCGGCAATGGCGTGCATCACCGCCGAGGCGACTGTTTGCGGGTTGTCGACACTGGATTTGAGTGCGTCATTCAAGGCCTGCGCAGCCGGGCTGTTCATGCTGGTGCGGGTGGCACGTGGCGCGACGTACAAGACGCCAACGCGGGTGTCGGCCAGTTCCCGACGCAGGGCTTCGGAGAACCCCCGCAGGGCAAACTTGGTGGCGCAATAGCTGGCGTAACCGGGGTAGCCGATGGAGCCGTAGGTCGAACCGACGTTCACCACCATCGCGCTTTCAGCTTGCTTGAGCAGCGGCAGTAATAGCTTGGTCAGGCAGATTGGCGCGCTGATGTTCACCGCCAGCATGGCGTTGATGTCGCTGTCATCGAGCTGTTCAAGCATGGCGAAGTGATTGACCCCGGCGGCATTGATCAGCAGGTTGATACCGCCGATGGCTTCGGCGGCGGCCAGCACTTTGCGGCGGTCATTGAGGAACGTCAGGTCGGCGCCGATCCAGCACAGCTGCTGCGGATAGCGTTCGAGTAACGGCGCCAACGGTTCCCGATGCCGAGCCACCGCCAATACCCGGGCGCCACTGGCACACAAGGCAGTAGTGATTGCCAACCCGATGCCGCCGCTGGCGCCGGTCAACACCACGCGAGTCTCAGACAGGTGCATGCAGGTTCTCTCCAGCGTGTGGCAAACCGCGGAACATGTCGGTGTAAAGCGTGTACACCACTTTGGAGGCATGAATCACGGCGGCCTGGTCGGCCGGATCATCGAGGGTGTTCATCAGTCGCCGATAGGTCTGCATGTGCTCGATATCCAGCGAACCATGGGAGCTGAGGTAACTGAAAGCGCTTTGCGGCAGGTCCAGGCGTTCGCGGATGCTGTCGGCGGCATGGGTGGCCAGGGCGATGCTGGTGCCTTCAAGCACATTGACCATGCCGAACAGACCGACCGGGTTGTCCCGGGCAATCAGGTCGTAGAGGAAGCTGACCATCAATTCGATCGGCAAGGACGGACGACCGTCGCGCACCGCGTCCTTGTCGCCGCCGCAGGCTTCGATGTCGTCGAGGATCCATTGTTCGTGACCGTATTCGTCCTCGATGTACTCGCCCACCGCTTTACGCAGCCATTCCAGGCGCGACGGCAAACGGGCACCGCACGCCATCATCAGCGGTACGGTGTGGCGCACGTGGTAATAGGCTTGCGCCAGGAAGGCCCGGTAACTTTCCAGGCTGACCTTGCCCTCGAGGGCGTCGCGGATGATCGGCAGATTGAACAGTTCATGGCGTTCGTGTTGCGTGGCTTCTTGCAGCGTGTCGAAAAAACTCATGTCGCAGATTCCTCTGAAAAGACAGCTTCAGTCAGTTGCTCGCGGTAACGCTCGACGATGGCGTCCCGGCGCGGACGGCCATTGGCGGTCAGCAGACCGTTGGCGGGTGTGAACGGTTGATCCAGCCGGGTCCAGTGATGGACCTGGGCGTAATCGGGCAAGGCCTCATTGGCCTCGGCCACGGCGGCGGCCAGTTCTTCGTCGGTGCAATCCGGGCGATGGGGCCAGAGCAGCGCGTGGTTGCTTGGCATCGCTTCGCCGTAGACAAAGGCCTGGGCGATATGACGACGCTGGGTCAATTCAGCCTCGACCCATTCCGGGTTCACATTGCGGCCGTAACTGGTAACGAATTGATGCTTCTTGCGCCCTTTGAGGTAGAGAAAGCCTTCGGGGTCGAACTCGCCAAGATCGCCGCTGGGCCACCATTCATCGGTGTGCGGCGCCTCGCCGAGGTAACCGAGCAAGGTCGCCCCCTTGATCAGCACTTCGCCGTCGTCGGCCAGGCGAATGTCCACGTGGGGCAGGGGCCGGCCGACACTGCCGGGGCGGCGCGCTTCTGGTCGATTGAGGCACACCACCGACGCGCACTCGGACAGTCCGTAGCCTTCGTAAACCGGTAGGCCGATCCGGTGCGCTCGGAGCAGCAATTCTTCGCTAACCCGACCGCCACCCACGGCGGCAAAACGCAACGCGTGGGGGCTGAAGGCTTTTTGCTCGGCGGCGCTGACCAGCATCAACAGCAACTGCGGCACCAGGATCAGACTCTCGGGGACACGGGTGGCCAGGCATCCGAGCAGTCGCGGCACCTCCACACCGCTGGCACCCTGAATGCCCAGGGTTTTCTGGCTGGGCAAGCTTAGCGTCGCGCCGGCATACAGCGCCGCGTAGCAACCCAGATTTTCCAGCAGGATCGCCAGCGGCAGAAGTGCGAGGTGATGCTGTGGGTGGGTGGGTTTGCTGGCCTGATCCAGTTCGCGGGCAACCCGCAGAATGCTTTCGGCGCTCAAGCACACGCCTTTGGGTGTGCCGGTGGTGCCCGAGGTGAAGGTCAGTTTTGCCGTGCCTTCGGGCATCCGGTTCGGGCCGCTGAAGGTGCACCGCCAGAATTCACCGGTTTTTTCGTAACCTGCCATTTGCAGTTCCGCTTCCAGTGCTGGCTCGGCAATCACCAGGGCGGCCTGGCTTTGCTTCAGGCAATGTTTGCGTTGAGCCGGGCTGAAAAAAGGTGGCAAGGTCAGGCAGGTCAGGCCTTCAAACAGCACGGCCAGGTCCCAGAGCATGGCTTCGACGCCATTGTCCAGGGCCAGTGCAACCACCTTGACGCTTTCATCGCGCAGACGCTGCTGGCGATACGTCACTTCTGCGTACAGCGTGGCGTAGTCCAGTTTCAGGTGATCGCCCCACAGGGCGATGGCATTGGTCTTGCGTTCGGCATGGCTGCGCAGGGCCTGTTTGAAACGCTCGGTTTCAGGCGACATGGCTGGATTCCTCGATCGACGATGGCAACCCCAGGCGATTGAACATCCCGATATTGCGCAAATGGATGAAGCCGGCGCGGATGTTGCCAACGTGCACCCAGGGCTTGCTCTCGTAGTAACTGCCCCAGCTATGGCGGTCGTCGCCCAGCCGCGCAGGATCGGCGGCGCACAGGGTTACGGGTTTCAAACCCAGACGATGAAAGCTGTTCACCAGGCCGATGTTGCCGGTGAACGCCACCCATTCCAGGCCACCCATGGCCAGCAGGTAAGTGATAGCGAGGATGCTCATTCGCGCACTGCCGGTGTCGTTGGCGGCCAGGTTGCCCACCTCGACGATACCCGTGCGGTCTACTGCACAATCGGCCGCGGCACTGATCAGCGGGTCGATCGGCTCGTCCAGGTAACGTTCCAGAAACAGTGGTTCGCTATTTGCCAGCCGCACGCCGGCCACCGCACACAGTTCACCTGACGCGTTGTTCATGCCAAACAGCTCCGGCATGAAATGACGGATGTCGGCACCGTGGGCCTTACGGAAACGTTGCTGGATAAAGGCTTCGAAGACGGGACGCAGGGGTTCGTCCGGCAGGGCTCTGGCCAAACTCATCTGCGATGTTTCGGCTTGTCCCAAATGCAGGGGCAGAGGGATGTTCCAGTTGAAATCGGGCATTGAAAGACGCCTCCCCAAGTAAGTGTGGGAGGAGTATCGGAGGCATTTCTTAACGGAGTCTGAAGGTGGCCGAAAGATCGCTCGGGCCAGTCTTCAGATTGCCTTAAGACTGGGCGGGCAGGGTGGCGCCCATCGGTTCGGCAACACAGCGCAACCGGGCTGCGCGAATGACTCGACAGCCAAAATAACGTTCACGAGGCCTGTTATGACCCGCGATGCACTCGCTCACCGGTATGGAAAACTCTCGATCACCTTGCACTGGCTGATGCTCGCGCTGTTTGTCGGCGTGTATGCCTGCATCGAAATCAAAGGGCTGTTGCCAAAGGGACACGCCTTGAAGAGCTTGTTTCTTGGGTTGCACGGCTTGTTCGGGCTGAGCATTTTTGTGTTGGTGTGGGTGCGCTTGCTCGGGCGGCTCACCCCGCGTCCGCCGATTACGCCGACGTTGCCCGTCTGGCAGACAGGCGTTTCGCACCTGATGCACCTGGCGTTGTATGGGCTGATGATCGCCACGCCTTTATTGGCCTGGCTGATGCTGTCGGCGGGTGGCAAGCCGATGCCTTATTTCGGATTTTTCCTGCCTTCGCCGGTGGCGGTCGATCCTGACCTGGCCAAGCAGTTCAAGCATTGGCACGAATTGCTCGGCAGCGCCGGTTACTGGCTGATCGGCTTTCACGCGGCGGCGGGGTTGTTTCATCACTATTGGGTCCGCGACAACACCCTGACGCGCATGCTGCCCGGTCGATCCGGCAATACGGTCAATCAACGTCAGCGCTAATCTCGAACCCGGTGCTGGCCAGGCGCTCGCCGTTCACCAGAATGTGCACGGCGTGTTGACCGGCGTAATGCCGACGGGTGGTGAGTTCCTTGATCTGCTGGCTACGGGCGATGGACTCGGTCGCTTTGCCGGGAAGGGTTAGCGCCTTGAGCTTGAACACCTTCGCCGAGGTGCTGCCGTTGGCTTTGACGTAATCGATCGCGTAGTCGATCACCAGTCGCTGACAGTCCTGCACCTTGGATTTCACGGTGAAGGACAGGGTGATTTTTTCACCCAGACGAATCACCGCCGGTTCCACCTTCACATCGATGAACTCGACCTCAGGCTTGCCGCCCGCGCCAATGATCGCCAACGCGCGTTGATTGCCTTGTTTGATCAGGCTGCGCAGGGCGTGTTTGGCGATCCATGCCGTGTGTTTGTTGTCCAGTGACCAGCCTTCGATCAGGTCCAGCACCCATTCGGGGTGATCCTTGGTGATGTCGTTGAGGTGGTTGGCCACGGATTTGCGCACGTAGAGGCTGTTGTCGGTCTTGAGGTTGTCGAGGATCGCCGCCGCCAATGTCGGGTCAGCCTGAACTTGTTCCAGTCGAAACGACCATGGCAGGCGCGGGCGGCTGCCTTCGCTGGCCAGACGGCGGACGTGTTCGTTTTCGTCCTGGGACCACTCGTGCATGACCGCCAGGGAGCGTTCGATGTCACTGCGCAGGAAATAGCGGATCGCGAATTCCGAGGAACCGAAGGTGGTGAAATATTTCAGCGCCTCCATCGACTGCTCGAAGGCCTGTCCGCCATAGGTCGCAACGTAATGCGGTAATGAAATGCTGACGAAGCCGCTGTTCAGTCGCGGGGCGAGGGCGCGCAGCACTTCCAGCGTTTCTTCATAGTTCAACGGCAAGACCGCGTGCAGGCACTCGCTGACTCGGGCCATGCGCTGCATGATGGATAATTCGGCCAGTCCGTCGTTGGCCAGTTTAAGGAAGGCCTTGGCGTTGAACGCGGGGTAGACGGCGGTCATCTCGGTGGCGATGTGCTTGAGGCGGTCGGCGTTGAATATTTCTTTCAGGGCGGGAGCGGGTTGGTCAGCGGCCATTGTGGATTCCTTATGTCGATCGTTCCCACGCTCTGCGTGGGAATGCATCCTGTGACGCTCTGCGTCACGACTTGCGAAGGGACGCGGAGCGTCCCGGGCGGCATTCCCACGCAGAGCGTGGGAACGATCAGTTATGCCTTCCCTGATTCTTCTTCCAGTTGATCCGACTCAAACAATCTCGCCAATTCCGCCCGGGCTTCCTGCGCCGTCTGCAAGACCTTCGCCGCATCGTCATAAATCATGTGCTGGGCCTCAAGCACCTGCTCGTCGTGATGCTTGAAACGCTTGATCCGCGCATCGGCCTGGGCCTGGGTCAGCCCCAGGCCGACCAGCGTGCGGCGGCTCATTTCCAGACTCGAATAATAGGTTTCCCGAATGGCCTCGGCGCCAAGGTCCACCAAGCGATGCACATGCTGGCGGTTCCGTGCCCGGGCGATGATTTTGATGTGCGGGTAGAGTTTGTGCACCAGTTCGGCGGTCTTGATGTTGGTGTCCGGGTCGTCGGTGGCGATGACAAAGTATTCCGCCTGCTCGACCTTGGCCGCACTGAGGATCTCCGGGCGCATCGGGTCGCCGTAGAACACCGGCACACCGCCGAAGCTGCGCGACAGTTCGATGGTTTCCACCGAGGTGTCGAGGGCGACGAACTTGATGTTCTGCGCGCGCAGAATCCGCGCAACGATCTGCCCCATACGGCCCATGCCGGCAATCACCACGCGTGGCGTGTCGGTATCGATTTCGCGGAATTTCTCCGGCACCACCACCGGTTGAACCTTGGGGCTGACCAGTCGCGCGCAAATCAGCAACAGCAATGGCGTCACCGCCATCGACAAGGTGATGGTCAGCACCAGCAAGTCGTACAGGTTCGGCTCGAACAGCCCCTGATCGCGGCCGATCTTGAACACCACAAACGCAAATTCACCACCGGCCGCGAGCACGATGCCGAGGCGAATCGCACTGACCTTGCCCAAGCCACCGGCCAGCCGACCGACAACGAACAACAGCGGCAATTTGATTGCGATCAGCAGCAGGGTCAGGCCCAGCACCGTGATCGGGGCGCTCAGGAGCAGGCTCAGGTTAGCGCCCATGCCGACACTGATGAAAAACAGCCCCAGCAGCAATCCCTTGAACGGCTCGATTTGCGCTTCCAGTTCGTGGCGGTATTCGGAGTCCGCCAGCAGCAACCCGGCGAGAAACGCCCCCAGCGCCATGGACACGCCGACCAGGTCCATCAGCCATGCCGTGCCCATCACCACCAGCAATGCGGTGGCCGTGGAGACTTCCGGCAAACCGGTCTTGGCCACCACCCGGAACACCGGTCGCAACAGGTATCGCCCACCGATCACCATCACCGCGATGCTGCCCAGCACGCGCAAGCCGTGATTGAGGCCTTCACCCGCGCTGCTGGTGTGATCGCCGCCCGCCAGCAACGGCACCATGGCGATCAACGGGATAGCGGCGATGTCCTGGAACAGCAGAATCGCAAATGCCAAACGCCCGTGGGGGCTGGTCAGTTCCTTGCGCTCGGCCAGGCTTTGCAATCCGAATGCCGTAGACGACAGCGCCAGGCCCAAGCCCAGAACGATCGCACTGTTCAACGGTTGGCCGAACACGAACAACGCCAGCACACCAATCAGCGTGCCCGTCAGCAACACCTGCGCCAGACCAACGCCGAATACCGATTTGCGCATCACCCACAAACGTCGCGGCGACAGTTCCAGGCCAATGATGAACAGCAGCAACACCACCCCGAGTTCGGAAATGTGGCTGACGCTTTGCGGATTGCCAATCAAGCCCAGCACCGACGGGCCGATGATCACCCCTGCAAACAGATAGCCCAGCACCGCCCCCAATTGCAGACGCTTGGCCAAGGGAACGGTGAGCACCGCAGCGAACAGAAACACGACAGCGGCTTGCAGCAGGTTGCCTTCATGGGGCATGACAAAAACTCCATTCACTCGGTATGGCGGGGGGGACAAGGATAAAGGGTGATGCTTCATGCGTCAGCAATGACAGATAACGATGTTGCCTGGCCTACCGCCATCGCGAGCAGGCTCACTCCCACAATGGGTCTGCGGTGGACACAGTATCTCCGCCCCCTGCAAATAAATGTGGGAGTGCGCCTGCTTGTGGATATCACGCCAGTGGAGCGTTAGCCCGCAAGCAACATTTGGCCATTGAAGGCTGATTGAAATCGCCAGCGGTTGCGGTAAAGCTCGGCGGCGATTTCATTGACTGGATGTCAGGAGCTACCCGTTGGACAAGAAACCCCTCTACCGCAAGGTCAATACCCGCACTTGGGGTGTCTGGCGTAACGAAATTACCGGGCATTACCGGCATCAGCGCAATACCAAGAATGAAATCAACAACGATGCGTCACGGGGTTCGATGCATGGAACTCGCCGGCACGGGTTCGATTACACGCCATTGTTCCGGTTTCTGCTGTCTCGCGTCGGTAGGCAATGGGATGAGGTTTTCAGCGAAACGGTGGCTCGCCTCGATCGGCCTGAACCGGTGTTCTGGATGGTTGCTCTGCATGAAAACCAAAGGAAAGAGCAGGTGTGTCTGGGAGAGTCGAGCTACTTCAGCGGCTTGTATGTCGATGATCAAGGGTGTCTGCGGATCATCAATCCTGAGCTGAAAGCCGAGCACATGACGCCTGACTGTCATTGCTGCACCCACACGTTTAACGGCATTCCCTTCGGCCGGCGCAAGGACTGAAGGGGTCAATCGACCCGGCTATGACTCATCGATTGTTCACCCAACCGATACTGATTATTCCCACTGCGCTTCGCCTCATACATCGCCAGATCCGCAATATGAATCAACCGGTCCATGCTCGGCGCATGGTCCGGGAACACCGCGACCCCAAGGCTGGTGCCGATGTGTCGTTGATCATTGCCGATGGTCACCGGTGGCGACAGTTCGACGAAGATTTTCTGGCAGATGCTGCGGGCTTCGTCTTGCAGGCTGTTGCCTTGGGACAGGCCTTGAAGGATGACCACAAATTCATCACCACCAATCCGGGCGACGGTATCCGTTGAACGCAGGATTTTCTTCAATCGCGTGGCGGTGGTGATCAATACCCGGTCGCCGGCGGCATGGCCGTAATGGTCGTTGATTGCCTTGAAACCATTGAGATCGACGAATACCAGCGCAACCCTCGTGGCGCTGATGCGCGCCTGTTCCAGCGCTTCGGACAGACGCTCCTCGAGTACCAGACGATTGGGCAGACCGGTCAGCGGATCGAAATGGGCCAGGTGTTGCAGGTAGCTGGCGGAGGCTTTTTCCTCGGTGATATCGCGTACCACACCCATCATCTTGATCGTTGCATCGTGGTCGTTCTTGACCACATTGCCTGTTTCCCGAAGCCAGCGGATCGTGCCGTCGGGCCACACCACCCGATATTCCTCGTCATGGTTGTCGCCGGTATCCAGGCAGCGCAATTCCCCGGCCCGGACCCTGGCCCGGTCGTCCGGGTGGACACATGAGCAAAACAGCGCGTAGGAGGGCGTTACTTCGTCGATCTTGAAGCCAAACATGCCGTAGATAGCTTCCGACCAGTAGAGCTTGTCGGTGTCGACGTCCCAGTCCCATGTGCCGATACGGGCGAAGTACTGGCTGCGCTTGAAGCGTTCGGCGTCACCGTCCTGACGGATGTTTTGTCCGTCAGTCAGGCTGGTGATTAGTACGCGATACTCGGCCAGCTGCTTTTGCAGCGAGCGCTCGCGACCGATCAACGCGACGATCAGGGCTAGCATCACTGAGCCGATGGCGACGCTGGTCCAGTCCACATTCATGCAGGTTTTGCCATCGTCGCGTATCAGCCGTATCGGGAGAGGTGCGCCTATGTTAGTTCACACGGCCCTCGATCAGCAGCCTCTATTACCGGAGGCGCCAAACTTATAGCAGCTCACCCTTGTCCCACAGATGCACCAATTCTCCAGGCGCTTTATCTTCAGGCACCTTCATCACCATCCGGTCGTCCTGTTCGCCGCTGCGGTAGCGCACTTCGATTTGATAGAAGCGCTGATCGCCGCGGCCGGCGGATGAACTCGTCATAGGCAGGCAACCTTCGAGCAACGAGCAGATGCGGCTACGTTGCTCTGCATCGCATTGGGCGAATTCGATCTCTCGGGGGCGGGTCAAGCTGTGGATCGCCGCTACGCCGCCCTGGCGGGAGACACAGACCACCGCGTTATCGCCCAGTGTTGGCAAGGTTTTCATCGTTCCTCCGGTGTCAGCTCGACGCCCACTTCAGACCAGCCGTGTCGCACCGCCTCGACTGCCGTTGCACCCCATCCTTGCCCGGCATGCTCGACAGTCAGTTGCGCGAAGGCACTGAATGTCGCTTCGCTACTCAGGCGCTTGTCGCACAGCGCGTCGTACCAGATGCGGCCGGTTTTTTCCCAGGCAAAACCGCCCAGCGCCATCGCGGCCAGATAAAACGCCCGATTGGGGATGCCCGAATTGATGTGCACACCGCCGTTGTCTTCCTGGGTGATGACGAACTTGCGCATGTGATCCGGTTGCGGATCCTTGCCGAGCAACGGGTCGTCATAAGCCGTGCCCGGATGGGCCATCGAGCGTAAACCGATACCTTTGATGCCCGGTGCCAACAAGTCGGCGCCGATCAGCCAGTCAGCCTCTTCGACGGTCTGGCCCAGTACATGTTGTTTGATCAGCACCCCGAAAACGTCCGATATCGATTCATTCAATGCCCCGGACTGGTTGGCATAAACGAGACCGGCTTCGCTTTCGATCACGCCGTGCGTCAACTCGTGACCGACCACATCCAGAGAGCGGGTGAAACGCTCGAAGATTTCGCCATCGCCGTCACCGAACACCATTTGCGCGCCGTTCCAGAAGGCGTTCTCGTAATCCTGGCCGTAATGCACGCTGCCGACCAAGGCAAAACCCTTGTTGTCGATGGAGTCCCGACCCAGCACCTTCCAGAAGAAATCATAGCTGGCACCCATTGCGTCGTAGGCTTCGTCGACCGCCGGATCGCCGGTTGCCGCCTGACCTTCAAGTCGCACAGGCATACCCGGCAGCAGCATTTTGCCTTGCGCGTCATGAATACTGCGCTGTGCCAGGCCGGGGCGACCGGACAGCGGCAGGATCGCTTTGGCGGGTGGCCGCGATGGCGGGCCGGGATTGTGCCGCAGACGACGGACATGGGTCAGCGTGGCCTGGGCGCTGGAGCGCTGATGGTCGGAACCGTAGGCGATGATTCGGTTGAGGATGTAGGGCGGGATGAAACTGTACAGCGGGGATGAGTCGGTCATCAGAGCATCCTTTCCTGAAACGAAGACGTTATTCATGTGAGCTGGAGGACGGTCTTTCGGTTCCGTGGATTGCCTTGCGCGCCGGTTTCTGCGAAAACCTCCGTCCACGCCCCAAACACCGGGCGACTGTTAACGAGTAGGAATCATGAGCGACGAGTTGCAAATCATTGACCTTGAGCCGGGTGACGGCAAAACCGCCGTCAAAGGCGCGCTGATTACCACCCAATACCGCGGCTGGCTGGAAGACGGGACAGAATTCGATTCTTCCTACAGCCGGGGTAAACCATTCCAGTGCGTGATTGGCACGGGGCGGGTGATCAAGGGTTGGGAGCAGCATTTTCATATGTGACACTGAAGGCTGGTATGCTGTGCAGCCTCAGGAGATCACATGAAACAAGCAATCTCGTACGTACGCTTTTCCAGCTTCCGGCAACACGGCGGCAGCTCCCTAGAACGCCAGCAGGCCATGATTGCAGACTGGTTGGGTAGGAATCTCGATTACCAGATTAGCTTGCTGAAATTCGAAGACTTGGCAAAGTCTGGATATCATGGCGACCACGCTAAAGAAGGTGGCGGCTTCGGTAAGCTACTGGATGCTGTCAAGGCCGGGGTCATCAAAGACGGCGACGTTGTACTGGTGGAAGCCATCGACCGAACAGGCCGGATGGACACCGTAGACATGCTTCGTTTGCTCACGCCGATTCTATCCGCTGGTGTGTCGATCATCACCCTTGACGATGGCAACGAATACAACAGAGCCAGTGTAAACGGCTCGCACATCTATATGTTGATGGCGAAGATTCAAGCAGCGAATCAGTATTCTGAAACCCTGTCACGTCGAGTCACGGCGTCCTATCGGATACGAGAAGAGAAGGCGAGAGCTGGCGAGCAGGTGAAGCGAATGACGCCTACTTGGCTCACTACTGAAGGTGTGGTCATTGAGCGAATAGCCAAGCACGTGAAGACAGTTTTCGAGCTGTACACCGCTGGCGTTGGTAAGGCCACTATTGCCGTTCGCATGCGTGCGACAGGAGAGCCAGAGCTAGCTAAATGCTCAGGGCCAACCATTGAAAGCTGGCTGAGAAATCCGACTGTACTTGGCTACTGGAATGACATTCCCAACGCTTACCCGGCAATCATCGAACCTGACCTTTTCCTTCGTGCCCAACAGCGTGGAAAGGAAGCAAAAACAACACGGCCTGTGAAGACAGCGAAGCACCTTCTCGTTGGGCTGGTGAAGTGTGGTCACTGTGGTGGCAACTACATCATGCAAAGTAAGGATGGACGTCCACACAGCATGCGTTGCTTGAACAGGCAGCGATTGAAAGAGGCGGGGTGTGTGAACGCTCGCACCATGCCTAAGCCAGTGCTTGACCATATCCGCGTTGCTACTTCGTTGAGAGCGATTGAGGCAGCGTTTCAGCGACAACAGTTGACGGTGAACCAGAAGCGAATACTGGTGATCCAGAGTGAGCTAGAAGCTGTCGCACAGAAAATTACAGACCTTGCTACTGCTATCCAAACCGTTGGCTTGATACCTGAAGTTATGAGCCAGCTTGAGGCTCGTAGAGTTGAACGTGAGGCGCTGCAAGCGGAGTTGTTAGTGATGGAGCGGACAGAGAGTCCTGTAGATACCCTAGGGGCTGTGTCGATTGAAAACAGCATGCTTGAGGACGATCCGGTAAAGCTGAATGCATTGCTTCGGGGTGTGGGCTACAGCATCACTGTCTATGCAGATGGTCTAATGACTGTGAACGCTCCAGATGAAATGTACCCTTGGTTGTACAAGAGTGTTGATCGCACCACAAAACAGTATCAAGTTGAACACTTGGGCGAGATACGAAAGATCACCACTCAGACGCTGGCTGAAAAGGATCGTGTTACACCAACGGTTGCATTCGAAAATCTGCCGCCACTACTCCAACTGATTCGCAGGCAGAACACGCAGCAACCTTGAACGGCTGCTTGGCTCAAACATCAAGGTAGTGCTGTATCCAAGGATCAGTGCAACCCTGTTGCTTGCAGTAAGTGACAACATTAGGGATAAGATCACCTAAAGCCTGAATGGCGGAATCATCAGACCCAACACGAGATTTCGCTTCATACTCGTAACGGCTACCAGCAAACAAATGTCGGCAATGTCCTATCGTTCTTTCAAATCGATGAAGGTTTACAGCTTTACGAACAGGTTCAGGAATTGCGAAGTAGAGTATCAAAAGATCGTGAAAATTTAATATCTTTTCAGCATCACCATTAGCCAAGAGCATTTTATGAGCGTCCCTAATAGCGGGTGTGTTCGGCTCATAGTTCTGATACACGGTGCCTTCATTTTCTGTGACGTTAGCACCAAACGATTTTAACAATATCTCTAAACCAATGGCTGCATTGATGCTAGCGACGTGAAGAAGGTTCCCATCCGTACGAAACAATATCTCAGACGCACGTAGGTACTTGTTAGCACTCTCGACCATCCAAGGGGCGAAGGACGTTGTGTTTGCTGGCATGGGATGTCTCACGATGGCTTCAAGGTGGACATTGTACAGGGGATTTTGAAAGCCGATTTCACATCGGAAATATGTCAGTCATAAATTGGTTCTAGGCCACGTTCCGTGTGGCTTGTAGCGTTTCCGCGCGGATTAGTTCCTACCCTACGGCAGAGTAGGAACTTTTCACTGTAACTGGTGGCGACTAGCTCTCAGGTGTTGCTGCCTTTGACTTTTGCTCTTCCAATTCTGAATTTCTTTTCCGGCGAGCCAATACGTATTCTTTTCCCTTCAGTGTGAGGCATGGCGTACCTAAGCTCGACGATGAAGACACGCCAGCTGAACGCGAAAACTGCACATAGCCTTTCTCGGCTAGACGCTCGATGACAACTTCAAGTTCTAACGGTTTAAAACCAGTGCCAGACCCCAAGCCTAAACCCAAAGATGACAGGCTGGGCGGTAAACCGCTTGCTGCAAAATTCGCTATATTCATTAACACCATGGCCTGCGAGCGACTTAGGTCGGTAGGGTCTGGGTTGCGAAGTTTGTCAATTGTTTGCTCTGCTTCGTTTAAGTCGCTATAGGCAATTTCAATGGTGCGGTAGTAGTAAATCGCGACACACAGCGTGCTGATTAAAACCACGATAATCATTACTAGTGACCAATTTGGCATCGGCGTATCCAACAGAGCCCAGTTCCACGCACGTAGCAGCCAACCCTGTATCGTTGTCAGGAGGGTGGTATCTAGAAAGTAGTCCAGAGCCTTTGGAATGGCCCACGATGTAAGAACAATACCAGCCGCAGATAATGCAATATTCTTAAAAGTGAACGGGGATTGCTTGCCTTCCGATGCCATGCTGCATGCCTCCAATTTGGGAAACCGATCTTATCAGCATTGCACGTTGAAAGTGGCAAAGTGGCATTAACGCGATAGGTAGACGTACTGAGGCTGGCTGCATGGTGCCTGAGAGGCTGTGTGGGGTGTTATAAGCACGAGTGTAGGCCAGTCCAGCCATAAGCGTCTACCGCACCCCAGAGTGTGCCGCAAGAGCCCTTAGCACAGAAGCTAGCAGCGACTTCCAAACTTCCCACTCTTCCTTGAGCCAAGTAACAACCGTTTGAGTTCGAGGCTGCTTTAATCGGCTACAGAAACCATCGAAAACCCACGATAAACCCTAGCAAAACCTGCATCAGTTTCGTTTTGTTCCAATCACCAGGTTCCGTTCTGTCCAGTGTTTGCTGGCCTGCATGGCTGTTTGGATCAAGCGGGGGGCTTTCTCTCCCGCTGGAAAGGGTTTTATAACGCGATAGCCTGTTTATCACAGGTGGCGATTAACGAAGAGATGCTATGGAGTCTTTTGCAGAAGCACTCAAACGATCAATTTGACCTGCCTCCTTTATTCGCACAATGGAATGCGACTCATCACCTTCGATAAGACCATAAAATAGGTAATACCTATCCCGCTCAAAAATTTGCCAGTTCCGTTTTTCGAAGATGGCAAGATCGCAGTGGCCGCTAAGCTGGTTTTGCGGACTCTGGAAATTGAAAAATACGCGACTGAAACTACCCTTGACGATTGAAGTCGGCCGACCGTAGAAAAGGAAGCTCTTACCAAAGTAGCGATCTATATTTTTTTGCACCTTATCAACTGACACAATTAGGTCGCGGAGACGTATGGCTTCCTCCCCCTCAAACTGAATGGCAATATCCAATGATATCTTCGCAAGCTGAACTAGCCTGCGTACAGTGCGAAACTCTCCGGGATTAAGCAAGCCGCCTTGCGGGTCATAATACCGCTCAATTCCGTTACCTACTCCAGAAGAACCGCCTTCTACTTGACGTTTTTTCTTCTTTGGTTCGTTTTCATCAAAGTCATCATCAACTTCGTCATCTGACAAGCTTTTCCAGCCTGCGAAAGTCACTAAGTTTATGGCCTTTTTCTCTCGACCTCCTTCGTCGTCACCGCCACCCCCACCAGCTTTCTTTCTATGAGGGCACTCAACCTCTTCAAAGCCAGGATGATGGAAGAAAAACGCATCAACACCATCTTTTCGCTTGGGTGTTTTACGGGGCCGTCTACTGCACATGACGCCACAATCAGGGCAATAGATTCTGCCATGATGCTCATCATCGATATAAAGCTCTGGGGGAAGTCGCGGAGAATCAACGAGCGTAGAAGGGGCCACTGATTTAGGTTGGGGGTCCAGCAGTTGAAAGGCTACGTGCGGAATTGAGACCTGTGCCATACCATTCCTTTTGGTCGTGACGCGAGATTAATCTGATCCTACGTCATCTGCCACGCTAAGGATAGCCACACGCCATCATTCTCGGCGGGCGAGGCGGCACTAGTTTCACAAAAATCACGAGGCGTCAACAGCAAACTTGACGAGTGATGGCATTTAGCCTATCATCCACCCTCTCAGCTAAATCTCTGATGCATCCCGCCCCCCATGCAGTGCCGGATGATCGGCATTTTTTTGCCTGCGATCTACCAAAACTAACCGGCAATACCCGAGGTAACGCCAATGAAATGAACTTGAAGAAGGAGAGCCCCCCATGCAGCACGCATTCGTTTTGAATTTGTTTAGCGACACAAGCAGCAACAGTAAGACCCCTCCCACTCCCGATCTGCTGTCCCCGGCACAATTGGAAGCCCTGAACGCACGATTTGCCGCTAATGCCAATAAGTGGCTGATCGAAAATGCACCCGCTCCCAAGACTGTATCGCAACGGAATCCTAAAAGTGCCAGCGGACGAAAGCCGAAGGCGGTTGAAAATCCGTTCTATATGTACATCGGCTGTATGACTGACTGGGGGCGCTATCCAGATTTTGCACTGGACATCATCGAAGGTGTGGCTCGTCTGGATTGGCATGGACGCGCTATCGGCGTCGGAGGGAAGTCTATGCCGTTGTCGGTGCGTAGCCTCACAGTAATCTTGGAGAGTCTTCCCGTAGTAACCACAGAAACGGTGATGGATTTGCTGTCTTTGGAAGAAAGACATGCCAGCCGCTACGTTAAAGCGATGGAGTTGATCATTCCTCGGATGATGGATTGCCGCCCCAAGACTCTCCGAAACGAGATGGAAGGCATCGAGCCGGAGCCCAAGCCATGCGAATGGGAAGATTTGGACGTGCTGTCTGTTCCCAGTGCTGAAGAGCTGGCAAAACTGCATTACGACCTTCGCACCTTGACCCAGTTCAAGAGTGCGGAAGAGTACGAGCGGGATCACGAAGATGGGCTGATAGGTGCTCCCATCACCAGCGTAATTGCGTTCCCCGCTCGCATGCAGCACCCAAAGAGGCGTGAAGTAATGGGCATGCTGGCCCAGGGATTATCTCAGTCGGAGATCGAGCGGTTGACAGGCGTACCAAGGAAGACCATCCGCAGGTGGCAAGCCGAGACACTGGCACTGGCAGCGTAGCAGAGGTGGGTCATATTTCGGACGCATGTATCTATAGAGCACTGGAGCGATAGCGAACAGTGTACGTTGAGACGGGACGTCTCGATGTATGACTCTGCTCGGCAGGGCCGAGAGCTGGAGCGCGGGTGAAATGGTAGTTTTCTGAAATGGTAAAGGGGCATGTATTACTTCAGTAATGCCCCCAAGAAAGGAAAGGGGCTACCGGTCGGCAGAGCCGAAAACTTTGCACAGATCAAGGCCAGGCCTTGGAAGTAACATTTCTTTCTTGGTCCTTCACTACGTGAATGAATGGGCCTTGGTACAGTTTCAGCTTGATTCTCTTTCAGTTGGATTCACATTAAAGCTGCCGCTTTCAGTGCGAACCAGCCAGCGGAGCTGGCTAAGGTGTACTGTTCAAAGCTCCGCTTTACGTGTGCAACAACTACTACCGCAGGTAGAAGTAGAGGAACACTACTACCAGAACGACAAAAATCACTCGCCCTTGGATCACGTCAGAGTTCGTCTTGTCCACCTTGATCTGTTTGTAGGTGTCGGTGTCGCTCAAGCCTTGTGACTTGTAATGCATGATCTGGTTGATTTGCTGGTCGAGCTTCTTGTTGTGGCTGTCGTTGCTCCGCATGGTTAGCCCCCACACGATCAACCAAAGACCTCCGGTCAGCACGGTCATAATCACGTGCAAGATGTGGTTCGTGCTCTTCTTTTGGCTGGTGAGTACAAATAGCTTCTCGTTCATGATTCATCCCTGCGACATGGCTGGTGGTTTGAGTGGCGTTTCTTGGGAATTGAATTTATCCCAAATTCAGATATCTGAAAACCGGATATAGGTTGTGAGGCTGCCCACCCGTAGCCAAACCCCCATGTCCAAGACGATTTACAGACCCGAACACGCTGTGCTTTTGTCGCTGCTGAAGAAGTACAGGAAGGCGGCTGGTCTGACCCAAGTCCAGTGCTCAGAGGCTCTAGGCCGTCCACAATCCTTCATGAGCGACGTTGAAAGCGGAACCCGTCGTTTGGACATCGTGCAGCTTCGCGACTTGTGCAAAGTCCTGGGGATTGGCCTGCAAGACCTGATCGCAGAGTTTGAAAAGTTATTGTTGGAGGAATGACAGAACGTTCTCCCCTCAGTCTGAACCCTTGCGGAACTACCGGCCTGAGCTAGCGTTGATGGTGTCGCCAGTAGTGTGGCGATTGGCTGCTAAGGAGTGGATATACCAACAAGATATCGTGATGCGGTAAGCGGGGAGTACGTAACTCCAGAGGAAGCTAGGCGTAGGCCAAGGGAAACCGTAAGGGAGACCGATAAGCCAGCGAAACCAACGAAGCCAACAAAACCAAAGGGTAAGTAGCATCACTGTGAGGGCGTCGTTAGGCTCCCTCACACTCATCAAGGACGATTCCTCATGACTGACCACAACGCCACCATTGCTGACGTACTGGAACTCATTGCTCTCAACCAAATCGCGCTACGTGCCGGGATTGAAGAACTCGCCAAATGGGTTCTTGAACGTGGTAGCAAGGACATACACACCAATGTTCTGACTGCGTTGCAGACCCTAGATACAAACGCAGAAGGCATCGATAGTGTTCTCAGGATGCTACGTCGCTAGTATCATCAAACGACCGTTAAACGATCCCTTCCAGATGGGCGGTATTAGGTATCATCAAAATAGGCATATTAATTTGTTGATGCCTTGGTACACTGATACCACGTTAAACGATACCGGAATCATCACCATGTCCCGCACCTTCCTTTATGCCCGAGTCTCGACATCTGGTCAGTTCACAGAGAACCAAGTACAGGAGGTCAAGACCGCTGGCTTCGATGTGCAACCAAAACGAGTAGTAGAGGAAACCATATCGGGCAGTGTGGCTGCCAAGGAACGTCCGGGATTTCAGAAGCTACTGGAACGCATGGAGAGTGGTGACGTACTGATCGTGACCAAGCTCGACCGTCTGGGTCGTAACGCTATGGACGTGCGTCAAACCGTCGAGCATCTGGCCACTAATGGCATCCGGGTTCACTGCCTCGCCCTTGGCGGTGTAGACCTGACATCAGCGGCAGGCAAGATGACCATGCAAGTGCTGGGGGCTGTAGCTGAGTTTGAGCGTGACCTGCTGATCGAACGTACCCAACAAGGATTGATCCGTGCAAAGGCAGAAGGCAAGAAACTGGGTAGACCGGACGCCACTAGCACCACTGCATTAGTGCAACGACTCAAGTCAAGGGACATGACGCAGGCTCAGGCAGCTATAGAGCTGGGTATGGGCATTGCCACTATCAAACGTCATTGGAACAAGGTCACAACGGAGGCGTAAGAACCTCTCAGGCTTGCATACTGCTCGTAGTAGCGCGTTCACACCAACGGCAGTACGTTGGATGCTCGCTTTCAACGTCTCGTTCTGAGGCTGTAGGAGCTTCAGAGCCGGCCAACTTATTTATGGATTTATCGAGTTTCTATATCGACCCTGTGCATTTTGCTTAGCACCTGGGACAGGTCGACCGTTTTTCAGAATGACCCCACCCCCTCTTTGGAACTGGCGTCCCTGAAAATTTTGGCGGGGGTTGGATTCGTTGAAAACGTGTCGGGCTTATTTCTGATGGAAGACTAGAAACATTCAAGTGCAATGCTGACTCAATTTTGGCGGGTTTTTTGGATATTGTTTGGAAATGGTCGTCTACTTGAATACTAGCAAAATCAGAGTGACAAAAAAGTGACTTTTTACGCGCCTTGGTCTAGATTCAATGAGACTAGATTGCGACCAATAAGACGTATAACCAAGAAATACTGAGCATTAGGGGCGTACATGAGTAATCAAGCTTTAGACCTGCTTATTGAATGCGAGCTATTGAAGTCTAATGGTGATGTTATAGATGTTTATAAGCTGCCAGATAAGGAGTTGACTCGACGCTTTTCATGTTATGTTAAGGCGAGACGAGCAAGTGTTGAATCTGAGGTGGATGCATATTTGGTCGATTCAAAACTTAATGCCCAGTTCAGCACTTGGTCCTCAAAATTCTCGAAAGAGAACACATTATCCTCATTGCTCGTATACAATAAAGTGGTATTGAATGATCCATTGGTTTCGTCCAAGCCTACGATTAGTATGGATGCATTATCTAAAGGTTTGGAGTTTTATAGTTGGCTTCACCCATTAATCAGGAACAATTTTGTAACTGTTTACCCCATAGATTTTTACGATAGGCCGAGCGAAAGTGTGCCGCTGTGGCGCTCGGAGGATGCCTTCAGGTCTTCTATATCTCCAGAGATTCATGACTACGCCCATAGTCATGCAATTCTCAAATCTGTCCTCAGAGATGATAATGGGCAGATGCTGATTCTCAGAGAGGACGCAAATGTTAAGCGTAGGACGGCGTTGCATGTCGGGTTTAAAGATGATCAACTGTACTCTGGAGTAGGCTTGTTTCTCCATCAAACTATAGAGAATGCAAGGAAGGGCGCGGGCAACACTATTGCTTACGAGCCGAACTGGGATTCCAATGGAGTTTTATCCCAAGAGCAATTTGAACGATGGGCTTATCAAGCGACTAACCAAGCTATCATCGCAAGGTTGAAAGCAATTTACAATCAAACGTCTTTAGCTCAAAAACTTGGACATACCTATATTACTGAATCTAGCTTTGAGTCTACCCTTTTGTCGTTGTCGCATACAAAAAGTGCTGAGCCAATATCTCCGTGCGTAAGATTTTTTAACGTGAATGAAGAGTTTATAAATATAGAATCCCCACAAACAATAATAGAGCTACGAGATAAGTATCCGCGTGCATTCGATCGATTCAACGGTTCTTTGGTTTCAGTTAGTGAAGAGCTGCATGGCGTGAGTTCTGAGTCGTTTGATAGGAAATGTCAGAACCTATTCCATAAAGAAATTATGCCGCAGGTAGACGAAGTACGCAGTGCAATTGGTCAAATAAGCTCAGGGTTCACTAAAGGAACCCTGAGCTCATTTTGTGGGGTAGGGCTTGCGATAAATACGGGTTCTGTCGCACCTCTGATATCAACGCTGTTGTTAACGGCAGCACAAGGATTATCAGAAACCTTACCCGCTTTAAGGGAGTTTCAACTGATGAAGGGGCGGCCTGCATACATTTGGCATCGACTAATAAAAAAGTGAGGGTGCTGGGCGAGTGCTTTCTAAACTGGGCAGGGTTGCAGGCAGAGAGAGAGTATTTATGGGCGATTACACGAAAGGACTTACGGAGCGCCGCAACCATACCGAAATTACGAAAGGGTTCTGCCTGATTTGTGGTGAGCATGGACCGCTGAGCATAGATCATGTTCCGCCTAAGGGCAGCATTACTATCACTAGGGTTGAACAAGTTCATCTAACAGAGTTGCTTGGTGCAAAACTTCCATCAGTGAAAGGTGTCAAGTCTCCTAATGGAAGTAAGTTTAAGACTATCTGTCTAGCATGCAATACCAAGCATTTAGGTGCTAACGATCAGGAAGTGGCTTGTGTATTCAAAGAGTTAACGGCTCGGATAAAGCATCATTTCAAATACGCAAATAGTCCTGTCAATCATGTCTCAGTGAAGTTTGATGCTGTCAAATTCTGTAGGGCTATGATTGGTCATATCTTATCTGCGACATCTGTTAAAGAGTGTCATGTAGATTCAAGAGGCGCCCCTTATTTCGATCCGTTGAGAGCGTTTGTAATGGGGAATGATTCTGCTATTGATGATACGCATGATATCTACTGCTGGTTTTATCCTCACCGTCGCCATATCAGTGCAAAGCTGTTTGCGTTTCGAAATCAGGGGAATCTTTGCTGTATTAGCCTTCTCTCATTCTTTCCGCTGGCATTTTCGATCACAGAAAAAGGGAAGGGTATCTATCCAGCAGGCGCTACTAAAGTGCTGCTGACTGATCAAATATTGCACGTGGACTTGTCAAGCGGTTATATCCAATATTCTAGTTTTCCACTAACTGGACTAGAAGGTGACCAGATGTTACTTCTCACGGATCACATGGCGATTGTTAGTTATCCGATTTAATGTACAGGGCTAGGATGGGAGTGGGTGTTCACCGTTGCTATTGCTCAGAAGTCGTTAGGACGCCTTGCAACTCCTTGGTACGTGAGAACGAATGAAAAAGCCCGCCAATGAGAGGGCTTTGTGTTTTCAGTTACCAGCTATTGTTGGGGCAGTGTTGCTAGGTAGACTATGTAACCTCCAATCACAGTGGTAGTGAGTGCCGATACCCAAGAGAAGATGGACGCTCCCCAACGAGTGATCCAAGTGTCCTTGACATTGGTTAGGCGAATGGATGCGTTGGGAATGAATGTCACGTGTAGCCAGCCTACAAATTTAATCAAGGCTAGGAAGAGTGCACCGATACCGACTCTCATCCAGAAGGATTGGACGTCAACCATTACGACTATCATGACGAAGAGTGCAAGTTGAGATAGGTTTAGTCCGAACTTCTTGAAGTTGGTAGCAAGGCTCTTTTCATTCTTTGTAAGCTCACTGCGTAATGTGTGGGCTTTGCCTTCCACCCAAATTTCTCGTACGCCTTGAACAACGATCCTGTTGATGCCGTGTTCGGCTAACTCGATTAGCACGATCTTGTTTACTTCGAACTCATCTGGTTCTTGTATGAAGAGCTTTAAATAGTTTAGCTTTTTGAGTGCGTCCATCTGTGCAATGAAATCTTTGCTATGTCGTGTAACTTCAGCACCGCCGTTTCTGTAGGTTACAATCAGCTTTCCTCCAGAGTTGAAGTCTTTCTTCACAATCTCCATGAGTGATATCACATCATCTTTTGAAAGGCTCAATGCACCAAGGGTGTACGACTGTGTGTAGAACTGTTCAATTTCAAGGTCTGTCTTTACAGTGTTAACGGCCCCAGCGCCGTGCGGGTGAGCAATGAATGGCCCACCTGACCCTATTGAAGTTGACCATTCCCCTCTTATGCTGCCTTCAGGGGTGAGGGCTGCTTTAATGGTTAGCTCGCCGTATTCGACACCCTCTGTTTCTGTAATGGAATTGCCAGTCAACACTATTTCATCGTTATACGTGCCATGTACCTTGTAGGCCACGAGCCCGTGGTCATCGTCAGCAAATCGGATAGTTCCCTCTAACTCTTCTTCGTCTTTTTCAAATGTGATTGCGAGATTCCCGGTGTTTGTTCCAAACGCTCTTCCTGCCCAAAGCTTCCCCAAATTCGCCACAGTGCCGCGCTCCTATGCCTTTCAGCTATAGGGATGATTATAGCTGGCGGGCGTACTTAGGATTTCTCGCGTTTCTCGTAGCCGCCGTACTGGTAGCTCATGCGTGCCGATTCCCTCTCACTCTCTCGCCTGTACATGTCGCTCAATGTCCACTTGAGACGTTCATGTTCAATCTTCAAGGCTGCAAGCTCCTTTGAGCTGTCCCGGTACATGACGATCAACCCGGCGATGGTTTTATGGGCTTTCCGTAGGTCACAGCGTGTTGTCTCTAGCTCAGCTTCAAGCACTTGGTTGTAGTGCTTGAGCATTTCCACGTGCGTGGGCATTCCCAGCTCAAAGCCAGAATCATCAATCAAATAATCTTGAGCATTGTCTTTCATCGCAGTCACGCCAAATGCTGTATGGATAGACAGTATCCGAGTCGAAAGGATTGCTCAAGCTGAGAGGACGGACGGGGGAGTCTGGTAGTATTCGTGGCATTAAACGGCCATCAGTGAAAAATTCCAGAGGGTGATGCAAAGCAGATGTCTATCTTGAAGAAAGCGATTCTAGGGCTTGTCAGTATCACTGTGACTGTGCTGGTCACAAAGGCTGTGGAGCAGAAGCTGGAGCTTACGTTTTTCAGTTCTGCAATGAACAGCCTGTGGGAATGGGTAGCGAGCGTGGGCCGGTGGTTGGCACGGGACGTTACTTTGCCTTTCTGGATAGTCTTGATTCTGCTCGTACTAGTTGTCTTGCTACTGGTGCCCGTTCTGATTCTCATTTACGCCAAGTATTTCGAGAAAGAAACACCGTCGGAGCCGGAGGGATCGCCCTTGTCTGAAGACGAAACTGTCGCATTTGTCGTGGTGGGGAAGGCGATTCAAGACGGCCGTCAATTTGGAATCGACGAAGTGAGGCAGTATTCGCAGCTATCCAGAATCGCAGCGCAAAATGCTCTCGACAATCTCTCACGTAAGCAGCTCATTTACCTTGCTCGTGACCGGATGCATTACAACTACATCGACCTCACTCCGCTGGGGCGAGAATACTTCTTGGAATTGGAATCTTCTACAGCTGCCTGAAGCCTGAATTTTTCAAAGCTACATATGAAATACTTGAGACCAGGGGATTATGGGCATGCAGGTCGGCGGCAAGCGCAAATTGCTGGTGCCGGCGCATCTGGCCTACGGTGAACGGACCATGGGCAAGATCACGCCGAATTCGAACCTGATTTTTGAGATTGAATTGCTGGAAGTGCTGACGCGGGATGATTAACCGCTAAGACTGAAAGGTCTCCCGATAGGCATACAAACCCGGTGTTCCGCCGGTCATCACGAACAGCACGTTGTCTCCGGTACGGTAGCGTCCTTGTCTGAGATCGGCCAACAGCCCGGCAAACGCTTTGCCGGAGTACACCGGGTCGATCAACAGGCCTTCGGCGCGAGCCATCAGGCGCACTGCTTCCTGCATGGCTGGCGTTGGCAGACCGTAACCGTCGCCCAACTGACTGCCGTCAATGGCGATCTCTTCAGCCTGAACGACGGCCTTGCTACCCAACAGTGCCAATGCGTCCTGGGTCAATTGCCGGGTTCTGTCCGCTGACGTGTCTCGATCGGACAAAACCGAATAGGACTTGACGATCGAGGTGCCTCGGCCCAGCAACTGGAAGCCCGCCGCGAGCCCTGCGTGAGTGCCGGCGCTGCCGTTGGGCACCACGACCTGATTGAAGCTGAGGCCGAGTTCCGTCTCTTGCTGTGCGATCTCCGCTGCGCAGCGCGCATAACCGAGACTGCCCAGCGGCGTTGAACCACCGGTGGGAATCACCAGCACGTTGCGCCCCAAATCCCGAAGTTGTGCGGCCCGTATTTCGGCCACGGCGAGTGAGTTGCTGCCGCCGGCAAGCACCTGTAGCTGTGCGCCGAACAATTGGTCGAGCAGGACGTTGCCGTTAAGTTCGTAATCCACATCGGTTTTGGGTACCGCGCGGGTCAGAATCAGTTCACAGGCAAGGCCCAGGCGCGCGCACACCGCGGCGGTCAGGCGCGCATGGTTGGACTGAATGCCGCCCACAGTGATCACCGTGTCGACTCCGGCCGCCAGCGCTGCGCCGATGTGAAATTCGAGTTTGCGCAGTTTGTTACCGCCACCGCCAATCAGCATATGATCGTCGCGCTTGAGAAACAGGCCGATTCCCTGCGGCTTCAAGCCCAGCAGGTGTTCGAGGCGTTCAGCGCGCTGAATGGGCGTGGTGCCTTGCAGGAGCTCTGCCCGCGCAAAACAACTCAGTGACGTGTCCAGTAGGGTTTGCATCAATGGAGCCTCGTTGTTCACCTTTAATAATGTGACTCTATGGAGGACGCCCTTCGTGATAAACGCATTGCCGGTTATTACTCCTTTAACCTGATGTACTTAATCAAGCGTTCCGCTTTCTCCCTTCACAAGGCATGGTCATGAGCAAACTCAGGCAAATGGAGGTTTTCGTCGCCGTGGTCGAGGCAGGCAGCTTTGCCGATGCGGCCAGTGATGTCGGGATGTCGGCGGTCATGGTTGGACGGCATATTCAAAGCCTGGAGAAAACCCTCAATACCAAATTGATTCAACGCACCACCCGACGCCAATCCATCACCGGGGAAGGTCGGTTGTTTTATGAAGAAGCCAAGCGGGCACTGGAGCAGGTGAAGTACGCGTTCAGCCGGGTGGAGGCGTCGAACCCGGAGCCCAGCGGACTGTTGCGAATCACCGCACCGATGACCCTCGGCGTGGCATTGGTCGGTCCTCTGGTTTCGGCGTTCATGCAGTGTTATCCGCAGATCCAGGTCGAGCTGATTCTGAGCAACGAAGTGGTGGACCTGTACGAGACGTCATTCGATCTGGCGTTCAGGATTTCCGAACTGATCGGCGTGAATCTGCTGGCCAAGCCATTGCCACCGTATCGAATGGTGATCTGCGCATCGCCCCGGTATCTGGAAAAATGGCAGGTACCTCAGTCCCCCGAAGACCTGCACCGACACAGAATCCTCACCCACACGTCCTGGAGCAATCGTTTTGCCTGGCCTTTGCAAAACGGCGCAAGCGAGGTTCCCTGGCCCGAAGGAGCGGTGTTGAAAAGCAATGACGGCCAAGTGCTGCTGCAGGCGGCCGTGGCCGGAGAGGGGATTTTGATGCAGCCCGATTTCCTGGTGTCGGCCGCGTTGGCCAAAGGCGAACTCGTGCGGATTCTGGACGCCTATGCGCCGCCACCCAAGCCGGTACAGATGGTGTATCCACGCTCGCGAAAATCACTGCCGAAGTTGAAAGCCTTTATCGATTTTGTTGCGCAGCGACTGGCGTGACCGTTGCGTGTTGACGTGGTCTTACGGCAAATCACTAAACAGCGGAATACGCCCGTTAAGCGAAGGCCGGTAATGCCAGGTCAGGCGATCCAACGCAGGTTTTAACGTCAGAATCTCCCTCAAGGTGGCGCAGGCAATACTCAAGGCCAACACCTGCCCCGGACATTGATGCCGCCCCGCACCAAAGGTAAAGCTGCGCCGGTCTGGACGATCCAGAAGAAAGACGTCGGGATGGTCATTGAGCTGCGGATCACGATTGGCCGAAGCCAGCATCACCAGAATCACGTCGCCAGGGTTCAGGCTTACCCCCTCGATTTCACAAGGCGCAGCGACAAACCGGCGGGTGTTCTGCACCGACGGATCGAAGCGCTGAACTTCAGCGATCAAGTCGTCCAAGGATGTCGATTCACTGTGCAACGAGGGGGTTCTAATCAACGCCAACAACGCGTTGCCGATCAGCCCCGCGGTGGCCTCATAGGTCTGGGAAAACAGCCCGATCAGGTTGGCGATCAACGTTTCAACGTCGCCAGAGGTTGCCGCGAAGCGCTGGCGGATCCCGGCGAGCAGGGCGCTCTGATTGTTCGGGTCATCCAGTAGCTCAATCAAATAGCCGCTCAAGTGTTCCGCCGCAACGTGCGCCGCCTCCAGTTGCGCTTGACCGCTCAGGGGCGACAGGCACGCGACGAAGTCCCCGGTCAGTTCGCTGATAGCGCGGCTTTGAGCCGCAGAGAACCCCAGCAATGCAGCCACCACGCAAACCGGCCCGCGGAACATTGCCTTGTACAACCCATCGGCGTCTGCAGTGATCAGGCGAGCGCCGACGAGCGCATTGACTTCATCTGCATCAATAGACGCCAATCCTGGTTGTATCGCCGACCTCGGGCAGCGCTGCCGTTCGCCCTCATTCATCCGCATCAACCGACCGAAGACCTTGCCGGCCATTCCGCCAACAATAGCCTTGGGCACTGGTTCGTGGGACGGTCGGACATGACAGTCAGGATGCGCGAGCACCGCCGCAACGGCTCGGGCGCTAGTCGCCACCCACACTTTCAGTCCTTGGTGAAAAACCATCCCGCCCTGCGCGCGCAGTTGCGCGTAATAGGGATAAGGATCGGCATGAGTCGCAGCGATGATCGGGTCCATGGGTCGCAGCCTTGTTCGTGGTTGGAAAAGTGTTGCTACTATCTCCAGTCCGAAAAGTCCTTGATTCGTCCGGGAACGAAATATGAACGTAGAACAGCACGACATCGGCGTCTCCCAGGTGGCTGCAGCGATCGCGGAACCGGCCCGGACCAAAATCCTCTGTTCGCTGATGGACGGCCACGCCCGCACCAGCACTGAGTTGGCGGCGATTGCCGAAGTCAGTGCCTCCACCGCCAGCGCGCATCTGGCCAAACTCAAGGAGTTGGCGCTGGTGCGGCTGCACGTGCAGGGCCGACATCGCTATTACAGCCTGACGGACAAGCGCGTCGCCCAGGCGCTGGAAGCGTTGATGGTGATCGGGCAGAACGCTACGCCGACCTTCAATTCGCGCACCCCGGATCGCCTGCAATTCGCCCGCACGTGTTACGACCACATGGCCGGCACGTTGGCGGTGCTGCTGCATGACCGGATGATCGAAGCGGGGTGGCTGCTGGCAACCGATGAACAGGCTTATCAGTTGAGCCAAAGCGGTGAGGCGTTGTTTGAAGGGTTGGGTATCGAGGTCAAGGATTTGAGCACGCTGCGCCGCCGTTTTGCCTGCCCGTGCCTGGACTGGAGCATGCGCCGCCCGCATCTGGGTGGATCGCTGGGGGCGGCGTTGTTGAAAACGGCGATCACGCGCAAATGGGTAACTCAAGACCTGGACAGCCGCGTGCTGACGTTGACGGCGACGGGATGCAAGGAGCTCAGCAGCCGGTTCGCTGTTGAACTGCCAGTTCAGGTATCGACAACACAAACCGCGCTCACCGAGCCCCGGCGTCGAGCGATCGCCAGGTCTGCACCTTAGCGACTGGCCGAGGCCATCAGCACGCCGAAACCGGCGAAGGTCACACCCGAGACTTTCGCCGCCAGCCAGGAACCTTTCGGACTCGACAACCAGCCTTTGGCAGCATTGGCGAGCAAGGCATAGCTGCCATGCACGAGGATCACCAGCACGCCATAGGAGGCGACCAGTTTGAAAAACTGGGTGGAGAAGTGCGCTGAGGTGTCGATGAATTGCGGGAACACCGCCAGAAAGAAAAACACGGCCTTGGGGTTCAGAAACTGGATCGAAGCCGCTTCCAGGAAGCGGTAGCCCGGGCTTGAGGGACGTGTTTCAAGCAGCGTGTTGAAACCTGCCGAGCGCCAGCTCTTGTAACCCAGGTACAGCAAATAGGCGGCCCCTGCGTATTTCAACGCAGTAAAGGCGTTGGCGGAAGTGCTGAGGATCAGGCCGACGCTGGTGGCGCTGATGGCGGCGACGATAAACGCACCCGATGCGATCCCCAGAATGCCCGGCACTGCCCCGGTCCAGCCATGGCGCACCGCGTTGGACAGGGTCAGGACAACGCCAGGCCCCGGACTCAAAATGGTCAGGGTGGCGAACAATAGAAAGAGTCCGTAGCTGTTCATGTCTTGCTCCGTCAGGTGGCGCTGGCTGCGTGCGAGCAGATTGGCGTGACGACGTGGGCGTGACAAACGCTTTAATTGCGCTGCATATGTGACTAAATTAGACACATGATCAATCCACTACCGCCCCTCAATGCTGTTCGCGCCTTTGCTGTTGCTGCTCGCCATCAGAGTTTCAGCCTGGCGGCCGAAGAGCTGCATGTCAGTCACAGTGCCGTCAGCCGGCACATCAAATTGCTTGAGGAGCACCTGGGTGTGCTGCTGTTCGAGCGGCGTGTCCGGCAATCGGTGCTGACGCCGGCGGGTCAACGCTTTTATGAGCAGGTCAGTGCCGGGCTGGCGCAGATTGCCAACGCCACCGCTGCGCTCAAGCAACATGCCTCGCTGCCGACCGTGAAGATCAATGTCCGCCCATCCTTTGCGATGCTGTGGCTAGCGCCCAGACTGGAAGATTTCATCGCGCAGCACCCCGACATCAAGCCGCAAGTGATGACCCAGACCCAGGCCCCCGATCATGCCCGCGACGGGTTCGACATCGTCATTCGCCGTGGTCGTGATGACTGGGCTCCGGCGATTGAGGCGCGAGCGCTCTTCGAAGACGAACTGTTGCTGGTCGCGGCACCTTCGCTGATTGAGCGCCTGGCCCTTGAAGACCTCGCGTCCCTGAGCCGTCACACGTTACTGACCGCCAAGGCGCGTCGCGAAGATTGGCACAACTGGGCCCTGCATTTTGGTCAAGGCCAGTCAGCCTCTCAGGTCACCCGGCAGTTTGACCACATGCACCTGGTGCTTGAGGCCGCCGTGGAAGGACAGGGCATTGCCTTGTGCCCCACCTCTTTGCTGGGCACCCATCTCTCTAGCGGTCGCCTGATTTGCCCATTGCCCGAATTGCGAATGCCGTTGCCGCGTTATTACTACGGTGTCGCGCCTAATGTGACGGCGCAGACACGGGTGTTTGTGGAGTGGTTGTTTGCTCAGATAGAACGGGATGCACTCACGATTATCGGGCGTTATAAAAAGTAGTGCCTGCGGGAATGTTTTTATTGACGAAGGACATGGCCCCGATAGTAACGTCATCACCAATTGAGAGGGTGTCCGCGATGATGCAACTATTTGCCCCGATACTTACGTTATCGCCGATCTTGAGGTCATATTCAGCTAG
Organism: Pseudomonas sp. ES4; assembly: GCF_050586665.1. Taxonomy (NCBI): domain Bacteria; kingdom Pseudomonadati; phylum Pseudomonadota; class Gammaproteobacteria; order Pseudomonadales; family Pseudomonadaceae; genus Pseudomonas; species Pseudomonas sp. ES4. The sequence continues at coordinate 106,076 of NZ_JBOBDO010000005.1, read as the reverse complement.
TCCCATGGTTTTAATGCCAATGGTAGTGTTTTGACGGATAAAGAAGTTTCGGCCGATCCGCACATGGCCAGTGATAACGATCCCAGGCAAATGGCCGATACGAAAGCCGGGGCCTATTTGGGCATCGATATTTATGTCAACTCCGTACTTTAGATTGCTCTTTCTTTCCAGCCGTTTCGCATAAACGCGGCACAAACCTTTGCGAGCATTTAAATACTGCGCCAGTCTGAATATGAACAAGTATCTGAGCGTGTTGCTCTTTCTGGTTCGTTTAAGAATATTGGTGATCAGGCCGATACGACTACCCGGTTTTTTCTTGTTTGAAACTTCCGATTTCCAATGCATCGTCAAAGTTTCTAAATTCACGGCGCAGTCCCTAGCCTTCGGCTCTGAAAAAATGGGCTAGTTTAACAAGTGAGCTATGAAATGGGTACGGACCCTGAATGGCCATCCCTAATGCAATAAAAAACCCACCCATCGCGAAAGCGATGGATGGGTTATGTGCCGCTGGGGATCAGGTCCCGTCAAATCAAACCTTGACGATCCAGCCCGCTGGCGCTTCGATGTCGCCGGTCTGTACACCGGTCAGCTCTTTGTAGAGCTTCTGGGTGACTGGGCCGACTTCGGTTTCGCTATGGAACACGTGCAGGTGATCGTTGTAGCTGATGCCGCCGATCGGGGTGATCACCGCAGCAGTACCGCAAGCGCCGGCTTCCTTGAAGTCGGACAGCTTGTCGATGAACACGTCGCCTTCGACCACTTCCAGGCCCAGACGCGATTTTGCCAGCTCGATCAACGACAGGCGGGTAATGCCCGGCAGGACCGACGGCGAATTCGGGGTCACGAACTTGTTGTCGTGGGTGATCCCGAAGAAGTTGGCCGAGCCGACTTCTTCGATTTTCGTGTGGGTCATCGGGTCCAGGTAAATGCAGTCGGCGTAGTGGGCTTTCTTGGCCTGGGAACCTGGCATCAGGCTGGCCGCGTAGTTACCACCGACCTTGGCTGCACCGGTGCCTTGTGGGGCGGCGCGGTCGTAGCTGGAGATCAGGAAGTTGTGCGGGGTCAGGCCGCCCTTGAAGTAGGCACCGACCGGGATGGCGAAGATCGAGAAGATGAACTCGGGGGCGGTACGCACGCCGATGTTGTCACCCACGCCGATCACGAACGGACGCAGGTACAGCGCGCCGCCGGTGCCGTAAGGCGGGATGAAACGCTCGTTGGCGCGGACCACTTCCTTGCAGGCTTCGACGAACTGCTCGGTGGACACCTGTGGCATCAGCAGGCGCGCGCAGCTGCGTTGCATGCGGGCGGCGTTCTGGTCCGGGCGGAACAGGTTGATCGAACCGTCCTTGCAACGATAGGCCTTCAGCCCTTCGAAGCATTGCTGGCCATAGTGAAGGGCAGTGGAGCCTTCGCTGATGTGCAGCACATTGTCTTCGGTCAGGGTGCCTTTGTCCCACTCGCCATTACGCCAGTGCGACAGATAGCGCTTGTCTGTCTTGATGTAGTCAAAACCCAACTTGTCCCAATTGATGCTTTCGTTACCCATGACACCCTCTATCGCTTAACAACCGCCGAAACGGTTCAAGGCTTCTGACGTTTTTCTGGATGGGGACAACAATACTTCATTCCGGGCCCATTTCGCAGCCCGCAATTCGTTCCTTTGATCGTTCCCACGCTCTGCGTGGGAATGCAGCCCGGGACGCTCCGCGTCCATAACGCGGACGCGGAGCGTCCGTTGAGGCATTCCCACGCGGAGCGTGGGAACGATCAGATGAAGCGGTTACAGGTGCAGCGCGTGGCCGAGGGCTCGCAACGCCGCTTCCTGTACCGCCTCGCCGAGTGTCGGATGCGCGTGGATGGTGCCGGCAATGTCTTCCAGTCGGGCGCCCATTTCAAGGCTCTGGCCGAACGCCGTCGACAATTCCGACACGCCCACACCGACCGCCTGCCAGCCGACAATCACATGATTGTCACGCCGCGCCACGACCCGCACGAAGCCGCTTTTCGATTCCAGCGTCATCGCCCGACCATTGGCGGCAAACGGGAAGCTGGAAACGATGCAGTCCAGGCCCGCCGCCTTGACGTCGTCCGGGGTCTTGCCGACCACCACCAGTTCCGGGTCGGTAAAGCACACGGCGGCGATGGCGGTCGGGTTGAATTCGCGGGATTTACCGCTGATCAGTTCGGCAACCATCTCGCCCTGAGCCATGGCCCGGTGCGCGAGCATCGGTTCGCCGCTCACGTCGCCAATGGCATACACGTTGCGCATGCTGGTCTGGCAGCGGTTGTCGATCTTGATCGCCGGGCCGTTCATGTCCAGGTTCAAACCTTCGAGGTTCCAGCCCTGAGTGTTCGGTTTACGGCCGACGGCGACGAGTACCTGATCGGTTTCCAGGTTCAGGGTGTCGCCATTCGGATCAAGAACTTGCAGTGTATTGCTAGAAGAATCAAAGCCTTGGACGCTGTGCTTCAAGTAAAGCTTCATGCCGAATTTTTTCAGTTCGTCATGCACAGGCTGCGTCAGTTCCGCGTCGTAGGCCGGCAGGATGCGATCCTGAGCCTCGACCACGCTGACCTCAGCGCCGAGCTTGCGATAGGCGATCCCCAGCTCCAGACCGATGTAACCGCCACCGACGACGATCAGCCGTTTCGGCACGGACGTCGGCGCCAGGGCTTCGGTGGAGGAGATGATCGGGCCGCCAATCGGCAGCATCGGCAGGTTCACGCTTTTCGAACCGGTGGCCAGCACCAGGTGTTCGCACTGAATGCGCGTGTCGCCGACGTCGACGGTTTTGCCGTCGACGATCTTGGCCCAACCTTGAATGACCTGAACCTTGTTCTTTTTCAGCAGCGCCGCCACGCCGGTGGTCAGGCGATCAACGATACCGTCCTTCCACTCGACACTTTTGCTGATATCGAGGGTCGGCGCCGACACGCTGATGCCCAGCGCCGAATGCTGGCTGTGATGCTGCGTCTGGTGAAACTGTTCGGCGACGTGGATCAACGCCTTGGACGGAATGCAGCCGATGTTCAGGCACGTGCCACCCAGGGATTCGCCTTCGACCAGAATGGTCGAGATGCCCAGCTGACCGGCACGAATCGCCGTCACATAACCGCCAGGGCCGCCGCCGATGATCAGCAGCGTGGTGTTCAAATTCTGCATGTCTTACTCCACAAACAAGGTTGCGGGTTGTTCGAGCAAGCCACGGATGGCCTGGATGAATTGCGCCGCATCCATGCCATCGACCACGCGGTGATCGAAGGAGCTGGAGAGGTTCATCATCTTGCGAATCACAATCTGGCCTTTGACGACCATCGGCCGTTCGACGATTTTGTTGACGCCCACGATCGCCACTTCAGGCAGGTTCAGCACCGGGGTGCTGACGATACCGCCCAAGGCGCCGAGGCTGGTCAGGGTGATGGTCGAACCGGACAACTCATCGCGGCTGGCCTTGCCATTGCGGGCAGCGGTAGCAAGGCGCGAAATTTCCTGGGCGCTGTCCCACAGGCTGCGGGTTTCGGCGTGACGGACCACCGGCACCATCAAACCGATGTCAGCTTGGGTGGCGATGCCGACATGCACCGCGCCGAGGCGGGTGATGACCTGGGCTTCGTCGTCGTAACGGGCGTTGATCTGCGGGAAGTCGCGCAGGGCAACGACCAGTGCGCGGACCAGGAACGGCAGCAAGGTCAGCTTGCCGCGGGTCGCGCCGTGTTTTTCGTTCAGGTGAGCGCGCAGTTCTTCCACGGCGGTGACGTCGATTTCTTCGACATAACTGAAATGAGCGGCGCGCTGAGTGGCGTCCTGCATGCGCTGGGCGATCTTGCGGCGCATGCCGATGACCGGGATCTGTTCTTCATCGTTACGCTGGGCGTAAGCGGCGACAGCGGTGGATTGCGGCTGCTGACCTTGAGCCAGATAGGCCTCGAGGTCTTCGTGCAGCACCCGACCGGCAGGGCCGGTGCCACGCACCAGACGCAATTGAATGCCGAGGTCCAGTGCATGTTTGCGCACGGCCGGTGAGGCCAGCGGACGCTCATCCGCTTCGCGAGCGACCATCGGGCCCTGGCATACGGCAGCTCGCGGCGCTGCGGCAACAACCGGTTTGCTCTCGACAGCGGTGGCAACTTTCGGTGCCGACACCGGCGCTTCTTTAACCGGTGCAGGCTGCGCCGACTCTTTAACGTTGCCCGCGCCTTCGACTTCAATGCTGATCAGGATGCTGCCAACCGCCATGACTTCGCCAGGCTGTCCGCCCAGGGCAATCACCTTGCCGTTCACCGGCGAAGGGATGTCGACCATCGCCTTGTCGGTCATGACATCGGCCAGTACCTGGTCTTCGACGACCATGTCGCCGACTTTGACGTGCCAAACCGACAGTTCAACTTCTGCAATGCCTTCACCAATGTCCGGCATTTTAATAACGTGCGTGCCCATTCAGACCTCCATAACCCGATGCAAAGCCGCGCCCACTCGGGACGGACCAGGGAAATACGCCCACTCTTGTGCGTGCGGGTAGGGAGTGTCCCAACCGGTGACGCGTTCGATAGGCGCTTCCAGGTAGTGGAAGCAGTGCTCTTGCACCAGGGCGACCAGTTCGGCGCCGAAACCGCAGGTGCGGGTCGCTTCGTGCACGATCACGCAACGGCCGGTTTTCTTCACCGACTTGACGATGGTCTCCAGGTCCAGCGGCCACAGGCTGCGCAGGTCGATGACTTCGGCGTCTATGCCGGTTTCTTCAGCCGCCACTTGCGACACGTAAACGGTGGTGCCGTAAGTCAGGATGGTCACGTCCTTGCCCGGACGGGTGATCGCGGCGACGTCCAGCGGCACGGTGTAGTAACCGTCCGGCACTTGCGCGGCCGGGTGTTTCGACCACGGGGTAACCGGGCGTTCGTGGTGACCGTCGAACGGGCCGTTGTACAGGCGTTTTGGCTCGAGGAAGATCACCGGGTCATCGTTTTCGATGGAGGCGATCAGCAAGCCTTTGGCGTCGTAAGGGTTGGACGGCATCACCGTGCGCAAACCGCAGACCTGGGTGAACATCGCCTCGATGCTCTGGCTGTGGGTCTGGCCGCCGTAGATGCCGCCGCCGCAAGGCATGCGCAGGGTCATCGGGGCGGTGAACTCGCCGGCCGAGCGATAACGCAGGCGGGCGGCTTCGGAAATGATCTGGTCCGACGCCGGGTAAACGTAGTCGGCGAACTGGATCTCGGCCACCGGCCGCAGACCGTAGGCGCCCATGCCGACGGCGACGCCGACGATGCCGCTTTCGGAGATCGGCGCGTCGAATACGCGGGAGGTGCCGTACTTGTTCTGCAGGCCTTCGGTGCAGCGGAACACGCCGCCGAAGTAGCCGACGTCCTGGCCGAACACCACGACGTTGTCGTCACGCTCAAGCATCACATCCATGGCCGAGCGCAGGGCCTGGATCATGGTCATGGTGGTCGTGGTCATGGCGGTTTCCAACTCGATATTGTTGTTGTGATCGTTCATGTCAGATCCCCAACTCTTGACGCTGGCGCTTCAAGTGCTCCGGCATCTCTTTGTAGACGTCTTCGAACATGGTCGCGGCGCTCGGAATCTGGCCGCCGGCGAGGGTGCCGTACTGCTCGGCTTCTTTCTGTGCGGCGATCACTTCGGCTTCCAGTTCGGCACTGACGGCGACGTGTTCCTCTTCGGACCACTGACCGATTTTCACCAGATGCTGCTTGAGACGCGCAATCGGGTCGCCCAACGGGAAGTAGCTCCAGTCGTCGGCAGGACGGTATTTGGACGGATCATCAGAAGTCGAGTGCGGGCCGGCGCGGTAGGTGACCCATTCGATCATGGTCGGGCCGAGGTTGCGGCGGGCGCGTTCGGCGGCCCAGGCAGAGGCGGCGTAGACCGCGACGAAATCGTTGCCATCGACCCGCAGGGAGGCAATGCCGCAACCGACGCCACGACCGGCGAACGTGGTGGCTTCACCACCGGCAATCGCCTGGAACGTGGAGATCGCCCACTGGTTGTTGACCACGTTGAGGATCACTGGCGCACGGTAAACGTGGGCAAAGGTGAGGGCGGTGTGGAAGTCGGATTCGGCGGTAGCGCCGTCGCCGATCCAGGCCGAGGCGATTTTGGTGTCGCCCTTGATCGCCGAGGCCATGCCCCAGCCCACGGCTTGCACGAACTGGGTGGCGAGGTTGCCGGAAATGGTGAAGAAGCCGAAGTCTTTGACTGAATACATGATCGGCAGCTGACGGCCCTTGAGCGGATCGCGCTCGTTGGACAACAGCTGGCAGATCAGGTCCACCAGCGGCACTTCGCGCGCCATCAGGATGCTTTGCTGGCGGTACGTCGGGAAGCACATGTCATCGACGTTCAGCGCCAGGGCCTGGCCGCTGCCGATGGCTTCTTCGCCAAGGCTCTGCATGTAGAACGACATTTTTTTCTGACGCTGGGCGACCACCATGCGGTTGTCATAGATCCGCGTCTTGAGCATGGCACGCATGCCTTTGCGCAGGATCTCGGCCGGCACGCCTTCAGCCCAGGGACCGAGGGCATTGCCCTCGTCATCGAGCACGCGAATCAGGCCCTTGGCCAGATCAGCGGTGTCGGCCGGTTCAACGTCGATTGGGGGTTTGCGCACCGTGCCGGCGTCGGTCAGACGCAGGTAGGAGAAGTCGGTTTTGCAGCCTGGACGGCCCGATGGTTCGGGAACGTGCAGTTGCAGCGGTTCGTACGCTTGGTTCATGGCTTCTACGCTCGATCTTGTGAATTTCTTGTAGTGAGCTGACCGTCATTCTTCGGTGAAAGAAATCTTGTCCTACAACAATCATAGGCCGGGCCAAGAAGAATATTTCTCTCTGTTTCATTGCGCTGGTGATCATTTGAGGATAAAAAATCTGCATAAACATAAAAAACAGGTGGTTTTGTCTCATGCGCAAACTGGACCGTACCGATATCGGCATTTTGAACAGCCTTCAGGAGAACGCGCGCATCACCAACGCCGACCTCGCACGCTCGGTCAATCTGTCGCCAACCCCGTGCTTCAACCGGGTCAAGGCGATGGAGGAATTGGGCCTGATTCGTGAGCAAGTGACGCTGCTGGATGCCGATTTGCTGGGGCTGCATGTGAATGTGTTCATTCATGTGAGCCTGGAAAAACAGGTGGAGGAGGCGTTGCAGCATTTCGAGGAAGCGATCTCGGATCGCCCGGAAGTGATGGAGTGCTATTTGATGGCCGGCGACCCGGATTACTTGATTCGCGTACTGGTGCCGACCATTCAGTCGCTGGAGCGCTTCATGATGGACTTCCTCACCAAAGTCCCCGGCGTTGCCAATATCCGCTCGAGCTTTGCGCTCAAGCAGGTGCGGTATAAGACGGCGTTGCCGTTGCCGGCGAATGGGTTAACCCTCGCGAACTAAACGCAAATCCCCTGTAGCAGCTGTCGAGCACCGCGAGGCAGCGTTCGGCTGCGTAGCAGTCGCAGACCCTACAACCGAGTTCCTTCAGGTAAACCGCGGACGCAGCCTCGCGGTGCTCGACAGCTGCTACGGGTTACGTGTTCGATCGTTAGAGTTTATTCAGAGGGATCTTCAAATAGGTGACGCCATTGCCCTCAGCCGGCGGCAAATTCCCCGCCCGCACATTCACCTGGATCGCCGGCAGCAATAGCGTCGGCATGCCCAACCCCGCATCGCGCCGGGTGCGCATGGCAACGAACGTGGCTTCGTCGATGCCGTCATGAATGTGAATGTTGCTTTTGCGCTGTTCACCCACCGTGCTCATGCACTGCGGTTTACGCCCCTCGGGCGGGTAGTCATGACAGACATACAGTCGGACGCCGGCAGGGAAGGCCAGCAGCTTGTGAATCGAGGCAAACATCTGGTTGGCGTTGCCGCCGGGAAAGTCGCAGCGCGCGGTGCCCACATCCGGCATGAACAATGTATCGCCCACCAGAATCACATCGCTGTCGATCAGATAAGCCATGTCCGCTGGCGTATGGCCGGGAACATGCAGGGCCGTGGCCTTGAGATTGCCGATGCGGAACGATTCATCCGGCGCGAACAGATGATCGAACTGCGAACCATCGATACAGAATTCCGGCTCAAGGTTGAACAGGGTCTTGAACACGCTTTGAACCTTGCTGATCGACTGACCAATCGCAATCTTCCCGCCCAGTTCCCGACGCAGATACGGCGCAGCGGACAGGTGATCGGCATGGGCGTGGGTTTCCAGCAGCCATTGCACCTGCAACTGATGCTGGCGAACGAAGGCGATGATCTTGTCGGCCTGGGTGGTGGCGGTTCGCCCCGCGGCGGGGTCGTAATCGAGCACCGGGTCGACGATGGCGCAGTGTCCGCCATCGTGTTCGTAGATGACGTAGCTGTAGGTCGACGAGGCAGGGTCTAAAAAAGCTTCAATCAAGGCAGGCATGGTGGCCGTTTTCTTTTAGGACAAGCCATGAGGGTAGTTTCATTCTCCCTGCGCTGACCAGCCCGCATCAATTCAATTAATCAAAAAAGCTGCGCGGGCTCTATCCTGTCAGTCATCGATACCGGGCGTTCCCGGCTTTTTTCGCGGATCACGAGTGTTTTATGTTGCTGGCAAGTTTTTTTGGCGTGGTGATGGGGTTGGTTCTCGGTTTGACCGGCGCCGGTGGCGGCATTCTTGCGGTGCCGGCGCTGGTGCTGGGGTTGGGTTGGACCATGACGCAAGCCGCGCCGGTCGCCCTGTTCGCGGTGGGCAGTGCGGCGGCTGTCGGCGCCATTGACGGGTTGCGCCATGGCCTGGTGCGTTATCGCGCAGCGTTGCTGATCGCTCTGCTGGGGGCGATTTTTTCGCCGATCGGCATCTACTTCGCCAATCAGTTGCCGGAAAAAATCCTGATGATCCTGTTCAGCCTGCTAATGGTCATGGTGGCCTGGCGGATGCTGCGCCGAGAGCGCCAGGACGAAGGGCCAAGCGACCACGGCCACGCCAACTGGGGCCAGAAGAACTGCATGCTCGATCAGCAGACCGGGCGCTTTTCCTGGACCGCCAAATGCACCGCGACCCTCGCGGCACTGGGCGCGGTGACCGGTGTGGTATCGGGGCTGCTCGGGGTCGGTGGCGGCTTCCTGATCGTCCCTGCATTCAAGCAACTGACCGATGTGCAGATGCGCGGCATCGTCGCCACGTCGTTGATGGTGATCAGCCTGATTTCCGCCATCGGCGTGATTGGCGCGTTTCAGGCCGGGGTGCGAATCGACGGTTTGGGCGTGGCGTTTATCGTCGCGAGCATCGTCGGCATGATCATTGGCCGAAGACTTTGTGCGCGAGTCCCGGCCCGGGCATTGCAGATCGGCTTCGCCAGCATCTGTGTCGTGGTCGCCGCTTACATGCTGTTTAGAGCGGGCGTTTAGCAAGTACCGGTTCCTGTGGACGCCAGTCCGTTCCACAGGCGTACGCCTTAAGTTCCGGGCCTCGTCGACGGACGGTCTTACACCGAACTTGCCGCGCATCACCTGCCACTCCAAAGCATTTCAAAACCGCCTCCAAGGCAGCGTATGACGCCGCCGGTCAGCTTTCGATAATCGCCTCCGACATCCAGTCCCCCGCTGCGGAGCGCGTCATGCACAACAATAAGAACATCAAGCATCGTTTCTTGCCTGCCTTCATCGCCAGCCTTTCGACCCTCGGTTTGAGCTCGATGGCCCAAGCCGAGATCGTGCTGTACGACAAGGACCAGACCACGTTTTCCACCGACGGCTACATCAACGCTTTTTACGTGAACAGCGATGTGGACCGTGCCGGCGACCAGTTCGACCGCAAGCAAGCGCGGGTCAAAATGGGTTTTCTGCCCAACTACCTGGGCTTCAACATGGGCAAGCAGGTCGATGACCTCAAGCTCGGCGCCCGGTCTTCTTTCTGGGTGACCATCAACGACAGCGAAACCAACGGCACCGACACCGCCATCGACGTGCGTCAGTTCTACGGCACGGTGGCCAACCCTGAGTGGGGCGAAGTGCTGGTCGGCAAGGACTTCGGCCTGTTCGCCCGTTCCAACATCCTGCTCGATGAGTTGCTCGCCGGTTACGGCCAGGTCAGCGATACCCTGGGGCTGGTGGACGGTGGCGGGGTGTCGTTCGGCAATATCGGCACGGGTTATCCGTACCCGTTCCCGACGTCGCAGATCACCTACCGCACGCCGGTGATGGAGGGTTTGCGAGTGGCCGTGGGGATCATGGACCCGGTGGACACCAACGACAGCAGCCCGACCGGCAAGGCGTACCAAGAGAACCCGCGTACCGAAAGCGAGATCACCTATCAGTTCGACCTCGCCGGGGCGAAGATCTACAGCTGGGTCAACGGCAGCTACCAGACGTCGGACAATACCGATTCCACCGTCGAGTCCGTCACCTCCAAAGGCGTCGGCTATGGCGTGCAGGCGAAAATGGGCGGTTTGTCCCTTACAGGCTCCGGCTTCCAGGCCAAAGGCATCAACCCGTTTTTCACCAACAACGCTGGCGAACCGACCCTGCGCAATGTCGACAGTGACGGTTACCTGCTGCAGGGCTCCTACAAACTGGGCAAGAACCGACTGGCCTTGTCTTACGGCAAGACCAACGACGACGGCAATGGCGTGGTCGGCAGCGGCGCGGATTACGAAACGCGCGGCGTTGCGCTGTTCCATGACATCAACGACAACCTCAAGCTGGTGGCCGAGTACAACCAGTTCGCAATCAACGGCCACGACACCAGCGACCAGGATGAAGACACCGACACCTTTGCGGTGGGGGCTGTGCTGACCTGGTAACCCTGTAGCGACGTCGCTTACTTGTGGCGAGGGAGCTTGCTCCCGCTGGATCGCGTAGCGGTCCCGATCCTGGTCGCGCATCGGCCGGTTGGGGACTGCTTCGCAGTCCAGCGGGAGCAAGCTCCCTCGCCACAAATGCGTCAGTCATCAAGTACTCAATTTGCCGACTCTCATCCCATCGAAGCGGCTACCCGCTACCCAAGTAGCATACGTCGCAGCTCACAGGCTTCGTACACTCCAGCCTCATACATGCGCACCTGCGGGAGGCGACGATGCAGCAGGTCCAGAGTGAAGGTGTGGTCAGTGCCATGTCCCAGGCCACCGATGCCCAGCAAGTGGCGCAGGAGCTGGCGCGACAACTGTTGCATCCGCACTTGGGCTTCGTGCTGTTCTTCTGTTCCGCCGAGTACGACTTGCAGGCGCTGGGCCAGGCCTTGCAACAAAGCTTCGGCGGTATACGCCTGGTGGGTTGCACCAGTGCCGGGGAAATCACACCCTTGGGCTATGGCCGCAACTGCGTGACCGCGGTCGGCTTCGACCACCGGCATTTTTCCATCGACGCCGAACTGATCTGCGAGATGGAGCGCTTCAGCTTGATCGACGCCCAGCAAATGGTCGAGCGCCTGGTCAGTGGCTGTCGCAGCAACACGTTGGCGCCGATCAAGGGCAACAGCTTTGCCCTGACCCTGCTCGATGGCTTGTCCAGTCGTGAAGAAATGGTCCTCGCGGCCCTGAGTGCAGCATTGGGCGACATCCCGCATTTCGGCGGTTCTGCCGGCGACGACAATTACCTGACCCATACCCACGTCTATTTCAACGGCGAGTTCCACAGCGGCGCGGCGGTGGTGGTACTGGTCAATACCTGGCTGGATTTCGAAGTTTTTACCACCCACCACATTCTGCCGCGGGCGGAAAAGCTGGTGGTCACCGGGGCCGACAGCGCCTCACGCCGGGTCTTTGAACTGAATGCCGAACCGGCCGCCGAGGAATACGCCCGGCACATTGGTGTGCCGGTGGCGGAGCTCGATCACCGGATCTTCGCCGCGCACCCCTTGGCCGTGCGGATCAACGATCAGTATTACGTGAGGGCGATCCAGCAGGTTCATCCGGACCTGAGCCTGAGTTTCTACTGTGCGGTGGAAAACGGCATCGTCCTTACTGTCATGAAGCCCGGCCCCATGCTGCCAAACCTGCAAACCCTGTTCGAAGGCTTGCAGGAGCGCCTTGGCGATCTGTTGCTGACCATCGGCTGCGACTGCTTTCTAAGGCGTATGGAACTGGAAGACAGCGGCAGTCTGGAGCAGATCGGAACGTTTTTGCGTGACCAGCGGGTGATGGGTTTCAACACCTACGGAGAACAGTTCAATGGCATGCACATCAACCAGACCTTCACCGGGGTTGCCATTGCCCGAGGCCGGTCCCCTGGACATCGTTGAGCTTCAAGCGCAGATCGCCAGCCTGCAGCGCGACAACCACAAACTGCAGCGCATCAATGGCGCGCTGATCGAGCGGATCGAGTCCGGCATCACCCGCGGCAATGACCCGTACGCGGCGTTCCAGCATTCTGTGGTGCTGGCCGAGCAGGTGCGTGAGCGCACCGACGCCTTGAACCAGGCCATGGCTGAACTCAAGTCGGGCAATCGCTTGCTCAGCGAGGCACGCCTGCGAGCAGAAACCGCGCATCAGCATTTGATCGATGCCATCGAGAGCATTTCCGACGCGTTCGTGCTGTTCGATGCGGACCAGCGGATCGTGTTGTTCAACAGCCGTTTCAAGGCGTTCTGGGGCAACAGCCGGGTGCGGATCAACGCCGGCATGCGCCTGACCGAGGTCAAGCGACTGATGTCCGCCACCGGGCTGTTCACTGAAGAGCCGCGCGGGCATGCCGACGAAAACCTGCTTTATCGCCTGCAGGACGGTCGCTGGTTGCAAGTCAGCGAACGCCCCACCCAGGAAGGCGGGCGGGTGATCCTGTTCACCGACATTACCGACGTCAAACTCCGCGAAACCGTGCGCCGCGAGCAGGCGGTGGCGCAGAAATCCCACTTGTTGCAACGGGCGGTCGACAACCTGTCCCAAGGCGTGGCCATGGTCAACGCCGAGGGCATTCTGGAGTTGTGGAACCGGCGTTTCCTCGAACTCAGCGGCCTGGCCCCGGTGGCGGCCCATCGTCCGTTTGCCGAAGTGATCGGCGACAGCGAGCTGAATCTGCTGACCCCGGCCAGCCGGGATCTGAACGGACGGCATGTGCTGGAATGCGAGCAGCGCCTCTACGATGGCCGGGTGCTGGAAATTCGCACCCATCCGTTGCCCACCGGCGGTTTCGTCAACACCTTCACCGACATCACCGAACGCTACCAACACGCCGAAGCGCTGAGCGAAAGCGAGCGCTGGATCCGCCTGATCACCGACCATGTGCCGGCGCTGATTGCCTACCTGAATGCCGATCTGGTCTACGAATTCACCAACAAGGTGTACGAAGAATGGTACTGCTGGCCTCGGGGTGTGATGCTTGGGCAGAGCCTGCGCGAAGTCCACAGCGAACAGCATTACCAGCGCCTGGAAGCCTACGTCGCCAGGGCTTTGGCCGGTGAGAGCGTAACGTTCGAGTTTGCCGAAACCAACATCAACAATCAGGAGCGCTACATGCTGCGCTCCTATGTGCCCAATCGCCTGGCCACCGGGGAAGTGGTGGGGATTTTCGTGCTGATCCGCGACATCACCGAACGCCGCCGCACCGCCGAGGCGCTGCACCAGGCCTATCAGAATCTTGAGTTGCGGGTGCGCGAACGCACGGCAGAACTGACCACCCTCAATGACCAGTTGCTGCGCGAAATCGACGAGCGTCGGCGGGCGGAATCTCGCCTGCGTGAAGCCAAGCTCGAGGCCGAACAAGCCAACCTGTCGAAGACCAAGTTTCTCGCTGCCGTCAGTCATGACCTGCTGCAACCGCTCAACGCCGCGCGGCTGTTTACCAGCGCGTTGCTCGAACGGCGGGAGCCGGTGGCCAATGCCATTTTGGTGCGAAATGTCAGCAACTCCCTGGAAGACGTGGAGAACCTGCTGGGTACGCTGGTCGATATCTCCAAGCTGGATGCCGGGGTGATCAAGGCCGACATTGCGCCATTTGCCCTCAGCGAATTGCTGGAAAACCTTGCGGCCGAGTACACCCAGGTGGCTCGCAGTGAAGGCCTGGAACTGCATTTCATCCCTTGTTCCGCCTTGGTGCGCAGCGACATTCAGTTGCTGGCGCGGATTCTTCGAAACCTGCTGAGCAATGCCATTCGCTACACCTACAGCGGACGTGTGGTACTCGGTTGTCGGCGTCATCACCAGCGCCTGTCGATCGAGGTCTGGGACAGCGGCATGGGCATCGCCGAAAACCGCCTCGAGGAGATTTTTCAGGAATTCAAACGTGGTGATGTGCAGCGACCGGATCAGGATCGCGGGTTAGGCCTGGGTCTGGCGATCGTGGAAAAGATCGCGAGGATTCTCGGCCACCGTATTCATGTGCGTTCGTGGCCGGGCAAGGGCTCGATGTTCTCGGTCGAAGTGCCCCTCAGCGCTACGGCCCCCAAGGCGCTGCCGAGCCTGTTGATGAGTGAGCCGATGCTTGAACGCCTGCGTGGGGCGCGGGTTTGGGTGCTGGACAACGACGCGGCCATTTGCGCCGGCATGCGCACCTTGCTCGAAGGGTGGGGGTGTCTGGTGGTCACGGCGCTGTCCGAGCAGGACCTGGCGCGGCAAGTGGACAACTATCACGAAGAAGCCGATTTGCTGATCGCCGACTATCACCTGGACGACGATCAGAACGGCGTCGATGCCGTGGCCCGGATCAACGCCCGTCGCGGTTCGGCGATCCCGGCGATGATGATCACCGCCAACTACAGCAACGAACTCAAACAGCAGATCCGCGAGTTGGGCCACACCCTGATGCACAAACCGGTGCGGCCGATGAAGCTCAAGACCGCGATGAGTCATTTGCTCGGCAGGCCTTGAGATGATCGTTCCCACGCTCCGCGTGGGAATGCCTCAACGGACGCTCCGCGTTCGGCTCTGGAGGGACGCAGAGCGTCCCGGGCTGCATTCCCACGCGGAGCGTGGGAACGATCATCATCAGACATCAGCGGCGTAAGTAAGACCCGAAATCAATGTCGCCGGCACTCAAGATCGCCTGCACCCGGTTGTGCACATTGAGTTTGCGCAGGATCGCCGAGACGTGGGCCTTGACGGTGGTTTCGGCGATTTCCAGGGTGTAGGCGATCTGTTTGTTCGACTCGCCCTTGGTCATGCGCTCGAGCACCAGCAACTGCTTGCGGGTCAAGGCCTGTAGCAGCTCAGGTGGGAAGCTCGGGGCATCGTTCATGCGCCTTGTACCGCTTTTTTGCGTGCGGATGATATCCGGCGGCAAATAGACATTGCCGTTGAGGATCTGCTGGATGGCTTCGGTCATCTGCACCCGTGGCGAGGATTTGGTGATGAAGCCCACCGCGCCGTAAGTGATGGCTTGCAGCACGACTTGTTTGTCCTGTTCGGCCGAGACGATCACCACCGGAATGGTCGGCGCCTCGTTGCGCAGATTGATCAGGCCATTGAGGCCGTGCATGCCGGGCATGTTCAGGTCGAGCAGGATCAGGTCCAGGTCATCGTGTTCCTGCGTCAGCACCAGGGCGCTGTCCAGGTCGGCGGTTTCCATCACCTCGCTGCCCGGAAAACCATCGCTGATGACGTTATGAATGGCTTCGCGAAACAGCGGGTGATCATCGGCAATCAGAATTTTGTACATAGCCTTTCACCTCATTATTTTGATTAGGGTGTGGCAACAACTCGCACGCGTAAAGGTCAGGGGAAGGGCTCGGGCTGGGCAGGCGTTACGGGCAGGTTGGCTGCCTGCCAGGCGTCCAGGCCGTCGCGATACCAATACAGAGTCTTATAGCCCATGGCGGCGGCGCGCTTCACGGCGTTCCAGCTCAGCCAGCAATCGGAGCGGCAGTAGAAGACCAGCGGTTGTGCAAGATCACCTGCGGTCAATGTGTTCAGCTTACGCGCAAAATAGTCCTGCCAGTCAGGCGTCAGGTCACCGTCGCCGGTATTGGCCAGCCAATGGCTGCCGGGGAGGCTTTCGTGGGGCTGGTCCTCGATGAAACGTCCTTGCAGCCATTGCCGGCGGTAGACGTCGATCAGCACCGGACGGGGTGTCTGGGTCAGCAGGGTTTGCAGGGCGGCGGTATCGATGATGTCGGCGCCCTGTACGTGATTCGGGGTCGGACTGCGGTACAGACCGATGCGATAGCCGTCGGCGGAAAACAGCGGTGTTTCGGCCTGCGCGACGCCCAGCAACAGGCTCAGCGATAGCGCAGCGAGAGAAGGGCGCAGCAGACGACGTCGGGCACGCGGCATGGGGTTCAATCCTTATAGTTATGAACCTATTACATGCCAGTCTCGGTGCGATTGGAATGCGACGATAGACAGGAAAACCGGTACTAAAGTAGTAATTTCGAACCGTTGATCGCTGATTGATTGTTCCCACGCTCTGCGTGGGAACGATCAGGGTTACACGGCATTAGTTGGATTTGCGCAGGGCGGCGTGTTGCGGGTTGAAGGTGAGTACGGCGAGCAGGGCGAATACCAGCGTCAGCCCCACGCATACCGCCAGTGCCAGCGGATTGAAGCGTTCGTACAAGGCAAACCGCACCAGTTCCACCGCATGGGTGAACGGGTTCAATGCGCACAACCAATACAGCCACTCGCTGGACTCGCGCATCTTCCACAGCGGATACAGCGCCGACGACAGGAAAAACAGCGGGAAGATCACGAAATTCATCACCCCGGCAAAGTTCTCCAGCTGGCGGATCGCGTTGGACAGCAACAAACCCAGCGCGCTGAGCATCAACGCCACCAGCAGCAACGCCGGCAAGGCGATCAACAGCCCCATGGCCGGTGGCTGCACGCCGTACACCCAGGCAATCGCCAGAAAGGCGTACACCTGCAACAACGAAATCAACGAAGTCGCCAACAGTTTGCTGCACAACAGGAAAGTCCGGGGCAGGGGGCTGGTCAGCAGCACGCGCATGCTGCCCATTTCCCGGTCGTAGACCATCGACAGCGAACCTTGCATGCCGTTGAACAGCAGGATCATGCAGGCCAGTCCAGGAATGATGTAGACCTCGTAGGGTATATAGGTGTCGTAGGGCTCGATGATCGCGATCCCCAGTGCCGCGCGAAAACCGGCAGCGAACACCAGCAGCCACAGCAACGGCCGAACCAGCGCGCTGAGAAACCGAGTGCGCTGCAACACAAAACGCAGCCATTCGCGCAGCACGATGCCGCTGAAACATTGCCAGTAGGCATTCATTGGGCGGCTCCTGAAGTGGTCAGTCGAGCGAAGGCCGAACCCAGGTCACCACCGTGCTCCAGACTCAGCGCATCGGCCTGTCCGCTGGCCACCAACCGGCCCTGATGGAGAATCAGCAAGTCGTCGCTGGGCTGCACTTCATCCAGCAAATGGGTGGTCCAGAGCACGCTGATGTTCTGTTCGCGGCACAAATTACGAATGTGTTGATTGAGCGCCAGCCGACTGGCCGGGTCGAGGCCGACGCTGGCCTCGTCGAGCAGCAGCAGGCGCGGTTCATGCAGCAGAGCGCGGGCGATTTCCACTCGGCGACGGTGGCCGCCGTTGAGTTCGCGAACCCGTTCGCGACGGCGTTCGGTCAAGGCCTGACGGGCCAGTTCGGCGTCGACCCGCAGGCCGGTCTGGCGCCGCGACATGCCATGCAGCGCGGCGTGATAACGCAGGTTTTGCTCGACGCTCAGGTCGAGGTCCAGCGTGCTTTGCTGAAACACCACACCCAATTGCTTGAGCGCCGGACGTGCGGCGTTGCGCAACGAACAGTCGCCGACGCGGATGTCACCGCGCTGTAAATCATAGAGCCGGGTGAGCAGGGCAATCAGCGTCGATTTGCCCGCGCCATTCGGACCGAGCAGCGCCGCAAAGCGGCCGGGCGCCAGGGTGAAACTCACCTGGCGCAACGCCTCTTTCGCACCATAAGCGAAGCTCAGTTCGCTGACTTCGAGTGCGTTCATGGCGTCACCACCACGCCCCACGGATAACGCCCGACCTTGATCGACTTGGTCACCTTGAGGCTGTCGACATCGATCACCGACACGTCGCCGCTGACGCCGTTGGTGGCCAGTAATTGCTTTTGATCCGGGGTAAACGACATCTGCCAGACCCGCCGGCCGACCAGCAGATAATCAAGAATTTCGAAGGTCTTGGCATCGATCACCGCCACATGATTGGCCGGGCCGAGGGCGACGAAACCGTACTTGCCGTCAGCGCTGAGCTTGATCCCCACTGGCTGGACTTTGTCCGGGTGCACGCCCTTGATCTGGAAGGTCAGGGTTTTGAGGACCTTGCGGCTGGCGACGTCGAGAATGGTCACCGTGCCGCCGATTTCCGCCGAAGCCCAGAGCTTCGAGCCATCGGGTGTGAACTCAACGAAGCGCGGTCGCTGATCCACCAGAGTGCTATCGGCCAGAGTCTGAGTGCTGGTGTCGATCCAGTGCAGCATGTTGGTGGTTTCACTGGTGTTCACCGCCCACTTGCCGTCGGGGCTGACGGCCATGCCTTCAGGTTCGACACCGACGCTGATCTGCCCGAGCACCTTGGAGGTTTCGGTGTCGATCACCGTCACCAGCGCATCGTCTTCGTTGGAAACGTACAGCCAGCGATTATTCGGGTGCAGGGCGAATTGTTCAGGATCTTTGCCCGAGGGCAGTTCCTTGATGATCTTGCGCGTGGCCACATCCATCACCTGGACCCGGTCCGAGTCGCTGGCGCAGATGTACAGCAGCTTGTTGTCGTGGGACAGCAGCAGACCGCGCGGGCGCTGGCCGACGGGCAGGGTGTCGGTGACTTGCAGAGTCTGCAGGTCGATCAGGCTCAGGCTGTTGTCTTTTTCGTTGGAAACCCAAGCGGTGCTGGCAGCGGCGTGCCCGGCGGCGAGCAGCAGAGCGCAGGAAAGCAGGGTGCGGCGCATGGCAGATTCCTTGTTGTTTTAATTATCGGGTCAGGGAAAACGGCAGCTGACCTCGGGTTTGTCGTAGCCGAGGCTGTCCATCTCGTTGAAGGGGTGCAGGAAGCCGTCTTGCGGCGACGTGCTGACCAGCGCCCGGGGCTGCACGATGGGAATCGGTTGGCGCAACTGACCGTTCCACGGCCGATAGCTGAGCTTGCGACCCTTGAAACCGTCCAGCGGCAATTGATCGCTGATCTCAAGCGTACGGATTGCCACCGGATCAACCTGACGCAGTTTGCTCACGGCGCTGGCGATGCTGCGCACGGCGATCCAGGCGGCAAAATCGCGGTCATTCATCCAGCGTCCGGCCAGGGCTTCGAAGCGTTTCTGCAATTGGGCGGCGCCGTAGGTTTCCACGGTTTTGTGCCAGCCCACCGGGGTCAGTCCCTGAGTGCCGGCGACCGGCCGTGGGTACCAGGTCTGGTAAGGCACGTATTCGCCGAAATCACCCCGTTCATCCGCCACCAGCACCACGTCGTACTCGGCGGTCTGGGTGAACAGCGGCATGTCGGCCTGGGCGCTACGGCGCTGATCATTGTCGAAACTCCAGGCTTTTTCCGCGACCAGGGTCAGGCCGAAGCGTTTGGCGGCGCGGCGCAGGGCGGCTGCATAGGCTTGATCGTCCGGGGTCGGGCCGACGATCAGCAGCGCCCGTTGCCATTTGCGCAGCACCAAAAATTGCGCCAGTGCATCGGCGAGCATCGCCCGGCTTGGCAGGCTGTGCAGCACGTTCGGCAGGCAGTCGCTGGTGCGCAGGCTGTCGTCGGGGCTGCCGGCGTTGAACAGCAAGCTGTCGGGCAGCACGGTGCTGAGTTGCCGCAGGCTGGCGGCTGGCGCATTGACGACAAACAGGCGCAGGCCTTGGGCATGTTGAGCCTTGGCCGCTTCGACCAGGGCATCCGGATTGTCGACGTTGGCGCTGACCAGGTTGTAGCTCTGATTGAGGAAACGCCCGGTGCTGTTGCTGTCAGTGATCGCCAGTTCGGCGCCACGCAGGCCGGCATCGACCGGCTCGGGAATGACGTTCGACAGCAACGGGCCCGGATCAGGGCGATAGCCTAGGTAGCCGATCTGCACCTGCAACGGCGCCTCGGCAGCCTGGCTCTGGGTCGCCAGCCCGGCGGCACAGGCAATCGCCAACAGATAGATCAGGGCGTAAGGGGCAAGCTGGCGCATAGGGCACTCCATTACAGGTAGCGCCAGCATAGGAACGCTGTGAGGCAGAAGGAAATATGCAGAAAGTACCAGTGAGCCAGTACCAAGGTAGTAGCTCGCCCGGGGTGGCGCAGTTTTAGCATGGGCGATAACGGCCATCACACGGGAGGAGATCGATCATGCGTATTCTCAAAGCGCTGCTTCTGCCGTTGCTGCTGATCCTGACCCTGATCGGCGTCGACAAGCTCCACGGCCCGCGTCCCGCGCCGTTGCTGGTCCTGCCCATGACACCGGAGCGCTAGGGATGTCGGCCCTGTGGCGGATCAACCTCTGGGTCGGCGGATTTTTCGCCTTGGTCACCTTGGCGTGCATGGGCTTGCTGGTGCACCAGGCGCTGGCGGACGTGGAGCGTGAATTGCAATCCGCCGAAGCCGTGGTCGAGTACTTGAGCGAAACCGCCGAGCGTGACCCCGCCAGCCTGCAACCCCGGCTGACAGGCAGTTTGCGGCATGTGCGGGTGCGCTGGCTGGAACCCGGCGAGGCGTCACGGCTGCCGGTTCAGGATGGGCTCGACGCCTGGCTCGGGCGCTTGTTGTTTGCCCAAACTCAACACAGCGCCCAGGTGCTGGATTTGCAGGATGGCCGGCGTGTCCAGATCGCGGTCGATCCGCGGGATGAAATCGACGAAGTCCGGGATTCCTTGCTACAGCTGCTGAGCCTCTGTGGGTTGGCGTTGCTGTTGAGTCTGTTGACCATCCGCTGGGCCGTGCGCCGGGGCATGGGCTTGCTCGATGAATTGTTGCGCGCGTTGCAACAGGTCTCCGGTGGGCAACTCAAGGTGCGATTGCGCGCTGAAGGTGTGCCGGAAGCGCGGCAACTGGCGGTGCACTTCAATCAGATGACCGCTGCCTTGGCGCAGGCTTGCGCCGACAAGACCCAACTGACTCAGGCGTTATTAGCGGTGCAGGAGCAGGAACGCACCCATCTGGCGCAGACCCTGCACGATGACCTCGGCCAATACCTGGCGGGCATTCGCGCTCAGGCCTGCCTGTTGCGACTGGTGGCCGATCAACCCGGGGTGGTGGAGCGCACGGTGCGGGAACTGGAGCACAACTGCGAACATTTGCAACAGGGCTTCCGGGCGCTGGTGCACGACCTCTATCCGGTGGTGTTGCAACACCTGCCGCTGGCCGAAGCCTTCGGTTTGCTGGTGGAGCAATGGCAGGGCCGGCAAGGCATCGATTGCCAGTTACGGGTCAGCGCGCAGCTCCCGCCGCTGTCCGCACCGAACAAAACCCATCTGTATCGTTTGTTGCAGGAAGCATTGACCAACATCGCCCGGCACGCCGAGGCCAGCCAGGTGCGGGTCCGCCTGCAATTCCACGGCGGCCGTTTGCGCTTGCTCATTCGGGATAACGGACGAGGCGCGCAACAGCCGCAGCGGCCGGGTGTCGGTTTGTATTCGATGTTCGAACGTGCGCGCAGCCTGGGCGGCGAGTTGCGAGTCATCAGTCACCCCGGCGCCGGTTGGGCGCTGACGTTGAGCATGTCTTGGGAGGTGTCATGAATATCCTGTTGGTCGATGACCATGCGGTGGTCCGTCAGGGCTATGCCAGTCTGTTGCGAGCGTTGTTGCCGGCAATGGAAGTCCGTGAAGCGGCGACGGGCGAGGAGGCGCTGACGCGGGTACACGAAGCCGTACCGAATCTGGTGATCATGGATTTTGGTCTGCCGGGGATCAGCGGTCTGGAAACCACCCGGCGATTGCGTCAGCGCTTGCCGCAACTGCGGGTGCTGTTTTTCAGCATGCACGATGAACTGCCGTTGGTGCGCCAGGCGCTCGACGCCGGGGCTTCGGGCTACCTGACCAAAAGCTCGGCACCCGAAGTGCTGATCGAGGCCGTGCAGCGCATCCTCGCCGGTCATGCCTACATTGAGCAGCCGCTGGCCACTCAGCTCGCGTGTCATCCGCAACAGGATGCCAGTGATCCGCGCTTGCAGAGCATGACTCAGCGTGAACTGGAGATTTTCGTGATGCTTGCCAAAGGTACCCCGGCGCGGGTAATTGCCGAGCAGCTGAGCATTAGCAGCAAGACTGTTTCCAATCACCTGACCTTGCTCAAGAGTAAGTTGCAGGTGACTTCCCATACCGAACTGGTGCATTTGGGGATTGATATGGGGGTGGTGCGGGTGGCGAGTTGACCCGATCCAAACCCTAATGCGAAGTCCCCTCGGCAAACTCAATCTTGTTCCCCACGTTGTACTTGCCCGAAGGCTTGTTCATCGGGATACGTTTGATCTCCTTGAGTGTGTTGCTGTCGTAGACGATCAGCGCACCGTCGGTGGCCCAGATGCTCAGCAGCAGGAAACGGCCATCGCGAGTGAACTCGACATGAGCAGCCGTTTTGCCCGGCATCGGACGCAGCGTGTGGGCAATCTCCAGCGTCTGTTTGTCGATCAAGTGAATCGCATCGTTGTCCGGCCCAAAGAACACATCGCTCCAGGCATACCGTGAATTGACGTGACTGCGCATGAAAAACCCCGGCCCCAGGGTCGGGATTTCCTTGATCAGTTTCCAGCTCTTGAAGTCGATGACCGAGATCAGCCCCTTGCTGATGTTCGGCGTGGCGAACACCCACTCACCGTTGCGTTTCCAATAAGTCCCCGAGCCCAAATGCGGCATCCCCGGTAGCGGGATGTCGGTGATCACCTTGCCGCTGTCGAGGTCGATCACCTGGCCGCCCTGGGCCTTGCGCGAGGTGGCCAGCAGCTGTTTGTAGTCCGGTGAAAAGGAGAAGTCGTCGAGAACGTCCCCGGCCGGGATCCGCCGTGGTTCGAAATCCGGTGTGCCGGCCCAGGACAGTTCCCAGACTTCTTTCACGTCCTTGAGCGCCACGATGAAACTGTCCCGCGGCGGGGCGGAATAGACCGCACTGACCCGTGACGCGGTGCCGTCCTGACCGATCGTGGGAATGGTTTTGACCAGCGACAGGTCGCGGGCATCGAGCACCACCACGTTACCCGGCAAATAGTTGCCCACCAGCACCCAGCGTCCATCCTTGCTCACCGCCAGGTTGCGGGTATTGAGGCCGGCGCGGACTTCGGCGATCAGCTTCAGGTTGTGCAGGTCATACAGGCTGATCCAGCCGTCACGGGAGGCGAAGTAGACGAAGCGTCCGTCCGGCGAAAACTTCGGTCCGCCATGCACGGCAAAGTGCGAAGCAAACCGCGCCAACACCTCGAAGCGGTCACCGTCGAGGATGTCGATGTGATGGTCGCCGGCTTCCACCACCACGAACAGGTTCAGCGGATCGGCGCCATGCTGGGGCGTGGTGGGCAATTTGCCGAGATCCGCGAGCATCGAGTGACTGCCGACAATGTCGTCATTGCTCCAGGTGGGCGGGGTGGCGGGTGGTTGCTGAAGGTAATCGACCAGCGCGTCGATCTGAGCGGGGCTGAACACGTTGGCATAACCAGCCATCTGGCTCGCAGGTCGGCCGTTCTGGATCACCCGACGAATTTCATCAGGCTTGATCCGGCTGAGACTCTCCGGCAACAACGCCGGCCCCGCACCGCCGAGACGGTTAGTGCCATGACAACTCTGGCAATGCTGCTGATAGTTATGCGCCGCGTGTTCAAGTGCCGGAACCGCTGCGCCGGCCTGGGCGGCACTGATCCATAACAGATGGGCAAGGAGGATTCGCCTCATATCGCCACCTTGGCCTGACGTTGCAGAGCTTGCGCCGGGTACAGCCGCGCCGGGTATTCCAGTTGTTCTGCGGCGAACAGATCGACCACGGTGCCAATCACCGTCAATGTCGGAATGCCCGGTGGACAATCCAGCGCCAGGGTCGGCAATTGGTGCAGCTTGCCTCGGGCGACATGCTGGTCGGGCCGCGTGCCGTTGCTGATCAGCGCCGCCGGCGTGTCGGCTGACATCCCGGCTTCGATCAAGCGTTTAGCGATGATGCCCAGGTTCGACAAGCCCATGTAAAACACCAAGGTCTGGCTACTGTCGGCGAGGCTGCTCCAGGGCAACGACAACTCGCCATCGCGTTGCAAATGACCGGTGATGAATCGGCAGGAGTTGACCAGATCGCGGTGAGTCAAGGGTATGCCCGCGTAAGCGCTACAGCCGGAAGCGGCGGTAATGCCCGGCACCACCTGGCAATCAACACCGCGTTGCAGCAAGTACTCCAGCTCTTCGGCACCGCGACCGAAAATGAACGGGTCGCCGCCCTTGAGCCGGACCACGCGCTGCCCTTGATCGGCGAGGTCGGCCAGCAGTTCGTTGATCTGGTCCTGGGGCAGGCTGTGGCAGCCGCTGGCCTTGCCCACGTAATGGCGGGCGCAGGTCAGGGGGATCAAGGTCAGCAATTCGGGGCTGATCAGCCGGTCGTACACCACGGCGTCGGCCTGCATCAACAGGCTCCAGGCGCGCAGGGTCAGCAGGCGTGGGTCGCCGGGGCCGGCGCCGACCAGGGCAACTTCGCCCGGTCGGAACGGGGACTCAAGTGTGGCCGGTATAGCAATCGATGGAGGCATGGGACGTCCTTGGTGCTTCATCAGGTTGGCCGGCCCCACCTTTGTCAGGTGGTTGGCCGGACGGGCTATTCAGTGGGTGATGCAAGGGATGGTCGTCACCGGCGGCACGCCGATTTCGTCATCGCTGAGGTGGCAGCCGGGGTCCTGGCCCCACAGATCTCCTTCGGCCCAGGCGCGTGTGCGGGTGTTGCCGTTGCAGATGGACAACCAGCGGCATTGCGCGCAACGGCCACCGACGGCGCGGGGATGTTCGCGCAAGCGCAACAGCAGGGCATCCGGCTGATCCAGCCACAACGTGCGGAACGGCGTGCGCCGGACATTGCCCACCGAGTGCTGCCACCAGTAGGTGTCGGGGTGCACTTCGCCGGTGTTGTCGATGTTGGCGATGCCACTGCCGGAGGCGTTGCCACCCCAGGCGCGGAGCATGTTTTCCAGGCGTGGGTAATGCTCGGGCAAACGAAGGGCTGCCCATTGCAGCAGCAGAATGGCGTCGGCATCGTTGTTGCCGCTGACAAAATCGCTGTCGCGGCCCTGTTGGATGTCTTCCCAGGCCCGCTCAAAGATCAACGTCATGGCCTCGCGGCTCATATGCTGGTGCGCGTCGAGTTTGCGACTGCGTTTGCCGCGACCGCTGTAGTTGAGGTGCGACAGATAAAACTTCTGCACGTCGTACTCGTTCATCAGCGCCAGCAGTTGCGGCAGCTGCGCATGGTTCTCCTGGGTCAGGGTGGTGCGCAGCCCGACGCGAATGCCTTGTTCGCGACAGAGCCGGATCGCCTGCATGGAACGGGCGAAGCTACCCTTGAGTTGGCGGAAGGCGTCATGGGTCGCTTCCAGGCCATCGATGCTGATCCCGACGTAGTCGAAATTCGCTGCGCTGACCTGCGCGATGTTGTGCTCATCGATCAGCGTGCCGTTGGTGGACAACGCCACAAAGAAACCCTTGGTCCGGGCGTAGGCGCTGAGCACAAACAGATCCTCGCGCAACAGCGGTTCGCCACCGGAAAGAATCAACACCTTGACGCCGGCATCGTGCAAGTCGTCGATCACGGTCAGCGCGGCGGGCGTATCCAGTTCGTCGCGAAAGACACTGTCGGCCGAGGTGGCGTAGCAGTGTTTGCAGGTCAGGTTGCAGCGCCTGAGCAAGTTCCAGATCACCACCGGCGCCCGATTGCTGCCCGGTGGACTGGTCCTGGGTGCAGACGCCTGGCCGGCTAACGCACGCAGGTATTGGCTGATCCTCAACATGCAACTCTCCTTGAGTCAGGTGTGTTCAGCGCGGATACCCGTAGCAGCTGTCGAGCTTGCGAGGCTGCGTTCGACTGCGCAGCAGTCGTAGAACCTGTGTGCGAGGTTTATCTGAAACACCGCACTGTCTGATTTCACGACTGCTGCGCAGCCGAACGCAGCCTCGCAGGCTCGGCAGCTGCTACAAGGTCTGTGTTGGACTGACTGGTGTTAAGCGCAAGCCGGTTTTCTTCAGGATGCGGCTGCTCACCAGCATTTCGTCGGCCGCACAAGCGTCACCCAGCAAGTGGCGCAGGTGCTCGCGGTAATTGTTGATTTCATCGCCGCTGCGGCCGTGAACCATGGCGAACAGGTTGTAGCGCCAGTCGGTTCGGCGTGGACGGCGATAGCAGTGGCTGACGAAGGGTTGCGCGCCGATCAGCGCGCCGAGGCGCGGCATGTCGGCATCGTGCACATCCCAGACCGTCATGCCGTTGTGGCGATAGCCGAGGCGGTAGTGATTGGGCACGGCGGCGATCCGCCGAATCGCGCCCTCGGCCTGCAAGCGCTTGAGCAGATCCAGGGTGGCGTCGATGTTCAGCCCCAGCTGTTCGGCGAGCCACGCCCACGGGTCTTCCAGCAAAGGCAGACCCGCCTGGGTCAACACGATCAGGCGCTGGACGAGTGTGTCTTCAGGCCGGGAAATACAGACCGACATGGTAGGTCTCCTCTTTGGGCAGGTTGAGCAGCGGCAAGCCAGTCAGGGTTTCGATGTGGTTCAGGGCTTCGGTCAGGTCATGTTCAGTTGCGCAAGCGAGCACGAACCACATGTTCCAGGCGTGTTCGCGTCGGTAGTTGTGCGCCACTTCAGGCAGGTCATGCAGTTGCTCGGCGACCTCGTCGAAACGTTCTTCCGGCACCGCCAGGGCGGCGAGGGTGAAGGCGCCGCCCAGTCGTTCAATGTCGAACATCGGGCCGAAGCGCGTGAGCATTCCGTCATCGAGCAGGGTATGCAGTCGCTCGAGCAGTTCAGTGCTGCTGCTCTCCAGTTCCGCAGCCAATACCCGCCAAGGGTGGCGCACCAGCGGCAGGCCCAATTGCAAACGGTTGATCAGTCGACGGTCGAGGTCATCCATGGGTCGGTGCGCCTGTACGCGAGGGCGCAAAGCGGCCGCCGCACTGCTTGAAGACCTGGGTGCTGAACAGCAATTGATGGGGCAAATCGCTCAGCAAATGCTCTTCCAGCAACGCCTGAATCTGCGCCTCCACCTGATCACGTCGACGCCCGTGCACCATGCAAAACAGGTTGTACCGCCACTGCGGCAAACGCCGTGGCCGTTGATAGCAGAGGTTGATGCCGGGTGCTCTTCCCAGGCGCTGGCCGACTTCGTCGATCAGCGCATCAGGAACATCCAGCACCAGCATGGCGTTGGCGGTAAAGCCCAGCGCGCGATGGTGCAGCACCAGGCCGATACGGCGAAACAGCCCTTGCTCGTTCCACTGGCGCATTTGTTCGAGCACCTGGTTTTCGTCTGTGTTTATCCGTTCGGCGAGGGCTTGATACGGGCGCGCTACCAACGGTAATCCGCCTTCGAGGTGCCGACGCAGATCCAGCACTTGTTGGGGGCTCAATCCGGGCGTCATGATTTTTCTCCCAGGGCAAAACCGAGGTCGATGCGGTAAGCGGTCAACATCGGCAGGTCCAGCGGCATGAGGCCGGTGTCGTTCTCAAGCTCCTTGAGCACACGGTCGATGTGTTGGCGATCAGGGGCGGTCAGCACAAACCACAGGTTGTAGAAATGCTCCCGTGCGTAGTTGTGATTGACCTCCGGGTACTGGCTGACGCGATCGGCCACCTGTTGCAGGCGGTCGGCGGGCACGGCGAGGGCGGCGAGGGTGCTGGCCCCGGCGCGGCTGTGCTCGAACACCGGGCCGATGCGTGAGAGGGTGCCGGCCTGATCCATTTCTTCCAAGCAGGCCATTACTTGGGATTCGCGGCAACCGAGAATCCGCGCCATCTCCTTGTACGGTGACGGGCACAACGGCATGCCGTGCTGAAAGCGCTCGATGAGTTGGCGGCTGAGCAATTCAAGGTTCATTTCAATACCCCATTTTCTGCGCACGACTGCTGAAGAAGATGCCGCTCGGCGCGGAGGCTGGCAGGGTGCTCAGCAGCTTCAGGCGGTACGGATCCCAGACTTGAACCTGATTGCCGTCGCGTAACGACAGCCACAACTGGTCGCCGCGTGCGGTGAATTCCATGTGCAGCACCGCCGGCCCCGGCTTCAGATCCGCGACCACGGCATGGGTTTCGGTGTCGATGACCTGCACCCGATCGTTGTCCGGGTAGGCGAAGTTGACCCACAGCTGCCGACCGTCCGGGCGCGAGGTGACGAATATCGGTTGGCCGGCGACCGGAATGACCGCGGTCTGCTGCCAGGTGCGTGAATCCATCACCAACACCTGATGCTGGCCAACGGCGGGCACAAAGGCCTGGTTATCGGCGACAGCCCAGCCTTCCAGGTGCGGCATCTTGTAGACCGGGAGTTTCACCTGGCCGCGTCCGTAGTCGCCGAGTACGCGCTGCACACCGCGCTCTGGATGCCAGAGGTCGAGTTGGGCCATGCCGTCTTCACCGAACAGCCCGGCCATGTAATAGCGGCCATCCGGGGTGATCAGGGCGTCGTAGGGTTGCGAGCCAATACCGGTGAAACGGCTGATCTGCGGTGTGCTGCCCTGACTGAAATCGGCGGTCCAGATTTCGCCGGTATCGAACAGGCTGAACACAAAACGTTGCCCCGGCGCGTCGACCAGGCCGACCACCCGCGAGCGCTTGCTGCCATCGGCCAGGGCCGTGGCCGGAATATCGGCCACCAGTTGCAGGGTGTCGGCATCGAACACCTTGACCCCGCCGGGCACGTAGTTCGACACCGCGATCAACTTGCCGTCCTGACTGATGGCGCCGCCAATGCTGTTGCCACCTTGAATGACTCGGTGGTCGATACGTTGGGCCAGCAAATCGATTTTGCTTAACCCGCCGTCGCGGCCGAACACATAGGCGTAGCGCTGGTCACGGGAGAACACCACCGAGGCATGGGACAGGTCGCCGAAACCCTCGAGTCGGGCCAGCGTGGTGCGGGTGTCGCTTTCGATGATTTGCACGCTACCGCTGGCGCGCTCCACCACCACGCCCAAGTCGCCGGTGCCGCGCAACGGTGGTTGAACGCAAGCGGACAACAACAGCCCGGTCGCCGCTGACAGCAGGATTGAACGGATCATGGTGCGGGATTTCCCTGGAGAAGAAGATCGACCAGCCAACGGATGTCATCGGGGCTGAGCAACTGCGCCCAACCGGGCATCGCCGTGCCGGGCCGGCCATGGGTGACGGTGGCAATCAGGCTGTCCCGTGACTTGCCGGCCAGCGCTGGGCGCGTCAGTTCGGGGCCCAGCCCGCCGGTCAGGTGCAGGCCATGGCAAGCGCCGCAGTCCTGGGTCAGCAGGTGTTCGAGTTGTGCCTGACGCTGGGCGTCCGGCGCCGCAACCGCGGTTGCGCAAATGAGGAGGAGGGCCGCCAGAATCACAGCGTGTCGATAAACCATCAGACGCCCTCCAGGCGGTTATTTGAGTGTCAGTACCCAGGTCGCGAGAATTTTTGCTTCTTCATCCGTTACCGGGTTCGCCGGCATTGGCATCGGACCCCAATTGCCTTGCGTGCCGTTCTTGATGTGGCTGGCCAGGGTGTCCACGGCCCCGGGTACACCAGCGTTCTTGGCCGCCACTTCCTTGAGGGCCGGGCCGACAATCTTGGTGTCGATGGAGTGGCAGGCTGCGCAGGGTTTGCTCTTGAACAGCTCCTGCGCGTCTTGGGCCATGGCCGGCTGCACACTCAGCGCAGCGGTCAGGGCGAACAGTGAAAACAGAGTATTTTTCATGGTGTTTCCTTGCATTGATGGAGCTCAATAGATGTCGTGTTGGGTGTTGTAGACATTGAACTTGCCGGTGGGTGTGATCAGTCGTTTGTCCTTTATGACTGATTTGAGCTTCAGTGTTTTGTCGTCGATCACTACCAGCGCCGATTCCTCTGCCTGACCGCTCCACACGGAGAACCAGACTTCATCGCCAGCCTTGTTGTATTCCGGCTGCACCACGCGCATGGCGCCTTGCTTGATGCCGGCGTATTCGGCGATGGGCAGCACGGTGTAGCCCGCGTCGAGCTTGTCGAGGTTGAACACCGCCACCGACTGGCTGAGCTTGGCGTCCGGGTTGAGGGTGGTGTCGACGTACAGGTGGCGAGACTTGGGATGGGTCTTGATAAACAGCGATCCGCCGCCTTGGCCCTTGAGTGAGCCGACCTGTTTCCAGGCGTATTGCGGGTGTTTGGTCGGGTCGGTGCCGATCAGCGAGATACCGTCATCCCCCAGGTGGCTGGTGGCCCAGACCGGGCCGTAGGTTGGGTGGTTGAAGTTGGCGCCGCGACCCGGGTGAGGGGTTTTGCCGACGTCCACCAACGCGGTCAACTTGCGCTCCTTGGAGTCGATCACAGCGACCTTGTTGGAGTTGTTGGCGGCGGTCATGAAGTAGCGGTGCGTGCTGTCCCAGCCACCGTCATGCAGGAAGGGCGCGGCGTCGATGTAGGTGACGGTGAGGTTTTTGATGTCCTGGTAGTTGACCAGCATGACCTTGCCGGTTTCCTTGACGTTGACGATGAACTCCGGCCATTCGTGGGAGGCGATGATCGCCGCGACCCGGGGTTCGGGGTGGTATTCCTGCTTGTCGACGGTCATGCCGCGGGTCGAAACGATCTGTTTCGGCTCCAGGGTTTCGCCGTCCATGATGGTGAATTGCGGCGGCCAGTAAGAACCGGCGATGGTGTATTTGTCTTCGTAGCCCTTGAATTTGGAGGTCTCGACCGAGCGCGCCTCGATGCCCACTTTGACTTCGGCGACCTTGGTCGGCTCCACCGGCCACAGGTCGATCATATCGATCCGCGCGTCTCGGCCAATCACCAACAGATAGCGACCCGAGGCAGAGATCCTCGAGATGTGCACCGCGTAACCGGTCTCGATCAGCTTGACGATCTTCTTGCTGTCCCCATCGATCAGGGCGATCTTGCCGTCATCGCGCAACGTCACCGAAAACAGGTTCGGCAGGTTGAGTTTGCTCAGCTGCTTTTTCGGGCGGTCCTCGGGTTTGACCAGTACCTTCCAGGTTTTCAGCGTCTCGGCCATGCCCCATTCCGGCGGCGTCGGCGGCGCGTGCTGAATGAACTTGGCCATTGACGTGATCTGATCCTTGGTCAGCGCATTGGACGTCCCCCAGTTCGGCATGCCCGCTGGCGAGCCATAGGTAATCAAGGCCTCCAGGAACGGTTGCCCGCGAGACTGGGTGATGTCTTGCGTCAGTGGTTTGCCCGTCGCCCCTTTGCGCAGCACGCCGTGGCAGCCTGCGCAACGCTGGAAGTAGATTTCCTTGGACGAGTCGAACTCGGCTTGGCTCATGTCGGGAGCACCCGCGGTTTTGACCATGGGCGGGGCGGCCGCGGCGGCGGGCTCTTCAGCGCTGGCGGCATGGCTCACCGCCAGGGCCAGTGACGAACACAATGTGACGAGGGTCAGGGCAAACGTTTTTCTATTGCTGATCAGCATTCCATTTCTCCTCAGGCAAGACCTTTGCGATGTGCTGAAACGGCAGCGCAGAACGCAGGTTCTTAGTGCCGTGCAAGGCTATGCCCGAGCAGGCCAATGTCCGCTTGACGACGATCAAGTTTGCCGGCCATCTCACTTGCCAGGTTGTCGCAGGGGCCCGTAGCGTGTTCCTTGAATCCGCTTTTGGAACAGACAGCCCATGGACCGTACCCCGTCTTGCGAACACCCGACCGAACCCTTCTACCAACCACTGAATAATGAGGAGGCGCTGTTCGAACAAGCCTGGCGACACGGCATGCCGGTGCTGATCAAAGGCCCGACGGGCTGCGGCAAGACCCGTTTCGTCCAGCACATGGCCCACCGGCTGAAACTGCCGCTGTACACCGTGGCTTGCCACGATGATCTGAGCGCGGCCGACCTGATCGGCCGTCACCTGATCGGCGCCCAGGGCACCTGGTGGCAGGACGGACCGCTGACCCGGGCGGTGCGTGAAGGCGGCATCTGTTACCTCGACGAAGTGGTCGAGGCGCGCCAGGACACCGTGGTCGTACTGCATCCACTGGCTGATGATCGTCGCGAGTTGTTCCTGGAACGCACCGGCGAAGTGCTGAAGGCGCCGCCGTCGTTCATGCTCGTGGTGTCTTACAACCCCGGCTACCAGAACTTGCTCAAAGGCATGAAGCCCAGCACTCGCCAACGCTTCGTGGCGATGCGCTTCGGCTATCCGCCAGTGGCCGATGAGGAACGCATCGTGGCTCGGGAAGCACAGGTGGACAGCGCGCTGGCGGCGCAAGTGGTGCGGCTGGGGCAGGCACTGCGCCGGCTCGATCAGCATGATCTGGAGGAGGTCGCCTCAACGCGGCTGTTGATTTTTACCGCGCGCATGATCGGCTCCGGCATGAGCCCGCGCGAGGCCTGCATGGCTTGTCTGGCCGAGCCGCTGAGCGATGATCCGCTGACCGTTGCCGCGCTGATGGACGTGGTTGATGTCCACTTCGGTTGAGTCCGCGGGCGTCTCGCGTCGCCACTTGCCGGGCGATCTGGCGATGTGGTTTTTCATTCTGGCCGAGCTGTCGGTGTTCGCCATCCTGATCCTGACGTTCGCCGCGACCCAGGCGCTCAAGCCGCAGATGTTCAGTGAAAGCCGCCTGTTGCTGAACACCTCAACCGGCTTGGCGATGACCCTGAGCCTGCTCACCGCGGGCCTGTTCGCTGCACTGGCGCAGGAGCAGGTCAGGCGCTCGCGGCCTCGTCATGGCGCGGTTTTCCTGCTGATGGCGTTGCTCGTTGCCAGTGTCTACGTGGGGTTGAAACTCACCGAATATCGGCACTTGCTCGCCTCGGGGCTGGGCATGGAGCACAACACCTTTTTCACGCTCTACTGGATCCTCACCGGGTTTCATTTTCTCCACGTAGTACTCGGCATGGTCATTCTCGGATGGCTGGCCGAGCGCTGTCGCCGTGGCCTGTACGACGCCAACAACCGTAGCGGGTTTGAATCCGGCGTGTTGTATTGGCACATGGTCGATCTGATCTGGGTGGTGCTGTTTCCGCTGGTCTACGTGTTGAGTTGACGAGGTTCTCATGTCTGTTTCCAGGGTTTTGCTCGTCTGTTGGGCGGCGCTCGCGACGTTAAGCGTATGCACCGTAGTGCTGGCCCAGGCCGGGGCGACGTGGTTGCTGTCGATTGCGATTTTGCTGGTGGCGGTCGGCAAGGCGTGGCTGATCACCGACGGCTTCATGGAGATGCGCCACGCGCCGCGACTGTGGCGGCGCTTGATGTTGAGCTGGGCGCTGGTGTTGGCAACGGTGGTAGGCCTGACGCTTATCTTGTTCCGTTAAACGATCCCTGTAGCAGCTGGCGAAGCCTGCGTTCGGCTGCGCAGCAGTCGTAAATCCTGCCACCTCGGTCAATCTGATACACCGCAGTGCCTGATTTTACGACTGCTGCGCAGCCGAACGCAGGCTTCGCCAGCTGCTACAAGGACCGAGTTTGGCTCAGGTGTAATACCCGACCGAAACCATCTGCCTTTCTTGATCGCCATCAAGCAGGTTTCAACCCTTCGCTTCCTATGATGGACGGGCCTAGCAAAGAGGAAGCGACCATGTCAGACACCTTCACCAAAGGCATGGCCAGGAACATCTACTTCGGGGGAAGCATCTTCTTCTTCCTGATATTCCTGGCTTTGACCTATCACACGGAACAGACCTTTCCAGAGCGCAGTAATGAGGCGTTGTTAACCGAATCAGTCGAGCGCGGCAAATTGGTCTGGGAGCAAAACAATTGCATCGGCTGCCACACGCTGTTGGGCGAGGGCGCCTATTTCGCGCCTGAGCTGGGCAACGTGTTCCAGCGGCGCGGCGGGGAGGCGGGCTTCAAACCCTTCCTGCATGCCTGGATGAAGATGCAGCCACTGGGCGTACCGGGCCGACGCGCGATGCCGCAGTTCAAGTTGAGTGACCAGGAGGTGGATGACATCGCCGAGTTCCTCAAATGGAGCTCGAAAATCAACACCAATGGCTGGCCGCCAAACAAGGAGGGCTAAGACATGAGCATTGCTAATCCGCATCTGAAATTCGCCTCGCAAGCCGTGGCCAAACCGTACTTCGTGTTTGCCCTGATGCTGTTCCTCGGTCAGATACTGTTCGGTTTGATCATGGGCCTGCAATACGTGATCGGCGACTTTCTGTTCCCGATCATCCCCTTCAACGTGGCGCGGATGGTGCACACCAACCTGCTGATCGTCTGGATATTGTTCGGCTTCATGGGGGCGGCCTACTACCTGATTCCGGAAGAGGCCGACCGCGAACTGCACAGTCCGAAGCTGGCGATCATCCTGTTCTGGGTATTCGCCGCCGCAGGTGTGCTGACGATCCTCGGTTACCTGCTGGTGCCTTATGCCGGCCTGGCCAAATTGACCCACAACGAACTGCTGCCGACCATGGGGCGAGAGTTCCTGGAACAGCCGACCATTTCCAAAATGGGCATCGTGGTGGTCTGCCTGGGCTTTCTCTACAACATCGGCATGACCTTGCTCAAAGGGCGCAAGACCACCGTCAGCATGGTCATGATGACCGGGCTGATCGGTCTCGCGGTGTTCTTCCTGTTCTCCTTCTACAACCCCGGCAACCTCGCCCGTGACAAGTTCTACTGGTGGTGGGTGGTGCATCTTTGGGTAGAAGGCGTGTGGGAACTGATCATGGGTTCGATGCTCGCTTTCGTCCTGATCAAGATCACCGGCGTGGACCGGGAGGTCGTGGAGAAATGGCTCTACGTGATCATCGCCATGGCGCTGATAACGGGGATCATCGGTACCGGTCACCACTTCTTCTGGATCGGTGCGCCTGAGGTCTGGTTGTGGGTGGGGTCGATCTTCTCGGCACTCGAGCCGCTACCATTCCTGGCGATGGTGATATTCGCCTTCAGCATGGTCAAGAACCGTCGTCGGGACCACCCGAATCGCGCCGCCACGCTGTGGGCCAAGGGCACCACGGTCACCGCGTTCTTCGGCGCTGGCGTCTGGGGTTTCCTGCACACCCTGGCACCGGTCAACTACTACACCCATGGTTCGCAGTTGACGGCGGCTCACGGTCACCTGGCCTTCTACGGTGCTTACGCGATGATCGTGATGACCTTGATCAGCTACGCCATGCCGAAACTGCGCGGGCTCGGTGAGGCAGCGGACGAGCGTTCGCAGCAACTCGAGATCTGGGGTTTCTGGTTGATGACCCTATCGATGGTGATGATCACGCTGTTGCTCACCGCAGCCGGTGTCGTGCAGATCTATCTGCAACGCTGGCCGGTAGATGGCGTCGCGTTACCGTTCATGGCCACTGTCGATCATCTGCAAGTGCTGTTCTGGGCTCGTCTGGGCGCCGGTCTCGGTTTCTTCGCAGGGCTGATCTGCTATCTGTTCAGCTTCAAGCGTCGGGTGCCAGTGGGGATCACTGCCACTGCCGCCTCCGCTGTTCGTTCGTGAGCCAATAACACCCTGAAGGAGGACGGCCCGGCTGGTACAGCGGGCCGTTTCACATTGGTTTCAGAGGAAAAAAACCATGGCCTTTACCGTCGAACTGGAAGAGTGGGTCGGCAGTGTCTGGCATCGCTTTATCACCCGTCGCGCCAGCCCGGACTTTCCCGAGGCCCGGGTCGAACTGATCCACCAGCAGCGGCCGCTGGCGTTGTTGTTTCGCGCCATGGGTGGGGCCAGTGGCGTCGGCGTGGAAGCCGCCAGCGAACGTGATCTGCTGTTGCGGCGCAACGTGCTGCAGCAGATCGCCGGCACCTGCAAGCAAGTGCCCCTGGCGTGGTGCGACGAGGCCAATCTGCGTCTGCCGTCGAGCCTGGCAGTGTTTCCTGAAGTCGCACTGAACGAGGAGCTCTATCGCTGGCTCGCGTTGCTGGCGGCCCAGGCCGGGCAGATGCGTCATTGGGGGCGGGACAATCAACGCTGGACGCAACAGCTGTTGCGGCGCTATCCCGCGTTGCGTGCCCGCTACGAACGCTTGGTCGA
This sequence comes from Pseudomonas sp. ES4, assembly GCF_050586665.1. Lineage (NCBI taxonomy): Bacteria > Pseudomonadati > Pseudomonadota > Gammaproteobacteria > Pseudomonadales > Pseudomonadaceae > Pseudomonas > Pseudomonas sp. ES4. The sequence continues at coordinate 70,127 of NZ_JBOBDO010000005.1, read as the reverse complement.
TGCTCATCTGCAATTGCGCCCGGATCCAGCAACATTGAGCCCCGGCGAAGCGGCGCTGGAACGGGCGTTATGCCAGGCGCTACGCGAACCGGGCAGCGTCGAACATTTTCCCCGCAGCGAACGGGCCGCATGGCCGCTGCCGCTGTGGCTGTACCCGCCACAAAACCTCGACAGCCCGCAGGCCGCCGACCTCGGTGACGAGTCGGAAGAATCGCTGACCACCCCGTCTGGTGAGCAGAAAGGCGCAAGCAAACGCGCCAAGCGGATCGATGAAGGCAGCCGCGACGGCGGGTTGTTGATCGTGCGCCTGGAGAATCTGTTCAGCTGGACCGAACACGTTGACCTGGATCGCTGGACAGACGACAGCGAAAACCCGGACGCCGCCAGAGTTGCCGAAGACCTCGACGAGTTGAGCCTGTCGCGCACCCGTCTGCGCAAGGGCGGCGGCCTCAAGCTGCACCTGGATTTGCCGCCGGCCGATGTCGACGATATTCCCCTGGGCGAGGGCATCAAGTTGCCGGAGTGGGACTACCGCAAACAGCAGATGCAGGACGCCTTCGTCAATCTGCAAATGATGGTGCCCCGGGACTGTGAGGCGCAGCCACTGCCGCCACGGCTGAAGGCCCCGGCACACCGTTTGCGCCGCCAGTTCGAGCACCTGCGCAATGACCGCCAATGGTTACGCCAGCAACCTCAAGGGTCTGAGTTGGACATGCAGGCCTGGCTGGATTTTCACGTTGAACGCGAGCATGGCCAGTGTGCGGAGCGAGGTCTGTTCATGGAACAACGGCAGACACGCCGCGACCTGGCGTGCCTGTTGCTGGCTGATGTGTCGATGTCCACCGACGCGCACTTGAACGATGAGCATCGGGTGATCGATGTGATCCGCGACAGTTTGCTGCTGTTCGGCGAAACCCTGTCGGTGCTGGGTGATGATTTCGCCCTGTACGGGTTTTCCTCGCTGCGCCGTCATCAAGTGCGCATGCAGGAACTCAAGTCCTTCACCCAACGTTATGACGACAATACCCGTGGTCGTATTCAAGGGCTCAAACCGGGGTATTACACCCGCATGGGCGCCGCCATCCGCCAGGCCACCCAACTGCTGGGCAAGAGCAAGCGCCGTAGCAAGCTGTTGCTGCTGCTCACGGATGGCAAACCGAATGATCTGGATTTGTATGAGGGTCGCTACGGCGTTGAAGACACCCGCGAAGCGGTGCTGCAAGCGCGGCGCCAGGGGTTGACGCCGTTCTGTATCACGATTGATCGCGAGGCCGGTGATTACCTGCCGTACATGTTCGGCGCCAATGGCTACACCTTGATCCGCCAGCCCGAGCAATTGCCCCTGCGCTTGCCGCAGTTGTATCGGCAGCTGACCCAGCCGTGATCGACACGGTCCCTAGTCACCTACGCCCTTGTAGCAGCAGCCTCGCAGGCTCGGCAGCTGCTACAGGGAAATGTGTGGGGATCAGATGCTGCGTGGCAGCCAGAAAAACATGACCACGCAGAAGATCGTCAGGCCGATGCAGAACCACGTGAACCGGCGCAGCCGGCGTTCCCCTGCCTGTGCCGCCAATGCCGGCAGAGGCATGCCGCATTGGCTGCACTCGGTTTCTTGCGCGGGGTTGGTGTGCTGGCAATACAAACAGACGGGCATGGCACTCACTCGAACTGTTCCAGGCGCAGACGATCGAGAATGGCGATCTGGCGGCCGTCCTGGGTGATGATGTTTTCATCGATCAGGCGACGGATGATCCGCGAAAAGGTTTCCGGCTGGATCGACAGATGCCCGGCAATCAGTTGCTTGGCCATCGGCAGTTCGAATTGGCTGTCGACGGTTTGCTGGCGCACCAGTTGCGTCAGCAGATAACGCACGACCCGGTGGGTGGCGTTTTTCAGGGACAGGGTTTCGATTTCGTTGACCCGTTGATGCAGGCGAACGCAGAGCTTGCCGAGCAGCGCAAAGGTCAGCCGGCTGTTGCTCTGCAGCAGGCGCATGTAGGTGCTGTTGGATAACCGATAGAGCTGAGTCGGGCAGATCGCTTCGGCCGAGGCCACATAGTTCGGGGTGTCCATCAGCATCATCGCCTCGGCGAAGGTTTGCCGATCGCCGATCACCTCAAACACTTTCTCCTGCCCATCCGGTGTCAGGCGGTAGATTTTCACCGCGCCGGCAATCACGAAATAGAACGAGTCGGCCGGCTCGCCCTGGCGGAACAACGGTTCGCCCTTGTCGATGCTGAGCAGGTGGCTGGTACTCATCAGTTCATCCAGCTGTTCTTCGTTCAACGGCTCGAACAAGTGGTGACTGCGCAGAATCTGGTGATGGACGCGATGAAGCACCATAAGAATTCATCCTGAAGGTTGAGGAGGGGGGGCGATCAAGTCAAACGAGGCCCAGCGAGACGCCGCTGGCCAACGCCAGCACCGAGGTCAACACCACGAACCAGGCCAGTGGCTGGATGACTTTTTTCATGACGACTCCTGGGGATTCGAGAGGGATCAAGGTTTTTTGATTGCTGAAAGCCTGAGCAAGACGCGGGCCATGCCTGGAGACCCCTTGTTTATTAGGGTTGTCAGAAAGGAGGGTAAAAACGACCACGAGGTTAATGGTTTAAATAACCCTTAAATGGTCATTTTTACCCTGATCCGATCACCCCTGTGTCGAGGGGGCTTGTCGGACCGCCGCACCGCCCCGTTCGGCTGCGTAGCAGTCGTAATACCGGCTGAAGCGTTCTATCTGACGCACCGCGGATACCGGTTTTGGGAGTGCTTCGCACTCCAATGGGGGCAAGCCCCCTCGCCACAGTGGTTGAGTTGGAATCCGGGGCACGCCCTTTGCACACTTGATCTGTGACAAAGGCAATTGATCGCTAATACCCGATCATTGCTCCCGGACTTACCTCGACGTGTGCGGGTTGGCGTCAGGTCAGCAGCAAGGTAAAGGAGTGGCTTTATGCAAGTGCTCGACCGCCGTAAAGCGATGGCCATCGCGCCGCTGTTACGTTTGGCCTTTCGGCCATTTTTCCTCGCCGGCTGCCTGCTGGCAGTGCTGGCCATTCCACTCTGGCTGGCCGCCTTCAGCGGTTCGATTGCCGACTGGCAGCCGGCGGGTGGCTGGCTGGGCTGGCATCGACACGAACTGCTGTTCGGCTTCGGCTTGGCAATCATCGCGGGCTTTCTGCTGACAGCGGTGCAGACCTGGACCGGTCGTCCCGGCCTCAGTGGGCGACCCCTGGCCGCGCTGGCATTACTGTGGTTGTTGGCGCGCGTGGCCTGGCTGGTCAATGCGCCATGGCCGGTGCTCGCGGTGCTGGAGTTGGCGTTTCCGCTGGTGGTGGCGGCGCTCATGGGCTTCACCTTGTGGAAGGTGCGGCAGAAACGTAACTACCCGATTGCGGTGGTGCTGTTGTTGTTAGCGGCGGCCGACGGGTTGTCCCTTTACGGCCTGGTCGAAGGTCATGAAGCCTGGCAGCGTCAAGGCGTGCTGACCGGCCTCTGGCTGGTGGCGGCGATGATGGGCTTGATCGGCGGGCGCGTCATTCCGTTCTTTATCCAGCGCGGTCTCGGCAAGGTCGATGGCGTGACCCCTTGGCCGTGGCTGGATTGGCTGCTGCTGATTGGCTCACCGCTGGTGGCGTTGTTATATGCCGCCGGACTCGCGCTTGACCCCAATCTCTGGGTCGGCCTGTTGTTCGCCGCATTGGCCGCTGGGCATCTGGTGCGCCTGGTTCGCTGGCATGATCGGGCCCTCTGGCACGTGCCGCTGCTGTGGTCGTTGTACCTGGCTTATGCCTGGTTGGCAGCGGCCTGTCTTGGAATGGCGCTGTGGCATTTCGGTGTGCCGATCAATCCGAGTCTGGCGGTGCATTGCCTGACCATCGGCGCCATGGGCGGCCTGGTGCTGGCGATGATCGCGCGGGTCAGCCTGGGCCACACCGGTCGTGCGCTGGAGCCGCCGTCGGGCATGACCCTGGCGTTCATTCTGCTCAATCTGGCCTGTCTGAGCCGGGTGGTGTTGATCCTGTTCTTTCCTCTGCCTGCGTTGTGGCTGGCCGGTCTGTGTTGGGCGCTGGCGTTTGCGCTGTACGCCTGGCGCTACGGGCCGATGCTGCTGCGGGCCCGTGTCGACGGTCATCCGGGCTAAGCACGTGAATTGATGGAGGTTGCCCGTGTTATATCCCTTTTTACTGGTCACCCACTTGCTCGCGGCGATTGCCTTCATCGGCACGCTGTTTTTTGAAGTGGTGATCTGGCACCGCGCTCGCCAGCAGTTGGCGGATACCGCGCTAACCACGGCGGATCAAGCGATTGCAGTGCGTTCGCGCAAGGTGCTGCATGGCGTGGTGTTGCTGTTGTATGGCGCCGGCATCAGCCTGGCGTGGCAACACCGCGGCGTATTGAGTCAGCCGCTGGCGAGCAGTTTTGGCACGTTGCTGAGTCTGAAAATCATCCTGGCCCTGAGCATCATCGGCCATTACTTCCTGCTGGCGTACTGGCTGAAAAGCGCACGACTGACCACGACCCGCGCCAGCTGGATTCGCCGCAGCATTCTCGGGCACATGGTGTTGATCGTGATCCTGGCCAAGGCGATGTTCTATTGGCACGGGTGATCGCGCTGGAGAACCCGTAATTCCGAGGTGACGCTATTCGCGAGCAGGCTCGCTCCCACATTGGAATTCCATCCCCGGTGGGAGCGAGCCTGCTCGCGAAAGCGGTGTCACTGGTTGGCGATCAATGACGGGGTTTGAGGGCATTAACAAACAGCACGTTGTTCTCCAGATGGATGTGTTGCATCAGGTCATCCCGAAACTCCAGCAGCCCACGATACAGGGCGCGCCAGGTGTTACAGGCATCGGCCGGCGGGGTGATGTTGTTGGTCAGCGCGAGCAGCTTTTCGAGGGCTTCGCCATGTTGATCATGTTCAAAACGCAGCACCTGGATCGGTGGTGCTGCTTGAGGGCCGATGCCCTGTTGCAGCATCGGGAACAGCACTTGTTCTTCCTTGAGCATGTGGCCTTCGAGTTCTTGTTGCATGTCGCTCAGCAGATCGGCCAGGCCATTGGGGCAGCTGCTGCGCGCACCATGGACCTGCTCGACACGACGGGCCAGGCGGATCAGTTCCGGCAGTTGCTCGCGATGGCGGGCGTGGTAGCGCGCCAGGAGGTGGGCGATCAACAGCTCTGACGGTTCGCTGCGCCAGTCGTGTTGGGTTTCGCCGGTGTCTTGCAGCCGGTGCAGAGCATCGGCGATCAGCACCGGGTCGAGGTCTTTGCCCGCGGCCGCTTCACGCAGGCTTTTATGCCCGCCGCAGCAGAAGTCCAGTTTGAAGGTGTGGAAAATCCGCGTGGCGCCGGGAATGTCGCAAGCCAGTTGGCCGAGGCTTTGTTCCAGTAGGGTCAGGCTCATCAGGGGGTTCCTTGTTTGGATTTCAACGGTTCCCCAGGCTCATTGCACCCGGCATGCCATCTTTAACGTATTGAAAAATAGAGATTTATTTTTAGTTGTGGTGATAGACACCCGGACGCTTTAGGGTGAATCCAACCATAGAGGGTAATAACTACCATGCTGCGAGAAAGCCTGGCGGCCGACCTGATTGTCGAGTTGCCCAATGCTGTGCGGTTGCAACGACTGGTCCAGACCCTGCGCGAGTACTTCAACAGTGGCGCCGTGGGATTGCTGCGTCTGGACGACGACAGCCTCAGGCCGGTGGCGACGGTGGGGCTGGTGCATGAAGCGTTGGGCCGTCGGTTCGTCATCGCCCAGCATCCGCGGCTGGCGGCGATCATGGCGTCGCGCGAACCCACCTGGTTCGAGCCCGACAGCCGTCTGCCGGACCCCTATGACGGCTTGCTCGATCATCACGCCGGCGAACCGATGCCCGTGCACGATTGCATGGGCGTGAGCCTGTACGTGGAGGGGCGGATCTGGGGCGCGATCACCCTCGATGCGCTGCACGCCGGGACCTTCGACAGCCGTGCGCGGGAAGAACTCAAGCGCTGCACCTTGCAGATCGAAGCCGCCGTGCGAGTCACCCGGCTCGAGCAGGAAAACCGCAGCCTGCGCTTGTCCCGCAGCGATATTCAAGACGTGCGGCGGCCGGCGGATGAAGGCGAAATCCTCGGGCAAAGTGAAGTGCTGCATCAGTTGCTCAATGAACTGGACGTGCTGGCCGACTCCGAATTGCCGGTGTTGCTGCTGGGCGAGACCGGCGTCGGCAAAGAGCTGTTCGCAAGGCGCTTGCATCGTCTGTCGCGTCGCAGTCACAAGCCGCTGGTACAGGTCAACTGCGCGGCGTTGCCGGAGTCTCTGGCAGAGAGTGAATTGTTCGGCCATGTCAAAGGCGCGTTTTCCGGTGCCACCAGTGACCGTGCCGGACGTTTCGATGCGGCCAACGGTGGCACGCTGTTTCTCGATGAAGTCGGCGAATTGCCATTGGCCGTGCAAGCGAAGCTGCTGCGCACCCTGCAGAACGGCGAGATCCAGCGCCTCGGCGCCGACAAGCCGTTGCATGTCGATGTGCGCATCATCGCCGCGACCAACCGGCACCTGCCGGACAGCATCCGCGACGGCTTGTTTCGGGCCGATCTGTATCACCGGCTCTCGGTGTACCCGGTGCCGATTCCACCGCTGCGCGAGCGCGGTAACGATGTATTGATGCTGGCCGGGCATTTCCTTGAACTCAATCGGGCGCGGCTCGGTTTGCGCGGTTTGCGTCTGTCGCCGGCGGCCGAGCGAGCGCTGCTGACGTACACCTGGCCGGGCAACGTGCGTGAGCTGGAGCATGTGATCAGCCGGGCCGCGTTGAAGCAGCTCAGTCGCGGCACCAGTCGCACGTTGATCATGACCCTGGAGCCCGAGATTCTGGACCTCGACAGTGCCGTGGGCGGGCAGGGTGCGGTCGTCGAAAATCCACTGGACGTCACGGCTGATGAGCCGTTCCAGCCCCTGGGTGAAGCGGTCGACGATTACCAGCGCAAGAAAATCCTCCAGGCCTTGAGCCTGTCCGGGGAAAACTGGGCCAGCGCCGCGCGGATTCTGGAAGTCGATCCCAGCAACCTGCACAAACTGGCTCGGCGTCTGCGTCTCAAATAAGGTTGATGGTGGTCAAGGTGGTCTTGCGCTGTGCATTGCACACTGGGCAGAACCTTTTTGGAGATCACCGTCATGCCCCTTTCCCTGGCCCAGATGCGCCGTAACTACACCCTTTTTGGCCTGCAAGACGACTCGGCGCTGGACGACCCGATGGCGATGTTCCGGCAATGGCTGCAACTGGCCCGCGACACCGAGCGCGCGCCTGTCGAAGCCAACAGCATGGTGTTGGCGACGGTCGACAGTGAAGGGCGCCCGCACTGCCGGGTCCTGCTGCTCAAGGGCTTGAGCGATGAAGGCTTCACCTTTTTCGGCAATTACCAGAGCGACAAGGGCCAGCAACTGGCTGCCAACCCGCATGCGGCGATGACCTTTTTCTGGCCGGGGCTGGAGCGTCAGGTGCGTATCGAAGGCCAGGTCTCCAGGCTCGACCCAATGCTGTCGGATGCGTACTTCGATTCCCGCTCGCAGGACAGTCGCCTGGGCGCCTGGGCTTCGCCGCAAAGCCGGCCTTTGGCCAATCGGGCCGAGCTCGAATCGCTGTTGCTCCAAACCATCCAGCGCTTTGCCGGCAAGACCGTGCCGCGGCCCGAACATTGGGGCGGCTACTGCTTGCGCCCTGAGCGTCTGGAATTCTGGCAGGGCCGTGCCGACCGCTTGCATGACCGCCTCGATTACCGGTTGCGCGATGGTGTTTGGCAGCGCAACCGACTGGCGCCCTGATAGCGATGGGAGACAGTGTGGGAGCGAGCCTGCTCGCAATAGCGGTGTGTCAGTCACCATTGATGTTGCCTGACACACCGCTATCGCGAGCAGGCTCGCTCCCACAGGTTTTTGTGTGCCCGACACATTCTGCTTATGTCCCTGTCGAGGTACCTCCTTGGAGGAATAGGCTCACCGGGAATTCCGGTTCAGGCTTTGTCCCATACCCTCATTTACGGGAAGGCTTGGATATGGCCCATCTGGCGCAACGCACGTTTGAACCCCTGAACATCGCCGTGCTGACCATCAGCGATACGCGCACCTTTGACACCGACACCTCGGGGCAGACCCTGACGGATTTGCTGCAAACGGCCGGGCATGTATTGATCGACCGTGACCTGGTCAAGGACGACATTTATCAGATCCGCGCCAAGGTCTCTCACTGGATCGCCGACCCTCAGGTTCAAGTGATACTGATGACCGGCGGCACCGGTTTCACCGCGCGCGACAACACACCGCAAGCGGTCTTGCCGTTACTGGACAAACGCGTGGAAGGCTTCGGTGAGCTGTTCCGTCAGGTGTCCCTGGCGGAAATCGGCATGTCCAGTCTGCAGTCACGGGCACTGGCCGGGATGAGCAACGGCGTGCTGGTGTGCTGCGTTCCGGGTTCGCCCGGTGCGTGTCGAACTGCCTGGAACCAGATCCTGCTCGAACAATTGGACAGCCGCACCGGCCCGTGCAATTTCGCCCCGCATTTGAAGCCGCAAGCGCAGCGGGTCATCGACGCCTGCGAGACACGCTCATGACTGGCCGGGTGTGCGACCTCGGCCAACTGATGCCGGTAGACGAGGCCATCAGCCATCTGCTGGAGCAGGCACCGCCGCCGCCCCTGGCGCAAAAGATCGGTCTGGATCAAGCCTTGGGTCGGGTGCTGGCGGCGGACATTCATTCCCCCGTCAACCTGCCGGCCTGGGACAACAGCGCCATGGACGGTTACGCCCTCAGAGCCGCTGACCTGCCACCGGACGGCGGCTATTTGGCGATTGGCGGACGAATTGCGGCGGGCGATCAGGCGAAATCCCCCTTGCTCGCACAGCAGGCGGTACAGATTTTCACCGGCGCGCCATTACCGCCGGGTGCCGACACGGTGGTGCCGCAGGAGCGCTGCCGGATCGATGGCGAGCGCGTCTGGTTCCCGTCCGTAAGCGTTGGCGATCACGTGCGCAAGGAAGGGGAGGAGGTTCGCCGGGGAGACCTGTTGCTCCAGGCCGGTAAACGCCTGCGCGCGCAAGAAGTGGGGTTGCTGGCCGGCGCGGGCATTGCGCGGGTCGAGGTTTATCGACCGCTGCAGGTGTGCCTGCTCAGCAGTGGCAATGAACTGCGTGAGCCCGGCGACTCATTGGCGCCGGGGCAGATTTACAACAGCAACCGCTACTGTCTCGCGGCGTTGTTGAGTGGCTGGGGTGTCGAGGTACATGACTATGGCGTCATGGCCGATGAGTTGGCGGCCAGCCGGCATGCCTTGAGCCTGGCGTCCTCGGAATGCGACTTGTTGTTGAGTTCCGGCGGCGTCTCGGTCGGTGAGGAAGATCACCTCAAGCAGGCCATCGAGGAACTCGGCAGCCTGGATTTCTGGCGGCTGGCGATTCAGCCGGGCAAACCGCTGGCCTTCGGCGAAGTGGCCGGCAAACCCTGGATCGGCATGCCGGGCAATCCTTCGGCGGCGCTGATTACCGCGTTGGTGGTGGTGCGACCGTTCCTGCTCAGGGCCCAGGGCGTGAAAGACGTGTTGCCGCTGCCAATGGCCGTGCCCGCCGGGTTCGACTGGTTGCAGCGCAACAAGCGTCGGCAGTACCTGCGGGCTCGACTGACGCCGGGTGCTGACGGCCAGTTGCGCGTGGAGCTGCACCCTCAGCAAAGTTCGGCGATGTTGAGCGCCGCGTGTTGGGCCGATGGGCTGGCGGTGATCGAGTGCGAGCAGCAAGTGCTCAAGCACGACAACGTGATGTTCCTGTCCTTCGCCGACCTGATGCATTGATCGCAATTGATTGCCGTCAAGGCCGCGCCTGCCGGTCTCGCTAGACTGGCAGCGCGTTTTTCCATGAGGATCACCCATGCAACTGGTCTGCCCGGCAGGGAACCTGCCTGCGCTAAAAGCGGCGGTGCGCGAAGGCGCCGATGCCGTGTATGTCGGTTTTCGCGATGACACCAATGCCCGGCACTTCGCGGGGCTGAACATGGACGACAAACAGTTCGACGCGGCGGTCGCCCACATCCGCCAGCATCAACGCAAACTCTACGTCGCGGTCAACACCTACCCGCAACCCAAGGGCTGGGAACGCTGGCAACGGGCGGTCGATCGCGCCGCCGATTTCGGTGTGGATGCGTTGATCGCCGCCGACCCCGGAGTACTCAACTACGCCAGCCAGCGCCATCCGCAACTGGCGCTGCACCTGTCAGTCCAGGGTTCGGCGACCCATGCTGCGGCGCTGGAATTTTACGCGCAACGCTACGGCATTCGACGTGCGGTGCTGCCGCGGGTGTTGTCCTTGGCGCAAGTGCGCCAGGTCGCCGCGAGCAGCCCGGTGCCCATCGAAGTGTTTGGCTTCGGCAGCTTGTGCATCATGGCCGAAGGGCGTTGCCATCTGTCGTCCTACATCACCGGCGAGTCGCCGAACCTGTGCGGCGTCTGCTCACCGGCCAAAGCGGTGCGCTGGAGCGACGACGCCGAAGGCTTGAGCGCGCGGCTCAGTGAAGTGCTGATCGACCGTTACACCCCCGAAGAACCCGCCGGTTACCCGACCCTGTGCAAGGGCCGTTTCCTGGTCGGCGGCAAACGCTTTCATGCGCTGGAAGAACCTACCAGCCTCGACACCCTGGACTTGCTGCCGGAATTGACGGCCATCGGCGTCGAGGCGGTCAAAATCGAAGGCCGGCAACGCAGCCCGGCCTATGTCGAACAAGTCACCCGCGTCTGGCGTGCGGCACTGGATGCCCATCGTGGCTCGCCGGGCAGTTTTCGGGTCAAGGAGGAATGGCGCAAGGTGCTGGCCGGTTTGTCCGAAGGCAGCCAGACCACCCTGGGTGCTTACCATCGATCATGGCAATGAGGGAGGCGACATGAAACTCAGCCTTGGACCGGTCCTGTTTTATTGGGATAAAGAGCAACTCAGCAACTTTTACGCCGAAATGTCGGCCTTGCCGCTGGACGTGATCTACCTGGGCGAAACCGTGTGTTCGAAACGCCGGGCCTTTTCGCTGGATCAATGGCTAGGGCTGGGGCGCGAGTTGCAGGAATGCAGCCAGGCGCAGTTGGTGATCTCCAGCCTGACGCTGATCGAAGCGGCGTCCGAACTGTCCAGCCTGCGGCGGCTGTGCGACAACGGCCAATTGCTGGTGGAGGCCAACGACATGGGCGCGGTGCAGTTTCTGGCCGGGCGCAAATTGCCGTTCGTGGGTGGTCCGGCGCTGAATGTGTACAACGGTCATACCCTCGCGCAACTGCTGGACTGCGGGATGACCCGGTGGGTGCCGCCGGTGGAATGCTCCGCGGCGCTGATTGGCGATGTGCTCGAGCAAGTGCGCGAACTGGGCCGTGAGGTGCCGGAAGTCGAGATCTTTGCCTATGGGCATTTGCCGTTGGCCTATTCCGCTCGCTGCTTCACCGCACGGGCGGAAAACCTGCCCAAGGACGACTGCCGGTTTTGCTGCCTCAACTACCCCGATGGCTTGCCGCTGACCAGTCAGGAAGGGCAGGCGTTGTTCACCATCAACGGTATTCAAACGATGTCAGCGGAGGTGACCAATCTGCTGGCGGATTACTCCGGGCTGGTGGCCTGTGGCGCCGATCTGTTGCGTCTGAGCCCCCGCGCTCAGGGCATGGCCGAGGTGATCGCGGCCTATCAACGGGTTCGTCTGGGCGAGACACCGCCGTTGTTCGTCGACGGTTGCAACGGTTACTGGCATGGCCAGGCCGGTATGTTGCGTGTCGAGGAGGTTGGCCTGTGTTGAATCGAAAGAAATGGCTGCTGAAAGGCGCCGACCGGTTGTTGCCGTTGGTGCGCCGGGTGCCTTTTGCCGTGCAGCGCCTGGCGTTGCAACAGGCGCTCAATCGCTGCCTCGCCGGGCCGTTACGCGATGGCGAGTTTGAGGTTTTGCGCGGGCGTTGGTTGTGCTTGCGGATCCCGGACCTGGGGTTGTCGTGGTTCCTGACGTTGACTCGTGACGGGTTGCGAATTGCCGAACACGCCACGGCGCATGTGACGATCAGCGGTAACTGGCGCGAGTTTTTATTGCTGGCGAGCCGTCAGGAAGATCCGGACACGTTGTTCTTTCGCCGGCGTTTGGTGATTGAGGGCGATACGGAGTTGGGGTTGGCATTGAAGAACCTGATCGACAGCCTTGACCCTGATGTTCTGCCGGTTTGGTTGTGGCGCAATCTGGAGCGGGCCGGGAAGGGACTGGCGGCAGGGTAACCGCCAGGCCATTCCTGAACACCTAGAGGTATTTGTCCGTTACGGCGCCTTCCGAGGCGCTGGACACGGTCTTCGCGTATTTGGCCAGCACACCGCGTTTGTACTTGGGTTCCGGGCGCACCCAGCGGGTTTTGCGCTCGGCCAGTTCGGCGTCTGAAACATCGACCGTAATCTGCCGTGTTTCGGCGTCGATGGTGATCTTGTCGCCGTCTTCAATCAGCGCGATCGGCCCGCCGTCAAAGGCTTCGGGCGTGATATGGCCCACCACGAACCCGTGTGAACCGCCGGAGAAACGACCGTCGGTGATGAGCGCAACGTCCTTGCCCAGTCCCTTGCCCATGACCGCTGACGTCGGCGAAAGCATTTCGCGCATGCCGGGCCCGCCCTTGGGGCCTTCGTAGCGGATCACGATCACATCGCCGGCCTTGACTTCACCGTTGAGGATGCCGGCCAGCGCACCTTCCTCTCCGTGGTAGACCCGCGCCGTGCCTTCAAAGCGCAGGCCTTCCTTGCCGGTGATCTTGGCCACGGCGCCGGTTGGCGAAAGGTTGCCGCGCAACACCACCAAATGGGAGTCTTTTTTGATCGGTTGGTCGAAGGGCAGGATCACGTCCTGGCCTGCGGGGTAATCGGGCACGTTTTCCAGGTTTTCGGCCAGGGTTTTGCCGGTGACCGTCAGTGCATCGCCATGCAGCATGCCGGCGGCGAGCATGCGCTTCATCAGCGGCTGGATGCCGCCGATGGCCACCAGTTCGCTCATCATGTATTGGCCGCTGGGACGCAGATCGGCCACCACCGGTGACACCTTGCCCAGCTCGACGAAATCATCCAGCGTCAGCTCGACATCCACGGCATGCGCCATCGCCAGAAGGTGCAGCACGGCATTGGTCGAGCCGGCGAGGGCGATCACCACTCGAATGGCATTTTCAAACGCCTTGCGGGTCATGATGTCCCGCGGTTTGATGTCTCGCTTGAGCAGCTCCATGACCTGCTGGCCAGCGCGGAAACTGTCCGACGCCTTGTCGCTGCCAACGGCGTCCTGAGAGCTGGAACCGGGCAGGCTCATGCCCAGCGCCTCAATCGCGGACGCCATGGTGTTGGCCGTGTACATGCCGCCGCAGGAGCCGGGGCCCGGAATCGCCACTTCCTCGATGTGCTTGACTTGAATCTCGCTGATATCGCCCCGCGCGTGCTGACCCACGGCCTCGAACACGGAGATGATATCGGTGTGGCCGGCGCCCGGCCGGATGGTGCCGCCATAGACGAAGATGGAAGGGCGATTCAGCCGCGCCATACCGATCAGGCACCCCGGCATGTTCTTGTCACATCCGCCCACGGTGACCAGGCCGTCAAAGCCTTCGCAGCCGGCCACGACTTCAATGGAATCGGCGATCACTTCACGCGATACCAGCGAATATTTCATGCCCTCGGTGCCGTTGGCGATGCCGTCGGAAATGGTGATGGTGTTGAAAATGACGCCCTTGGCCCCAGCGGCATTCGCGCCTTTTTCGGCTTCAATGGCCAGCTTGTCGATGTGCATGTTGCAGGGCGTGACCATCGCCCAGGTCGAGGCGATGCCGATCTGCGGTTTCTTGAAATCTTCGTCCGTGAAACCCACGGCCCGCAGCATCGCGCGGCCGGGCGTGCGTTCTACGCCGTCGACCACTTGGGAGGAATATTTGCGCAGATCAACCTTGTCGCTCATGACATCTCCTCACCGGCTCATCGAGAAAAGCACGATGAGTATAGTGGCCGGGGCAGACTATCAAGTCGGGAACAGACGCGCGGGTTTGCCGTGTCGTGATATTCTTCGCCCCAACTTGCTTTGACCTATTCAGTTTGCGTGTCCTTGAGACGCGCCAACAGAATCACTGTCGCTCAAGTAGCTGAAGCCAATAACGATAAGAAGTCAGTTCAGTAGGGACATATAAACTGAGGTCGATGGAGACACGTCGGCCTTGTGTGCCCACCCTCCAATCCTTGTGGGAGCGCAACCCACTGCATGCTGCCTGCATGCCGTGAACCGGGGCCTCAAGCATGGGGATGGAAGGGCGGATGGCGTTTTATCAAAGGTGCTACACATGTTTAAAAAAATGAACACGGCCCTGCTGGGGCTGGCTTTGTCGATGGGGATCACGTCCGTTCACGCGGAAGAGGCAAAGAAAGTCGATGTGCTGCTCATCGGCGGCGGCATCATGAGCGCGACCCTCGGTGTCTGGCTCAATGAGCTGGAACCTGGCACTTCGATGGAAATGATCGAGCGCCTCGACGGCGTCGCCCTGGAAAGCTCCAATGGCTGGAACAACGCCGGTACCGGTCACTCCGCCCTGGCCGAGTTGAACTACACCCCGGAAGACGATAAAGGCAACGTTCAGATCCCGAAAGCCGTTGAAATCAACGAAGCCTTCCAGATCTCCCGTCAGTTCTGGGCCTGGCAGGTTCAGCAAGGCGTGCTGAAGAATCCGCGTTCGTTCATCAACTCCACGCCGCACATGAGCTTCGTGTGGGGCGATGACAACATCAAGTTCCTGAAAAAGCGCTACGAAGCCCTGCAAGCGAGCCCGCTGTTCGCTGGCATGCAGTATTCCGAAGACCCGGCTGTGATCAAGAAGTGGGTTCCGCTGATGATGGAAGGGCGTGACCCGAACCAGAAAGTCGCGGCCACCTGGTCTCCTATCGGGACCGACGTCAACTTCGGCGAGATCACCCGCCAGTTCGTTGCGCACCTGCAAACCACGCCAAAGTTCGACTTGAAACTGTCTAGCGAAGTGCAAGACATCACCAAGAACGAAGACGGCACCTGGCGCGTCAGCTACAAAAACCTCAAAGACGGCAGCAAAACCGAAACCGACGCCAAGTTCGTGTTCATCGGCGCGGGCGGCGGTGCACTGCACCTACTGCAGAAGTCCGGCATTCCTGAAGCCAAGGAATACGCAGGCTTCCCGGTAGGCGGCTCGTTCCTCGTGACCGAGAACCCGACCCTGGCCGAGCAACACCTGGCCAAGGCCTACGGCAAAGCCTCTGTTGGCGCACCGCCAATGTCGGTTCCGCACCTGGACACCCGTGTCCTGGACGGCAAGCGCGTCATCCTGTTTGGCCCATTCGCGACTTTCAGCACCAAGTTCCTGAAAGAAGGCTCGTACCTGGACCTGCTGACCACTACCACCACGCACAACGTGTGGCCAATGACCAAGGTCGGCATCAAGGAGTACCCGCTGGTCGAGTACCTTGCTGGCCAACTGATGCTGTCTGATGAAGACCGCCTCAACGCCCTGAAAGAATACTTCCCGAACGCCAAAGCCGAAGACTGGCGCCTGTGGCAAGCCGGCCAACGCGTGCAGATCATCAAGCGTGATGAAGCCGCCGGTGGCGTGCTGAAGCTGGGTACCGAGATCGTTGCCTCGCAAGACGGCACCATCGCTGGTCTGCTGGGCGCATCGCCGGGTGCATCGACTGCCGCACCGATCATGCTGACCGTGCTGCAGAAGGTGTTCAAGGACAAGGTTGCATCGCCTGCCTGGCAGGAAAAGCTGCACCAGATCGTGCCGAGCTATGGCACTCAGTTGAATGGCAACCCTGCGAAAGTGGCTGAAGAGTGGGCTTACACCGCCAAGGTGTTGCAGCTGACTCCGCCGCCGGCGATTGGTCAGATGGCGGCTCCGGCGGCTGCTCCGGCTGCTCCGGCCAAGGCGCCGAAGGCTAATGCTGCGACGGATATGGCTCTGTAACTAGAGGCCTGATCAAAAGCCCACTGAACCGGTGACGGTCAGTGGGCTTTTTTGTGCGTGATGGGTCAGCGCTCTCAGCCTTGGGGGCAGGTAGCCAGTGGCCAACCAATTCGCGCTGCACGAAGGAGACTGGCCTTAACAACCATGCGGTGAAAGGGGGCAATAACAAAGATGTAGGCCCGGCCTAAGCGGTTGTGGCAGTGGACCACGGTTGAAAAAACGAGTTGGCGACTGCCTTCTGGCTCTGCCTCTCCAGAACACAGGATCGATATCCGGAAGTCGAGGTGCTTGTCATCCTCTCCCAACACGATTTCAGTGTGGTTCGTGCTGTAGACCTTGAAGATTCCAACCCGATTGGCAAGTGATGCCAACTGTCTGGCTGTCTTGAGACCAAAACAGGCAACGATAGTGTCCCGGACTTTCATGAGCCATCCGATCCAGGATGGCTGGTGGGAAAGGATGAATCGAGCAAGCAAATCTGGATTGCCGGATGTGCCCGCAGGCAGCCGAATCGCAAAAGCGTCCGCCAGGTTCATCGACTTGTAAAGGTGGGTGATGCCGGACCTCGAGGGGACTGGCACGGACTTAATGAGCTCAAATTCTCGGGGCATCGGTGATCTCTCCTGAGTTCCAACTACTGATTGGACGACATGCCATGTCGCGTTTCCTGCTTAGGCTGTCCGGCACGAGGCACCAACTTCTCCTTGTCGGATACTGAGTCCGATCAAAGCATCATAGAGCGCTTGCTGCCCAGTTGGCAGAACAGGGAGCAACGTCGCCCGGCGCTTGTCGGCATCGAACCAGGATTCAACCAGCCATCCCACCAGATAGAGCGCCGAAAGGCATCCGCCAGCGGTTGCAACGTTTCCCTGGCATACAAGAGGCTGATTCACGGACTCAAGTCCCAGAGCTTGTAATCCCGATCGTGCATCCGGGTGTGTAGTGGCTTGGCCGTTGAGCAGCCCAAGCCGCTCGAGAATGAACGCTCCGGCGCATATGGAGCCGATTCGCTGGCGCCTGGAGTCAAGTTCAAACGACGGCAGGAAATCCGGGGCGGCAAGTGCAGCGGGTATCCCTTCCTTGCCGCTGACGAACAATACCGCGTCAGCACTATTGGCCTCGGAAAGCGGACCGTGCACCGAAACAGGCAAGCCGTGCGCCGATCGCACGATAGCGTTGGAACCCAATATTCGGACGTGCCAGTCCTCAGTGTTACGGCCTAAGATGTCCCACATCAGGAACAGGTCGATATCAGTGAATTGGTCGAAAGCAACCAGAACGATTTTTTTCAAGGCGAGCTCCATGAAAAGTGCGGCGTGCAAAACGCAACGGCCATCTTTGCTGGTGTTCGCAGCGTATCAATCGGTTGCGCACCATACACAGTCTGTATGGCGCTAAATATGGAGCGAAAAAACTGGTGAGCACACTAACTCGTAACCATTGGATCGCGGCTGGTTTTGAGGCCCTCGACCAAATAGGGCATGTTGGCGTTTCGGCCGAGAGCCTATCGCGCCGATTGAATGTGACCCGCGGATCGTTCTATCACCATTTCCGCAATCGCGAAGACTTTGTCCGCACCTTGCTGGCCGCTTGGGAAGAAGACTACACGGAGCGCATGCTCGCTTTTGCGGCGCAGGGTCGTAGTGCGGGCGAAACCTTGAAACGCTACTTGAATATTGCCGCTGAGAAACAACCTGGGCGGGAAGTTGCCATCCGAGCCTGGTCGCTGCACGATCCGTTGGTAGGCGAGTTTCAGCAGCGTGTGGATACAAGACGTCTGGACTTCGCGATACGAACTTGCCGCCGCTTGGTCCATCTGCCAGGCGAAGCAGAAGTGATCGGGCTTGTGGCCCATATGTGCCTGATTGGTGGTCAACAGGCAGGGCTGCGGCGCGATGCCGCTCGCTTCAACAGTTTCATGCATCGAGCCTTTTCTCTTTTCGAAGGGGCTCTTCCACCGTGGCGGGCCTGACGCGCGCTGTAACAATAGCGATTAATGGAGACTTCGCATCCGTCATAACGCTACTGCGTTGGTTTTTGCTCAATGTCCTCCGAATCGCTAGAGGTGGCCGCATCTTTTTCCATCGCTTCCGGGTCGGCGCCGGAGTTTGAACCCGAAGCTTCCTCACCTTTTTTGTCGGCCTTTTCCTCTTTGGATTCAGTGCCCTGGGTCTGATTGATTCCGGGGAGCGCGGCAGGTGGCACAGCAGCATCTTCAGTGACCTTTTCGGTCGCAAGTGAGAAAAGCGGGCAGGCGAACAGGCCCGCGATAGTGATTGCAGCAATTGTCCTGTTCATCAGATGAGCCTGCCGTGTGAGGGGATGTACAGCGTTGGAAAAAGCGGGAAAGGGAAGGTGCTAAGAAGCTGACAAGCGGTGGCGTTTTTTGAGTTCGTAGTTCCAGAAATGGCCAAAGCAGCGCTTTCAGTTGTCATGATCAGCTCCTCCGAATCACGATAAAGCAGCTATAAAACGTGCAATAAACCATCCATGAATACTCCCGAAAAAGTCGCCTCGACCGGTCCGATGAGAAACACAGGTCCCACGCCATCCCATTGAACCGTTACGGTTCCGCCATCACATTCAACCTCCACGGAGTTATCTAACAAGCCACGACGAATTCCGTTAACAGCGGCACCACAAGAGCAGGAACCTGAACCGAGCGGAATGCCACCCCAGCGCTCCCAAATGCGCAACCGAATGTGTTTTCGGTCGATGATCTGGACGAAATGCACGTTCGTCCTGAGTGGAAACAGGGGGTTGGTTTCAATTGTCGGGCCGATGGTCGCTATATCGATGGCTGTTAGATCCTCCACGAAATAGGTGCAGTGCGGATTTCCCATGCTGCAAGCTGTTGGGTCACCGGTAAGTGGCAAAACAGCAGTGTCCAGTTCCAGAGCCAGGGGAATATCCGACCAGCTGAAAAGCGGCTCTCCCATGTTGACGGAAGTTGCGCCGGTTGAAGTTCGTTCGCAAGTGAGTAGACCACGGTTGGTTCGGAGCGCTATCGAAGTGCTGTTCGATTCGCGCATCAGCATATGCGCGACGCCCCGCGTGGCACTGCCACAAACATCCAGTGTGGAGCCATCAGCATTCCAAAACATCAAACGCGCATCGGCATCATCGCAATCGAGCACCACCGCAAGTTGATTGAATCCGACGCCTCGGTTGCGATCACCCATTCGCCGAGCGAGGGCACTTGTCATTGGGTTGGCCGCGTTTCGTGAGTCCACTACAACGAAGTCATCGCCATTGGCGTGCATTTTTTGAAAACTCAGCGGCATACAAAGATCCTGGCGCAATTGATGTTTAAAGGCGATCCAGCCCCAACTCGGTGTTCTGATCCGTATTTTCCTGCGCTATCTGCATCTGTAACGCACACAGCCGCCGCCTCACAATAACGGCACGCTCCGCACTCGCAGCGAACGCTGCACCGCAAACTCATAATGTAGGAGGCCCAATGGGCAAGATGGCGATTTTCCTGGGTGGATTTCTGGTGTTGACCATTCTGATTGGTGCCCTGGCCACGATCTCTCCGGCTTAGTCCTTCCGGCGATCAAACGTCTTCACGCCAACGCCGGCGCAAAGTGCAGCACGACCATGCGCACCAGGTGATGGGTCAGGACGGTTACTGGCGATCAACGCAGTGGCGAGTATTGAACCAAGCAACAGGCCATGGGGGAGACCGGCATATTGCAGCGCGGTGCCGACGCCGCTGGCGATCAGCAAACACAGTAGGGTTTTCAAATGAGTCTTCCTTGATTCCTGTTGAACCCAACGCTTGCATCCGGGCCACGCACGTTGTCCCACCTAACGGTCTGAAGCGTCAAGTGACATCCCTTTCGAGGCAAAACCTGGGTTGAACCCCTGTCTTCGGCTGAGACCTAATCAGTAGTAATCGCAGGAGGGCAAAACCATGTCTGAAGCTATCAGCTATTTTTCAATCGCTGTCGCGGTGTTCATTCTGCTCGTTGACCTTTGGGCCATCATCAGTGTGTTTCGCAGCGACAAAACGGTGGGGGTGAAAGCGGCTTGGGCTATCGGCCTCATCCTCTTTCCAGTGATTGGATTGATCGTTTGGGGTGTTGCAGGGCCGCGCGGAATCAAGGAAGGGCCAACCTCGCAGGAACACAGCAAAGGATAAAACCTTGTCCGTTTGTCGACAGCGTTGAAGGTTTTTTGAAATTTACCAAAGCAGGAGACAGCCATGAAAAAACTATACGTGTGCCTTACCCTCGGCAGCCTGTTTCTGCTGCAGGGTTGCTTCGATAGCTCAAAAAATACAACCAAGCAAAATACCGACGGCACCAAATCATCGGTGCAGATGCAAGAAGGTAAGGCTGAACAGAGCAAGTAATGCCCCAGGACGATGAAGGAGAGACGTTCAAATACGATTTGGAGCAGCGGGATCTATTGCGACCGGGGCGATGACGGCTTCAGGCGATTATCTCAATCGAGGTGGTAGCGCTCCAGATCACGCGCCAGGAACAATTCGCGTGCCGCTGACATTTCTATTCCGGGTAAGGGACACCCGCTGAAGTGCCAGGAAAAATGAGATCCATGACCGACCCTTCATCGTCGAAACCGATCTTGAAGTTCTTTCATGCATTCACCAGCCGGCTCGAAAATTGCGAAATTGCCAAGGGTCGTCCGGCTGATGCTGTGCTCCGGAAACTCATGGCTGCCCCAGCCAAGTTCAGCGGGCTGGCATGCCTCCGGGGATGAAGCCTTCCACTGACCATGTGTTTACGAACTCTCCGATTTCTTTACGGCGATCAGTACACTGAGAATCGTATTCGGCGATATGAATGACTTTCACTCCAAGGTCATAGGCTTGGTCGCCGTGTTGTGCTCATGATTAAATCTCCGCATTCAATCTTCGCGCGAGACATTTAGCGCTGTTTAAAGTGCGACAATTTCTGGATGTTTCGGTGCCATTGAGGCGATGGGTATTAGCGCACCAGTTGCTCCACCAACTCATCGGTCACGTAGTGCGGTCCGTCGAACAGGTAGAGCGGGTAACCGTCATAGGCCGCCAATTGGGTCTTGAGCTCGGCGGCCGTGGCGGAGCGGAAGCCGCCACCGAAACTCGGGCGGAAGGCTTCGACGATGATGCGCACACGTTTTTCACCCAGACGTTGGCGCAAGGCGTCGGCGTAGGTTCTGGCGATCGGCGCGCTGCGGGCGTAGACACCGACGCCGTCCTGGAAGAACACGCCGATGTCATCCGGCAGCCAGCGTTTGAGCCATTCGGCCGTGGCGACCGGGCCGATATTGGCGCCGTCATAAACACTGATCCATAACGGTCGCGGTAATTTGGCCAGCAGGGCGGGCAGCTCTTTGGCACGGGTCCAGCTCGGGTCGACTTCGACGGGGAAATACCAGCCGGTGACGTTTAACGGCGTGGGCAGTTTGGCGATGCGTTCCGAGACAGCAGCCAGTTGCTCGATGTTGTCCCGTGAACGGTTTTCGCTGAAATAACCCGCCAGCCCAAGGATGACATCCTGCGCCCAGGGCGCCTTGGCGATGCGCGCCCAATCGGGTAGCACCGGCACGTCGGGCAAGCCGGTACCGGGAATGAAGGCCTGATCGTCGACCACAGTCCACTGCACCAGCAACTCACGAGCCCCGAGTTTTTCCCAGTGCCCGTTGATGCCGACGGTCTGGTTGTCCGGCTGCCAGACGATGCCGACAATCCCCGGTTCGACAGCCTGGGTGCGCGTCACGTAGAGCACGCCGGTCGTTGCGGCAAGCGTGACGGCAAACAGGAGCGCAGCAACAGCCGCGCGACTGACGTTGTAGTTAAAGACTTTCACGGCAGGGCCTTTCAATAGGAATAAGTCAGGCGCCCGAACACGCCTTGAGCGCGATCGTCACCCAGCACCTTCACGCGATACTGCAAGGAAAAATCCACGTAGGAGCGGGGAGCGTTGTAGGCATCCTCGCGGAACCAGTAGCGAACGTTATTACCGACACCCACGCCACCGGCCTTGCCGGATGATGAGTCGGTGCTGCCATCGGCATCGGTCCCACTGTTCATTTTGGAGTCGTAGTCGAACGCCGCCACGACATGCGGGAAACTCACCCAGCGCGAGCCTGCTCCACCAATCGCGTAGCTGCGACCCACCTGCCATTCGCTGTTGAAATAGTCTCGCGAGTCGTTGATGTAGTGCCCGGCCTCGGCGAACAACTGCGAGGTCCACCAGCTGGAGGCATCGACCCGCAGATCGGTGCCGATGCTTGAACCGTAGCCCAGGCGCACCAGCCAATCACCGTCAATGTCCGACGATCCCAACGGGAACGTGCGTTCGACCGCGGCCATCACATTCAGCGAGGTGAACGGTTTGACCCGTACGCCGACAGCGCCTTGCAGCGCATCGAAACCAGTATCCGAGTCGCCGTTCTTGCTCCACAGCGTGTCGGTGACGCGTCCGTAGAGTTCGACAAAACGGGCGTTGCGATAGCCCAAGGGACGCCAGGACAGTTCGGTGCTGTTCTGCAAGCTGTCATTGCTACTGCCGCCGCTGGGGGCTGAACTCAGGCCACTGCTGGAATTGTTGCCGCGATAACTGGTGGTGCTGGTCAAGCCCCAGGCGCGCGAAACATCGGCCACTGCGCGGCGGGTATCGAACAACTGCTGCGCCGACATGTCCCGTTCGCCGGAGGCTTGTGCGTCGATGACACGCTTGAAGTAGCTGACGGCTTGCTCGTCGTCATTGACCCGCATTGCGGTATACGCCGCGTCCTGCGTTGCCGTCGGCGTGAGCCGGTTATCGGCATCGGCGTTGCGGAACGACGTGTGGGCGCCGTCGTCATCACCCGCCTGGACGGACAGGTAGGCGATCTGCAGATCGCTCATCGATTCCAGTTCGCCCGTTGCCCGTGCTTGCTGCAATCGCTCGCGCGCAGTTCGGCGCTGACCGATCGCCGCATACAGGCTGGCCTCCTCATAAGCGGGCAGGCTGCCCAGTGCCAAGGCCTGGGTAAAGTCCTTGCGAGCCCCGGCATCGTCCCCCGATTGCTGACGCAGACGACCACGCTGGGCCAACAGTTGCGCGTCATCGGCATTGAGCTTGAGGCCGTCGTTGGCTGCGGTGATGGCTTCGGGGAAGCGTTTCTGCTCACTCAGGGCGCTGACCAACAGACGTCGGTAGGCCGGATTTTCCGGTGCGCGATCAATGGCTACCTTCGCCAGGGCAACTGCCGTCTCGGGGGCCTTGCGGGCCAACGCCGCGTAGGCCTGGGAGGCCATGTCGGTTCCCCCGTCGCGCCGGTTGCCCGGCCAGATATTGCAGACCAGGCCGAAGGCACTTTCCTGACAGTTCAATGCGGGTGCCGGAAAGAGGGCGACAGCGTTCAAGCCGTTGTTTTTCTGCCGCAACGCCATTCGCGCGGCAGTCCGTCGGCGGGCCAGTTCGCCGCTGTCATCGTCGGTCAGTGGCTGCAAATGATCGAGCGCCTGCTGCGGCTCGCCATGGGCCAACGCGGTGTCGGCGGCGAAAAACCGAATGTGGCGGGTTTCCGCTTTCGGCAGGCCATCGACGGCCAGCGCGTGATTCAGGTCAGCCTGGGCTAACCGGGTTTTGCCCTGGCGGTCGAGGGCGTAGCTGCGCAAAATCCACGGCGCAATGTCCCCATCGTTCTGTGCCAATGCAGCCGACGCAGCCTGTTCGGCGCCGTGGTAATCCTTGCCAGCCAGCAGCGCACTGATCAGCAGTTGCTGATTGGCACTGATCTCGGGCGCCCAGGCGACGGCTTTCCTGGCCTGGTCAACGGCCAAGGTCACATTGCCTTGCTCCAGGGCGTGATACCCCTGTACCGCCAGCGGCGCCGCCAGTTGACGACGAATCGCTTCACGGCGCAGCAGCAAAGTCTCGTCGTCCGGGAACATCGCCAGTGCCTGGGTGGTGGCCTGATCCGCTTCTTGCAGATGCTGTTGACGCTGCAAGGACTCGATTAGCAGCAGCCGATAATCCATGCGTTTCGGCGCCTGGGCGACAGCGCTGCGTGCCGCCTGGGCAGCCGCGCCGAAGTCATCGCGATCATAGGCCTTGAACGCCTTTGCCGCGGCGCCGAAGCCCGGGGCTTGGCGCGACTGTGGGTAGCGTTTGGGATGATCCCGCAGATCCTTGTCGCGCTGGGCCAAGGTAATCAGCGTGTTCAAACGGGTGATATCGGCCCGCTGACGCAACGCCTCGCGGGCCTTGGCAATGGCCAGGTCGTAGTCTTTGCGTTCGTAAGCGCTATAGGCCTCGTTGGCCGTGACATAGGCCGGGCCGGTCAACGGCAATGGCAGCGTCTCGGCAGGCGCAACGGCGGGTATCAGGCACAGTCCCGTGGCCATTAGGGTCAGGAAGGGACGGTTCATGCCGGAAGTTCCTCAGGGTAGTGGCTGTGCTGACGGGCCACGGCCTTTTCGATGGTGGAGCGGGGCAACACGCCGCTGTCGACCAGATAGTCGCCGATGCGTCCGTGATGCTGTGGGCGGTACTGCAACATGGCGCGACTGAACACGTCGCGATCCAGTAGCCCCATTTCGATCAGCAGGTCACCCAACAGTGGCGCTCGCGCATCCGGCACCGATTGGCCTTCACGCACGTTCTGTTGACGCAACTGCGCGACGATTTCGCTTTCCCGGGCAATCAGTTGCAGCGGCTCGGTGCCCAGTTCATCGCTGATCTGTTGCAGGCCTTCAGCCGTCAGTGGACTGGCCACCGCGACTTGCGCGCGGCCGTCGGCATTCAAGCCAAGCGGCACTACGCGCCAGCGCAGGGCGAATTCATCGTCCAGGGCCTGGGTGGAATCCTGAGCCATGGCCGCCACATTGAACACGCGCGGCAGGTCGTTCTGAAAGGCAATGGCTTCAGCCAGTGTCTCGTCATCCAGCCAGCCGTTACTGAGCAATATCCGCCCCAATGGCATGTGCCGGGTTTTCTGTTCGGCGAGGGCGCTTTGCAGGTCGGTTTCGTTGATCGCCTGCCACGACAGCAATACGCTGCCCAATTTGCGCGGTGCGAAGGCAACCAGGTCGGTGGACGGGAAGTCGTGCATGGTCTTGTCCCACACCAGCTTGCGGTTCAGCACCTTGCCGACCAGGAACATGCGCCAGGCCCGTGAGGCGGCCATGAAGTTGACAAAGTTGCCCACGACCATCCGCGGAATGGACAGCAAACCATGCTGCCAGCCGTACAGCACGGTGGTGAAATAGCAGCGGTGTGCGATGCGCCAGGCCAGCGCGATACCGTTGGCCAGCAGCAAGTATTTGATCACGCCACTGGTTTCAAACGGGGTCGGGAAGCTCACATCCCACAGGCCACTCTGGCGCAGGATAATCAGGCCCAGCAACTGCAAGAGAATCACGTAGGCGATGATGCTGACGAACGCCGTCACTATGCCTTTGCGGTCACGGAACAGCAGGTATCGATTGGCCAGTGAGCCGCTCCAGCCCATTTGCTCCCAGCCTTGCAGGCCAATGCCCAGTGTCCAGCGGGCTTTCTGGCGAAACGCAGTGCGAAAGGTGTCGGGAAAGAATTCGCGAACGCACAACGGCATCTTCAGGGTCGATTCGTAAGGCTTGCGAAACCATGATTTGCGCAGCACGCGAAACTGCACCGGGAAGCGTACGAAGATTGCGTTCATGCCCACGTTGGCCAGGCGTGCGCCGACGTCATAGTCCTCGGTGAGGCTGTCCGTGTTGAACGGCTGGTTCTGGGTTTCCCCGGCCAGTACTCGCAAGGCACGATGGGAGAAACAGGTACCGACTCCGGCCGATGGCACCGTGTCGGTCATGCTTTCACGCACCACCAGATCCTTGCCATGCCATTCGGCGAATTCGTCCATGTAAGTGCCGGCCACCCATTCGTACCAGTTGCGCTCCAGCGAAACCACGGGCAACTGGATCATGTCCTTGCGCGGCAGCAAGTAGTTGAACAGGCGCAACTCCAGCGGGTGCAGCACGTCCTCGCTGTCGTGCAACACGACGCCAGCGAAGGTCATGCCGTGGGTTTTTTCGTGCAGGAAGATGGCCTGGATCACCCAGTTCAGGCAGTCGGCCTTGCAGGTTGGCCCGGCATGCGGGACTTCCACGCGATGCAGCTGCTTGTAACGCCGACGCATGCGTTCCACTTCATCGATGGTGCGCTGGTCGTTGATGTAGGTGCCGACGAAGACCACATAGTTCTGGTAATCGAGGGTCGAGACCATGTTTTCGATCATCGGGGCGATGACGTCATATTCCAGCCAGGCCGGGACCATGATTGCCAGAGGCTGTTCATCCCGGGCCATCAACTGTTCGGCGGTCAGCGGCCGGTACCTGCGGTCCGCAGTGAACTTGCGGAACAGGCGGCGAGACCAGTACCACAGGTCAATAAACAGGTCGTCCAGGCTGGAAATCAGGATCAGCACCGCGACCACGATGGTCGCGATCTCCAGGAAGCTGTAGTAGTGGGCCAGCCAATAGGGCCAATAGAGCGACGTCATCGAGGGCTTCCGTTACTGGCGATTGCGACGGGCGTTACGGCCAGCCAGCATCAGGATGAGGACCAACAGGATTCCACCCGGAATCAGCCACAACAGCGACGGCGTGCGCCAGGCGTCCAGGCTCTTGGGTTCGTCGTTGTCGATCAGTTGGCTGCCACTTGGATCCTTGGCATCGAAGGTGGACAGCACGCCGTTATCACCGAGGATGGCCACGTCGCCGCGGGTCAGCAGAATCTGCCTGGCGAAGCGGGGCGCGTCGTTGCCCAGGGCGTGATAGACCAGACCGTGCTGGCCGCCAGCATCCACCACTTGCAGCGAGGCCAGATGATTGAGGGGATGGACGTCCAGCAGCACCTGATCCTTGTGATTGATGCGCAGGCGACCCTGCTCATCGACCTGCACCGACTCTTTGCTGTCCTTGATCGGCAGCTCGAACGCCAGGAAGGCTTTGTCCGGCGTGGCCGAAACCTTGGAGTCGGCGCTGACGCTCAAGTGCGCACGCAACGGTGAAACGCCGGTGGCATCAGCGACCGAAATCACTTGCGGCAAACTGCTCGCCGGTTGCTCAAGGTAGGCCTGCGGCACGAGGATTTGCGCGTCCATGGCAAAGCGCGCAGCCATGCCGGAGAAGTCATCATCCAACGCGGTTTTTTCCAGCACGATGTGGCTGGTCGGCAGCACTGAGACCGGGAAGGCCTGTGGTGTTTCCAGGCAACGGTCGCTGACCGGCTGACGCTGGAAAGAGACGCGCAGCACGTTTTTCGAACCCAGGGCGTACCGCGGGATTCGCGCTTCGATGCGTTGCTTCTCACCGTCGGCCACCAGCTGTTGCGCGCCGATCAGGTAATCGTTGAGAAACAGCGAGGCCACCGGCGCGGTATCCGAGGCGCCAGGGGCGGCAGACACATCGATCACGGCCTTCACCGGCAAACGACCGTCGTAGGCGACGCTGCCCAGCGGGAACGAGGTGCTCCAGTCGGATTTGGCCAGCACGTCAATGGCGCCGGCGTTTCCACCCAGGCGCGACAAGGCCACGCGGCCGTCGGCGCTCAAGGGCATTTGTGCTTCGCTGACGGTCAATTGGCGGCTGCGTGCCAATGTGTTCCAGGCTGAACTGAACAAGGCCAGCGCCTTGCCGGTCGCTTGTGGCGCGATCATCAGCACCGGGCGGGTGCCCAGCAATGCGAGGCGCACGTTGTCCGTGCCGGTGGCGGCCAGGCCTGCATTGATATGCCGCTCACGCCATTGCGTAAAGGCGCGGGCTGCCGTTGCGTCCAGGCCTTGAACCTGGCTCTGCAACGCGTCCAGGGATTGGTTGACGGCTTTGAGCAGTTGCGGATCGTTGACGGCCAGATCCGCCTGGACGTTCGGCGTCTGTCCCAACATCAACAGGGCGCCGATTTCTGCCGGGTTCGCCAGAACGTGCGGGCCTTTAACGTTGAGGCTGGCGAAGGCTGGAATCATTTGCAGTTCGGCCGGAATGCGCAGGCCGGTCAGGTCAACGCTGTCCTGCACGGCGGGGAAGGGCAGGATGCGGCTGTGTTTGCCGATCCGTTCCAGTGCCACACCGAGGCGCCAGGCCGCGTCGTAGCTTTCGGCGGACAAGGTGCCCGGCGCGACCATGATCCCCGGCTTGCCGGGCAATGCCGTCCAGGCGGCACCGACGTCCTGCAACTGGCTGGCGTCGTAGCTGTAAGTGAGGCGGGTGTCCGGTTCGATGCGCAACACGTTGCCGATGGCGCGTTCGTCTTCGCACAGCACACGGGACACGATTGACGACCAGGCAACCCCGAGGCGCAACGAGCCGTTTTCTCGCGCTTTCTTATCCACGCCGAGCGTGACGCTGGCGTCGCCCTGGGGTTCGCTGAGCCCTTGCGCGCGCACCGGATAACCGTCCAGCGACAACAGCAGCGTGTTGCGGCCGCCTTCGCCATTGAGGTAGCTGGCGTCGAAATTCAGGGTGGCATCCGTCAGCGGCACACCCGCCGGTACCGGCAGATACAGTTCGCGGCGGGCATCGGTCGAACCGAGGATGATGGGAGCGTCGATCCCCAGATCGCTCAAGCGGACCTCACGCTCCTGGCGCGTGTCGGCATTGAGCCGGTTGATCGCCTGGGTGAGCGGGCTGTCCGCGGCCAGAGCAAAGGTCGGCATGAGTGCGAGCAGACTCACGCCACAGGCAAGGGCGCTGAGCGCACCCGTATGGATGGCAACGGAAGACTTCATTCAGGTAGATCTCGAGCTGATAAGGGGAGAAGCGGTTCAGGTGAAGGCCGGGTGATATTTTTCGGTAACAGGCACCCCGGACGGGTAGTGCAGGAACTTGGGTAAAAGCCCCCGTGTCACGACGAATTCATCGACCGGGCGACCCATCAGGGCGTCGACGATGCGCGCACTGGCCTTGCCATCGCCATAAGGGTTGGCAGCCTGGGAGCAACGGCGCCACAGCAAGTCGTCATCGAACAATGCATTGACGCCAGCGATGATCGAGTTGGGCGAGGTGCCAACCAGACGCACAGTGCCCGCGGCGACAGCTTCGGGGCGCTCGGTAACGTCACGCATGACCAGCACGGGTTTGCCCAGGGAGGGGGCTTCTTCCTGCACGCCACCGGAGTCGGTGAGGATCACATGCGCACGTTGCATCAGGCGCACGAACGCCAGGTAGTCAAGTGGCTTGATCAGGTGCACGTTGGGCAGGTCGCCCAGGTGCTCGGTGACCGGCCCCATGACATTGGGATTCAAGTGCACCGGATAAACGATCTGGATATCAGCCCGTCGGGCCAAATGGCTCAGCGCCTTGCAGATATCGAGGAAGCCTTCGCCGAAGTTTTCCCGACGATGCCCGGTTACCAGCAGAACCTTGCGGCCGGGTTTCAGGAACAGGAATTGCCGGTCCAGGCTTGCACGCAACTCAGCGTCCCGCTCAATGCGCCGCGCCGTCATTTGCAACGCGTCGATCACCGTATTACCGGTCACGAAGGAACGACCTTGAAGGCGTTCGTCGAGCAGGTTTTTGCGCGATTCGTGAGTCGGCGCAAAGAGCATGTCCGCCCCCATATCGATGCAGCGCCGGTTCATTTCTTCCGGCCATGGGCTGTAGATATCACCGGTTCGCAACCCGGCTTCCACATGACCGACCGGGATCCGACGGTGAAAAGCAGCCATCGCGGCCACCATCGCCGAAGTCGTATCGCCATGCACCAGCACCCGGTCCGGCCGAATCGTTTCCAGAACCGGATCAATCGCCCCGTAAAGCGCCGCCGTCAGCGAGTTGAGCGTCTGATGGGGGGTCATGACATCGAGGGTGAAATCGGCCTTGAGGTCGAACAGATCCAGCACCTGTTTAAGCATGCTTTGATGTTGGCCGGTAACGCATATCTGCGAATGAATGCCAGGTTCTGCAGCAAGGGCCTTGACCAACGGCGCCATCTTGATGGCTTCCGGACGGGTACCGAAGATCGAAAGGATTTTCAGCCTTGAATGAGGGTGAATGATGGTGTCTTCCTTGCGCAGCTTCAGTGCGCAGCACAACAGCAGTTCAAGTTCTATTGAAACTTGGGCCGCAAGCGATAGTTGGAGTTGGGAGAGGCCGAGTGCTCAGTGGGAGTGTTGATATGTACTGAGTGTTTGGATGCAGTAACCGGCCGGGATTATTAGCATCGAATGTACATATCTCAAAGGGGTATATGCGTTTTTTATTTAAGCGAATAAGTTTGAAACTTTTATATGGGTTGCGGGTCTTTTCTAGTTTTTCGATATTTTATGAAAAGTTATCGGGGTTAATAAATTATTGCTTAAGTTTATGTTTTTATAAGTTTTTAAAGTTTATTGTCCGTTTGTCTGGAAGTTTGAATTATTCCTTATCTGTAAGTGTCGCGGTGAGAGCGGATTGTCAGGGCTATCATGCGCTTGATAGTCACTTAAGTGGCGCCTTTATATTGTCGTTTTCAAAAATAAGTTATTTTTATGATTAAAGTCTTTAAATCAATATTTGCCATTGCCGTTCATATCTGTCTTGCCGACGCATCGCTCATCATTTCGTTGGAACTCCCATAACGCTGCTCCGTCCTCTGCAATGAGGGGGGCTACGGGCGTTTCGTGGCGAACCCGATACCGCTTTTTCATCTAGAAGGCGAGGGCAGTCATGAATACTTCAGACACCAGAACGGACGGTCAGACCGATCAGCAGGGCACCGGAACACCGGAGCAGGATTTTCAACACTTGAAGGAAAACGTAACAGAGGCGCTTGGCGACGCAAGACAGCAGGCCGATGCGCAGTTTGGGCAATACCGCGACACGGCAGCAGACCAGATCGAGGCGTTGGCGCAGGGAACAAAATCCTTCGTTTCCGAGATTGAAAGCAAAGACACGCTCGGTATGTCCGACTACCTGTCAGACATCGCGGAGTCCATGAGCGGCCTGGCGGGCAACCTGCGTGGGAAGAGCGCCGAACAGCTGCTGCACGACGCGGCCGACCTGGCCCGTAACAACCCCGCACTCTTCATCGCTGGCAGTGTTGCGCTGGGTTTTGGCCTGTCGCGCTTCCTCAAAGCCGGCAGCGCCCCTGCGGCGACATTCCCCGACACCGGCGACCCGGCGGCAGGCCATTCAATGCCGCCACCAGGCGGTTTTGGCGCCCAACGACCCTATGAAACTTCCGTGGCACCACGCACCGATCCAGGCGCCGGTCCGGACACTGGCATCACGCCGCCTTCACCAAATGAACAAGACCGTCCTTCGGACTTCGCAACGACCTCCACACCTGGCTCGACAGCCTTCAAAGGAGAACTGTGATGAACAGAGAAGATTCAGATTTCCCTGGTACAAGACCGGTGTCCGCCACTGAGCATGACGCGTCGGTTGTCGGCTTGTTACGCCAGCTGTCGCGCGAAGTGCCAGCGTTGTTTACCAAGGAACTGGCATTAGCCAAAGCCGAGCTTCAAGCCAGCCTGACGACGCTCAAGGCCGGCATTGCCGCGGTCGCGGGCGGTGCGATTGTACTGCTGGCAGGCTTCATTATCTTGTTGATGTCTGCCGTCTACGGACTGAGCCTCGTGATGGCGCCCTGGTTGGCTGCGCTGATTGTGGGTGTGGTGGTGATGATCATCGGGTTCGCCATGTTGCAGTCAGGAAAAAAACAATTCGAGCCGTCTCACTTCAAGCCAGATCGCACACTGGACGCTTTGAATAAAGACCAGGAAGCCCTGCGGAGGAAAGTCTCATGAACCGTGAACTTGAACTGGAATCACAAAAAAGCCCGGAAACCATCGAACGTGAAATCGATGCGCAGCGGGCCAGCATCGGCAATATCGTTGATGCGCTGGAAAGCAAATTCACCCCGGGTCAGATGTTCGATCAGGCGCTGGGTTTGATGCAGAGCAATGGCACGATGTTCCTGAGCAATCTGGGCACCAGCGTTCGTAACAACCCCGTTCCAGCGGTACTGACGTCAGTCGGGTTGCTGTGGTTGATGATGAGTCAGAATCGTCCGCCGACCCCGGTTTATCGAACGGTTCCCGATCAGGACAGGGTTGGCGAGTGGGCCGATGGCCTGGCGGACGGTATCGACAGTGCGCGCGAGCATTTGCACCACACCACCGATACGCTCAAAGAGGGTTATCAGACGGTCAAAAGCAAAGCGGCCAATCTGACGGATAACCTGGGTGCCGCCACCGAAAACATCAGCCACACCGTGCATGATGTCGGCGACCGGCTGGTGCGCAGCACCCACGTCATGAGCAATCAGTTCAGCCATCTGCTCAAGGAACAACCCTTGGTGGTCGCCGCTGCTGGCATCGCCTTGGGCGCCATGCTGGGGGCGGCTTTGCCGTCGACGGCGACTGAACAGCGGTACCTGGGCAAGACCAGCGCCGGTCTGGCTGACAAGGTCAAGCAACAGGCACGGGAAGGCTTTGAGGCGGTGCGCGACACCGTGACAAAGACCACTGATCATTCGCAGACGGAGGTCAGGCCGGATGGGGAGCGCCGTCCAGCGTCCGATTCACCAGCCGATCTATCACGAGGGTTAGGCACTTCGTAAAAGGTCGAATGAAAGACGGGAGGCCAGAACTGACCTCCCGTTTTTTATCCCTCGTTAAGTCTAAACCTGCGTCCAATCCAGCGCTGCGGACTCGCGCCATTTCACATCCGTGACGCCGTACCGCTCGGCCTGGGGTTTGGATACGACTTTAAGCGGCGGTTTCCCGGGCCTGGGAATAGGCGCCAATCCGGCATCACAACTCGCCCAATGCCAGGCATCCGCATTGCACATTTTCTTGGCCCGGATGATGAAGGACCTCGGCTCTCCATGGAGCTTGTACTCGATGACGAAGAGATCAGTGCGGTTCATAAGACCCCCTCCTTATGCTCATAGACAAAGGAGTGAGTGCGTCAAAAAAAATTCAAAGTGTTTAACAGACCTTCTGAAGCGTGTGAATCAAGTGTTTTTTTCGTCTGGATTTGCGCCTCTTGTCGGCGCCCCTGAACCTGCGTCGAGTCCTGTTGACCCATCAAAAACAGCTCGGGGATTGCCTTGCCATGAATTCGATGAACAGGCCATTGAGGTTCGGTATTGAAGAGGAATACTTCATCACTGACCTGGACACACGACGCCTGTGCGAGCAGCCTCCCGGCGCGTCGATTGAAGCGTGCAAGCGGGTGACGGGCGATTGTTTCGCTTATGAAATGTTCCAGAGTCAAATCGAAGTGGCCTCGCCGATTTTCACCAGCCTTGCGCAAGCAAAGGAGTACCTTGTAACGGCTCGCCATCGATTGCGGTGCACACTCGAATCCTTTGACCTGGGATTGCTCTGCGCCGCAAGCCATCCTCTGGCCGACTGGCGTACGCAACAGGCCACCGGGCAAGATCATTTTCTTCAACTGTTCGAAGACTATCAGTGCGTAGCTCGGCGTAGCCTGTTATCCGGTTTGCACGTGCATGTTGAAGTTGGCCGACACCTGGATCGCATTCAAGTGATGAACGAAGTCTTGCCGTGGATGCCGTTGTTGCTGGCACTCAGTAGCTCCTCGCCATTTTGGGACGGCGTCGACAGCGGTTTCATGAGCTACCGGCAGACGGCGTGTGACGAGTGGCCGAGGATGGGCATACCGGAGTTCTTCGAGGATGAAGCGGCCTACGCCGCCTATATCGCTTTGTTGATCCGTACCGGCACTATCAAACAGGCCAGCGAATGCTGGTGGGGAGTGCGGCCTGCTGCGCACTACCCGACCCTGGAATTGCGCATGACCGATGCCTGCCCACGCCTGGACGATGCGCTGTGCATTGCCTCGTTGTTTCGATTGCTGGTCGCCTACGCCATGGATCAACCGCGGCCAGGGTCAGCCTATTCGCAAGCGTCGCAATGGATCCTCAAGGAAAATCGCTGGCGGGCTAAACGATTTGGTATCCATGCGGCGTTCATCGTTGAAGGTTACGACCGGCCATTCTCTGCCGAGCAGTGGCTGTTCCTGGCGGAGCAGATGCTGGGCGACGCAGCGCGGAACATGCAGGTGGAAAACGCCTTTTCTCAAGCTCGCCGAATCCTCCGGGACGGAACCAGTGCAGAGCGGCAGAGGACCGTCTTCAAACGAGCCATACGCGGTGGAGAGGATGGTCCTGCAGCGCTCTCTCAAGTCGTGGACCATTTGCTGATGGAAACGGCACAAGAGCCTTGCGATTCAATAGCGACGCCTACCCTGTAGCAGCTGCGTTGTGGCGAGGGGATTTAGCGAAACGTCGCACCGCCCCGTTCGGCTGCGAAGCAGTCGTGAATTCAGACAACACGGTGCATCAGATAGATCGTGCGTTCAGGTTTTACGACTGCTGTGCAGCCGAACGCAGGCTTCGCCAGCTGCTACAGGATTGTGGGGGGCTTAACTGACCGCGCTGACCTCAACCACCGCTGACTTTCCAGTGTTTGACATCGTCGGCGAAGACCATCTGCTGCATCTCATGGGCGATGCCGTAAGCCAGGGATTCGTGGGCTGCGATGACTTTCTCTTCCGCTGAAAGGCAATGGAAAATATCGAGTTTGGTTTCTGCCTCAGCGGTCTCGAGGTTGAAGATCTGTACATAGCGGGCGAGGTCGTTGTCGAGGCTCGACAGGTATTCGCGCAAGCGTTGATGGTCGACCGATTTTTGACTGAAGTACCAGTTCATGGGATGAATCAGGAAGCGCGCATGCGGCGACGTGATGCGTCGGCTTGCCGCTAAAAACATGATGATGCCCATCGATTCGATGTTGCCCGCATTGATCGCGCACAGCGGCACCGGCAACGACTTCAGAAAGGTATAGAGCGTGAAGCCGAAATTGGTGCTGCCACCACACGTCGACAGGTTCAACAGCAATGACGTGGCACCTTGATCGATGGCTTCAAGACAACAATCCCTGAAGCGCTCGGTCGTTCCCTGGTCGATCTGGCAATGAAAATGGATGATGTGTTCAGTCATCGACTGACCTCCCATGCACGACATTCGCAGGATCCAAAAGCCAATACAGGCTAATAAAAATCTGAACTCTTTTGAAAAATAAGCCAATCGCCGGGTGATCGGCGGCGACTGTGCCGCCAGTCGCTCCCGGCAGATTTTCCGGGAACTATATTGCCCATTCCGCCCGTCCCGAGAGGGGCATTTTCGTTCAAACTTTCGATTTTTCATGACCTCGTAATTGAAGGCGAGCACACGCGCTCGTCCTTGAAAATGAGGTGAACAAAAATGGCTAACACTGGAAACAACAACCCCGGAAACTTTGGCAATGACCGGGAAAAAGCCTCGGAAGCCGGCAAGAAAGGCGGCGAGGCATCAAGCGGCAATTTTGCCAACGATCCACAACGGGCTTCTGAGGCTGGCCAAAAAGGTGGCATGGCTTCAGGCGGACAGCAGTCAAAAGATGCTGACCGTATGTCCGGCGGTGGTCAGGGCGCAGGACGCGAAGGCAGCTTTACCGACGACAACGAAGAAATCTCGCAGTCGGGCCAGAAAGGTGGCCAGGCTTCGGGTGGGCGACAATCCTCCGACGCGGATCGGTCGTCCAGTGGCGGACAGGGAAGTGGGCGCGGCGGTAACTTTGCCGACGACAGGGATAAAGCCTCTCAAGCAGGGCGCAAAGGAGGTGAACAAGGCCCTGGTAGCGGACGTAAGTCCTGATGAGGTGTGATTCACATCAAGCCCCGTGTTTTTTCGGGGCTTGATTTTTTCTTGGGTGTACACAGATCTTGCTCATTTGGTTGGTGCGAAAAAACTGATCACTTCACAATAATTTTTAGCCTTTCACAATGACCGCATTTTAAGCAGTCAGCTCTATAGCGGCGCAGAGCGTGTGGTTATCTCTTTGACCCCCCCTGTGACATGCACTTGCTCCTCGAAAGTTGAGCGGTTTTGGGTTTCTAATACTTTGTCGGTTGTCGCGGCGTGGCGATCAGGTACAGGCGATATCGATCCACACTTGTCCGTTGGGGTACTGGTAAAGCTCCAGGGTTTCAGCTGTCATTTCGATGCTATAGCCCGGGCGAAGGGGAGGGATGTAGCGGCCGCGTCGGATCACAACGGGGTCAAGGAAGTGCTCGTGCAAGTGGTCGACGTATTCGAGAACACGGTTGTGCAGCGAGGCCGAGACGGCGATGTAGTCGAACAGGGCGATGTTCTGCACGTACTCGCACAAACCGACACCACCGCCATGGGGGCAGACTGGCACATCGAACTTGGCGGCCATCAGCAGCACGATCAATACCTCGTTGAGACCACCCAAGCGCGCCGCGTCCAACTGGCAGAAGTCCAGTGCACCGGCCTGGAACATTTGCTTGAACATCACCCGGTTGTGGCAATGCTCCCCAGTGGCGACGCCAATCGGTGCGATGCGCTGGCGGATGCTGGCATGGCCGAGGATGTCGTCGGGACTGGTCGGCTCTTCGATCCACAGCGGTTCGAAAACCGCCAGGCGGCGCATATTGGCGACCGATTCATCGACGCCCCAGACCTGGTTGGCGTCCATCATCAGGCTGCGTTCCCAGCCGATTTCTTCGCGCAGAACAGTGGCGCGACGGATGTCCTCTTCCAGGTTGGCGCCGATTTTCTGCTTGATGTGGGTCCAGCCATCCTCAACCGCTTCGCGGGCCAGTTGGCGCATTTTTTCTTCACTGTAACCGAGCCAGCCAGGCGCGGTGGTGTAGCCAGGGTAGCCTTCGCGCAGCATCTGCGCCTCGCGTTGGGCCTTGCCCGGCGCCTGGCGGCGTAGCAGGGCGATGGCTTCTTCGGGGGTGAGCACGTCGGTGACGTAGCTGAAGTCCAGGCAGCGGACCAATTGTTCCGGCGTCATGTCGGCCAACAGCTTCCACACGGGCTTGCCTTCGCGTTTGGCCCATAGGTCCCAGACCGCGTTAACGATGGCCGCGGTGGCCAGGTGGATCACGCCTTTTTCCGGGCCCAGCCAGCGCAGTTGACTGTCGCCCACGGTGATGTTGTGCCAGAAGGCCCCCATGTCGGCAACGATCTCTTCCAGGGTCAGGCCGACCACCATCGGTGCCAGGGATTGCACGGCCGCCACACAGATCTCGTTGCCACGGCCAATGGTGAACGTCAGGCCGTGACCCTCAAGGTCGGCAGGGGCGTCGGTGTGCAGCACGACGTAGGCCGCGGAGTAATCCGGCGCGCTATTCATCGCATCGGATCCGTCCAGCGACAGGGAAGTGGGGAAACGGATGTCGCGAACGCTCAGTTGGGTGATTCGAATGCTCATGGTGTGCTCTTGTGCTCGATGACCAGTTGGAGACTCGACTGTAGGTCGCCAAGTGATATGTGCATAATCACGGTTTCCTAAGTAGGGATACCGGATTCGATATGTCACCAGGTCCAGACACCACCACGACCACACCGCGTAACCTCGGCGCCCTGAAAATCTCCAGCCGGCAGATCACCTTGCTCAATGCGCTCGGTGAGTTCGGCAACCTGCGGCGGGCAGCCACCGCGATGCACACCACGCAACCGGCCGCCAGTTTGCTGTTGCAGCAACTGGAAGAGCGCCTCGGCGTGCGCCTGTTCGAACGCATGCCCCGCGGCATGCAGCCGACCCTTTATGGCGAGGTGATGATCCGTTACGCCCAAGGTGCGCTGCATGAGTTCGAGCAGGCCCAGGCGCAGATCTCTGAACTGGAGCGCGGGGCCATGGGACGGGTGCGCGTCGGCAGCGTGATGGGGCCGGTGCCCAGGCTGCTGACCAAAGCGGTGCTGGCGTACAAGCGCGATCACCCGAAGGTGCGGATTTCCATTGAGGTGGGCACTAGTGACACCTTGCTGCCGGCCTTGCTGCGCGGTGATTTCGATGTGGTGCTGGGGCGCCTGCCGGACCAGAGCGACAGTCAGGACCTGGATATCGAACTGTTCGACAACGGCGAGCAGATGCGCGTGATCGCCCGGGCTGGTCACCCATTGGCGGGTGCCTCGCCATTGCAGTTGTCCGACTTGATTACATTGACCTGGATCCTTCACCCCATCGGCAGCCCCATGCGCCGCCGGGTGGAAACGGCCCTGCAGGCCGGCGGTATGGTGCAGTCGCTGGACATTATTGAGACCGCTTCGATCCTGGCAACCACGGCGATGCTTGAGGCTTCGGACATGATCGCGGTGGTGCCCAATGACGTGGCCGAGCATTATGCGCGCTATGGCATGGTCGCTATCTTGCCGGTCGAGTTGCCGATCTCCATGGTCAATATTGGCCTGCTGACCTTGCGTTCCCGGCCAAGGTCGGTGGCGTTGAATACGCTGCTGCAGTATTTGCGGGAGCAATAGCTTTGGCTTTACAGACATCCCGCAACACCTGACAGACGCTGCACACCACCTTCAGGAGGCACTGACCCGATGCCGTCGGACATTACCCATTCCAGCTTTTGCAACTGGGTGCGCTTCAAGCACCTGGTGTTGATCGACACTCTGGCGCGCACGCGCAACATGCACGCCACCGCCATACGGATGAACCTCAGCCAGCCAGCCTTGAGCAAAATGCTGCGTGACCTGGAGGAGCAGTTCGGCTTTGCCCTGTTCCAGCGCCTGCCACGTAGCATGCCACCAACGGAGCTGGGCGAGCACGTGGTGCGCTACGCCCAAGGTGCACTGGCCGATTCACACAAGTTTGTCGACCAGGTCAACCGGCTGCGCAAAGGCGGCCATGGTTTTCTCAAGGTGGGCGGGATTTTTGCGGCAACCTCGATGGTACTGCCCCAGGCCATCGCCGCTATCAAGGCGCGCAGCCCTTTGCTGTCGATCGAAGTGGTGGAGCAGTCCAGCGATCACCTGCTCACCATGCTTGAGCAAAACAAGCTCGATCTGATGATCGGCCGCTTCACCGAAGAGCGTTACAGCCAGGTCTTCGACTTCCACCCATTGGAGCCTGAGCCCTTCAGCCTGGTGGTCAACAGCCGTCATCCGCTTAACGAACTGGACTCTACACCGCTTGAAGCGCTGGGCCAGTGGCCGTGGGTGCTGTATCCGGTCGGTACGCCCATTCGCGATCGCCTGGAGTTGGCGTTCAAGGCCGCTGGCCTCGCATCGCCGGCAGACAGCGTCGATACCATCTCCATGCAGATGTTCCTGCAACTGCTGCAATCGGGGCCCATGATCGCCATGCTGCCCAGATCCATGGTGGCAGCGCAGCTGGATAGCGGCCAGCTCAAAGAGCTGCAGACCCCGCTACGCCTGGCGCCATTGGAGTACGGCATCATCACCCGCAAAGACGAGCCACTGACAGGGTCGGCCCGTGAGTTCGCCGACATCCTGCTCGATTTCGCACTCCAGCGACGGGAGGAGGAGACGGCGATTGATTGATTAACACGGTTGAATAAGACGAATCGATAACGCCAGGTTATCGATTGATCGGATCATCTCATTGGGAATGTTCAGGCAGGGTCCATACAGTTATCGCAGATTCGCCCTTCGCAGAAAGGGCGACGCCATAACAAGAAGACTGCCGTACTGCCCTGAGAGGTCCCATGCAACTAATTGCCAGAACCCGGACCAGCGACGCTGCCGT
This sequence comes from Pseudomonas sp. ES4, assembly GCF_050586665.1. Taxonomy (NCBI): domain Bacteria; kingdom Pseudomonadati; phylum Pseudomonadota; class Gammaproteobacteria; order Pseudomonadales; family Pseudomonadaceae; genus Pseudomonas; species Pseudomonas sp. ES4. The sequence continues at coordinate 30,634 of NZ_JBOBDO010000005.1, read as the reverse complement.
GATCCGCCTCAACCCCCTGGATAATGTTCTGATTGCACGCCAGGTCCTGCCTGAAGGCCTGAGCCTGGAAGCCGAAGCGATCACCGTGCGCCAGCCGATTCCCTCTGGGCACAAAGTCGCTACCCAGCGTGTGGAGCAGGGCCAGCCGCTGCGCCGTTATGGGCAAATTATCGGTTTTGCTTCACAGCTCATCGAAGCCGGCGACCACGTGCATGTGCATAACGTGGAGATGGGCGAATTTGCCCGTGACTACGCCTTCGGCGTCGATGCCCACGCCACGCCAAGCACTGAAGCCGTCTTTCAGGGCATCGTGCGTGCCGATGGCCGCGTCGCGACCCGCAACTATGTGGGTATCCTCACTTCGGTCAATTGTTCCGCGACCGTGGCCCGGGCCGTGGCCGATTACTTTCGCCGGGATATCCACCCCGAGGCATTGGCCGCCTTCCCGAACATCGACGGCGTGGTGGCGCTGACGCATGGCGCCGGTTGCGCAGTGGACCCCAACGGCGAGGCCTTGGGGTTATTGCGTCGCACGCTCGGTGGCTACGCCGTCCACCCTAACTTTGCTGCGGTGCTGATCATCGGCCTGGGCTGTGAAACCAACCAGATCGAGAGCCTGCTTGAGACTCAAGGTCTCAAGGCCAGTGACCAGTTACGTGCCTTCACCATACAAGGCGCAGGCGGTACGTCGAAAACCATCGCCAGTGGCATCGAGCAGGTCAAGGCATTGCTGTCAACGGCTAACCAGGTGCAGCGTGAGCCGGTCAGCGCTCGCCATCTGATCGTCGGCCTGCAATGCGGTGGCTCGGACGGTTATTCGGGCATCACCGCAAACCCGGCGCTCGGTAATGCCGTTGACCGTCTGGTGGCGGCGGGCGGTACCGCGATTCTCTCGGAAACCCCGGAGATCTATGGCGCCGAGCATCTGCTGACGCGCCGCGCCGTGAGCCGCGAGGTGGGGGAAAAACTCATCGCGCGCATCCACTGGTGGGAAGACTACTGCCAGCGCATGAACGCCGAACTGAACAACAACCCCTCGGCTGGCAACAAGGCCGGTGGCCTGACCACCATCCTGGAGAAATCCCTGGGGGCGGTGGCCAAAGCCGGCTCCAGCAACCTGGTGGATGTGTACCTGTACGCCGAAGCGGTCCGGGCCAAGGGGTTGGTGTTTATGGACACCCCAGGCTACGACCCGGTCTCGGCCACGGGGCAAGTCGCCGGCGGCGCCAACCTGATCGCCTTCACCACCGGCCGGGGCTCAGCCTACGGCTGCGCGCCGACACCTTCGATCAAGCTGGCGACCAACAACCGGGTGTTCGAGCATCAGGAAGAAGACATGGACGTGAACTGCGGCGGCATCGCCGACGGCTCCACCAGCATTGAAGAGCGCGGCGCCTACATTTTCGAACAGATGCTGCGCATCGCTTCCGGCGAGCGCAGCAAGAGCGAACAACATGGTTATGGGCAGAACGAGTTCGTGCCCTGGCAGATCGGTGCGGTGACCTGATTGACAGCCCTGCAACTTTCACGAGGCGAAAAGTACATGCAAGTTTCCGGATACAACTTTATTGCCGGCCAGCGCAGCGCGCTGGGCGACACCCTGGTCTACAGCGTCGACGCCCACACTGGCGAACGACTGCCAGGCGCTTTCCATCAGGCAACCCTTGCGGAGGTCGATACGGCGGTGGGAGCTGCGAGCGCGGCATTTGCGCTGTTTCGCAACCTGCCGGCGGTACGCCGGGCGGAATTTCTTGAAGCCATCGCCGACGAGCTCGACGGCTTGGGCGAGGATTTCATTGCATTGACTTGCCAGGAAACGGCGCTGCCGAGCGCCCGCATCCAGGGTGAGCGCGGTCGTACTAGTGGCCAGATGCGCTTGTTTGCCCAGGTGCTGCGCCGTGGCGACTTCTATGGTGCACGCATCGACCAGGCTCTGCCTGCACGCACGCCCTTGCCACGCACTGACTTGCGTCAGTACCGCATCGGTGTAGGCCCGGTGGCGGTGTTTGGTGCCAGCAACTTCCCTCTGGCGTTCTCCACGGCCGGTGGTGATACCGCCGCGGCCCTGGCCGCTGGTTGTCCTGTGGTGTTCAAGGCCCATAGCGGTCACATGGCGACAGCCGAGCGGGTGGCCGAAGCGCTGATCCGCGCCGCCGAGCGCACCGACATGCCGGCCGGCGTGTTCAACATGATCTTCGGTGCTGGCGTCGGCGAAGCGCTGGTCAAGCATCCTGGCATCCAGGCGGTCGGCTTTACCGGCTCGCTGAAGGGCGGCCGTGCCCTGTGCGACATGGCTGCCGCTCGGGCGCAACCGATCCCGGTGTTTGCCGAGATGTCGAGCATCAACCCGGTGCTGATCTTGCCGCAGGCCCTGGTCAATCGAGGCGCGCAGATGGCAAAGGAACTGACTGCCTCGGTGGTGCAGGGGTGTGGCCAGTTCTGCACGAATCCTGGCCTGGTGTTGGGTATTCGCTCACCGGCGTTCAGTACTTTTATTGAGCGCTTGACCGAACACATGGCCGAGCAGGCGCCACAGACCATGCTCAATGTCGGCACCTTGAACAGTTACGGCAAAGGCTTGCAGGCCTTGCTTGCTCACCCGCGCATCAAACACTTGAGCGGCTTGACGCAAACAGGCAACCAGGCGCAGCCGCAGCTGTTCGAGGCCGATATCAGCCTGTTGCTGGAACAGGATGAGCTGCTGCAGGAAGAGGTCTTCGGCCCTTGCACAGTGGTCGTCCAGGTAGCGGACGAGGCTGAATTGTTACGCGCTGTCGACGCCTTGCGTGGTCAGCTCACCGCCACGCTGCTGGCCGACAACGATGACCTGGCCGCATTTGGTCAACTGTTCGGCGCCTTGGAAGTGAAGGTCGGTCGGGTGCTGCTCAACGGCTACCCGACCGGTGTCGAGGTGTGCGACGCCATGGTCCATGGCGGCCCGTACCCGGCGACTTCTGATTCACGCGGCACCTCGGTCGGGACGCTGGCGATCGATCGCTTCCTGCGTCCGGTGTGCTACCAGAACGTGCCCGATGCGTTGCTGCCCGATGTCTTGAAGAACGCCAACCCACTGGGCATACAGCGTCTGGTCGATGGCAAGCACAGCACAGCGGCCTTGGGTTGATCTCGGAGTAGCAAGCATGACTGAAGCCAAACGTTACGACGCGCAAACGCTTACCACGTTCGTCGAGCAACTTTTCGAAACGGCAGGGGCTGATGCCGAAGTTGCCCAGGTGGTGACCCGGGTACTGCTCGAAGGTGAACTGCTGGGCCATCGCACCCACGGCCTCAATCTGGTGAGCCGCTATATCGGCGGCATGCTGACAGGGCAGGTCAAGGCCAGTACCCAGTTGCTTGAGCATGTCTCGGACAGCGGCATTTCGGCTCTGTTCGATGGCCACTATGTGCTGGGCCCTTATTGTGTCAGCCGCGCCCTGGACTACGCGGCCAAAGGCGCCACGGCGCAGGGCATAGGTATCGCCGTAGTGCGTCGTGCCTCGCACATCGGTTGCCTGGCGGCTTACCTGAAGCCTTTCACTGACCGTGGCCTGGTGGCGATGGTGTATTCCTCGGATCCGTCAGTGGGACTGGTGTGCGCCCATGGCGGGATCGACCCGATCTACACACCCAACCCGATTGCCGCCGGTATCCCGACCCGGGGTGAGCCGATTTTGCTGGATGTGAGCATGTCCACCGTCACCCTGGGCCTGATCGGCCAGTGCCGCGATACCGGCAGCACACTGCCGCACCCGGTGTTGATGAGCAATGAGGGCCGCCTGAGCGACAACCCGGCCGACTTCTTCACCACCCCGCCGGGCAGCATCCTGCCCCTGGGTGGTCAGGCCTTTGGCCACAAAGGTTTTGCTCTGGCGATCCTGGTCGAGGCCCTGACCTCGGGGTTGGCCGGCCACGGGCGCAAGGACGTTCCCGATCAATGGGGGGCTTCGGCAACAGCCGTGGTGATTGACCCGCGTTTCTTCGGCGGGCTGGATGCTTTCACCGACGAAAGTTCGTTCCTGAGCAAATTGATCCTGGCCAGCCGCCCGGTAGACCCGGAGCGCCCGGTGCGCTTGCCTGGACAGGCCGGCCTGAAGCTGCGCGAGCAATCCCTGCGCGAAGGCGTGAACCTGTCACAGAAGGTGGTCGATGACCTCAACCAGACCGCCGTGCAGTTGCAACTGCCAGCGCTTTTTCAATGACTGACAACGACAACAAGAGTGCAGAGATGACAAACGAATCAAGAGCACAAGCACCGCTGCAGTTAAGCAACAACGCCACCGTATTCAATACCGGCAGTTGGGTCGGACGTGTCTGGTTACCCGGCCAGGGGCCAGCAGTGGTTCTGGTCAAGGACAGCGCCGTGCACGATATCAGTGACCATGTGGCGACCGTCTCGGCCTTGCTTGAAGTGGCTGACCCCGTGGCGTATTTGCGTGCATTACCCTTGACCCCGGCTCTGATCGAGTTGCCCGCATTGCTGGACAATAGTGACCCGACCCTGCGCGACGAAAACTTGCCGTGGCTGCTGGCGCCGATCGACCTGCAAGCGGTCAAGGCCGCTGGCGTGACCTTCGCCGCCAGCCTGTTGGAACGTGTGGTCGAAGAACAGGCCAAGGGTGATCCGGCCAAGGCCGACGCGATCCGCGACGCGCTGGCCAGCCGCATTGGCGCTGACCTTTCGCAAATCGTCCCTGGCTCGGCCCAGGCCGAAGCCTTGCGTAAGGTCCTGGTGGAGCAGGGCCTGTGGTCCCAGTATCTGGAAGTGGGCATCGGTCCGGACGCCGAAGTCTTCACCAAGGCCCAGCCGATGTCGGCGGTCGGTCACGGTGCCGACATCGGGATTCACCCCAAGTCGAGCTGGAACAACCCGGAGCCGGAAGTGGTGCTGGCGGTGTCGAGCAACGGTATCGTGCGTGGCGCAATGCTCGGCAACGACGTCAACCTGCGCGACTTCGAAGGGCGCAGCGCCTTGCTATTGGGCAAGGCCAAGGACAACAACGCATCCACCTCCCTGGGACCTTTGCTGCGTCTGTTCGACGAGACTTTCAACATGGATGACGTGCGTAACGCGCAAGTGGATTTGCGCGTCGAAGGCCAGGACGGATTCATCCTTGAAGGCCACAGTTCGATGCGCCAGATCAGCCGCGACCCGCTCGACCTGGTCCAGCAGACCCTTAACGAAAACCACCAATATCCCGATGGCCTGGTGCTGTTTCTCGGTACCCTGTTCGCCCCCAAGCAGGACCGCGACCAGCCGGGCAACGGTTTCACCCACAAGCTGGGCGATATGGTGGCCATCAGCAACGCGCAACTGGGCACCCTGAGCAACCGCGTGACCACCAGCGACCAGGCGCCGCAGTGGAATTTCGGCCTGCGCTCACTGATCGAGAGCCTGAGTCGACGTGGCCTGCTTGAGGCGGCTGTGACGGCGCGTCAGCCCTGATTCTTTTCGTCATACCCCAAGGATGAGTGTGTCACCGCTTGAAGGATCACCGGGCATTGAAACCGCTGCAATAAAAATAATAAAGGCCATCAGATGAACACACTGAAGAAGTATCAAAGCATCACCGTTGTTTTCCTGTTGTTGATTGGCATCGTCAACTACCTGGACCGTAGTGCGCTGTCGATCGCCAATACCTCGATCCAGAAGGACATGATGATCAGCCCCTCGCAGATGGGCATTCTGTTGTCGGCCTTCTCCATCGCCTACGCTTTTGCGCAGTTGCCGATGGGCATGATCATCGACCGCCTGGGCAGCAAGATCGCTCTTGGCGCATCGTTGTTGGCCTGGTCGGTGGCTCAATCGACGTTTGGCATGGTCAACAGCTTCGCCGGTTTCATGGGCCTGCGCGTGCTGTTGGGGATTGGCGAGGCACCGATGTTCCCTTCGGCGGCCAAGGCCCTGTCCGAATGGTTCGATGCCAACGAGCGTGGTACGCCGACCGGGATCGTCTGGTCGTCGACCTGCCTGGGCCCATGCCTGGCGCCGCCCTTACTGACGCTTTTCATGGTCAACTTTGGCTGGCGCGGGATGTTCATCATCACTGGCGCAATCGGTATCGTCTTGGCCGTGTGCTGGCTGACCTTCTACAAAAGCAAGGCGCAGTACCTGGCCGAGCTCGCGGCTGAAGGCAAACCGTTGCCGACCGAGAAGAAGCCTCAAGTGCAAGCGGCCACCGCACCGAAGGTCTCTTACTTCGCCGGCTGGCTCGACCTGTTCAAACACCGCAGCACCTGGGGTGCCGTCCTGGGCTTCATGGGCGTGATCTACATGCTCTGGCTGCACCTGACCTGGCTGCCGGGCTACTTTGAGCGCGAGCATGGCATGAACCTGTACAAGACCGCGTGGTTGGTGTCGCTGGCCTATGGCTTCGGCGCGGTGGGTACTATCGTCGCCGGGCGCTTCTGCGACAGGCTGGTGCGCCGTGGCATGAGCATCCTGGCCAGCCGCAAGTTCGGCGTGATCACTGGCCTGGTACTGGCTGCACTGTTTACCGTGCCGCTGTCGTTTGTCACCGGCCTTACCGGTTGCATCATCCTGCTCTGCCTGGCGCTGTTCAGCATCAACATGGCCAGTGCCACGGCCTGGATGATCGTCAACACCATCGTCGACAGCCGTCGGGTGGCCTCGTTCGGTTCCATCCAGAACTTCGGCGGCTACATCGCCGGTTCCGTCGCGCCGATTGTCACCGGCTTCAGCATCCAGTACTCGGGGTCGTTCAATACCGCGTTCATGATCAGTGCGGTGGTGGCGCTGTGTTCGGCCCTGGCGTATTACCTGTTGCTCAACGCGCCGATCAGCGATGCCGAGCCTGCACCTGAGCACATCGTTGGTGTGACCGAGTAAGGGCCTTAAGTGATCGGCGGCCGGCGGCACTCGCCCAGGGAGGCGAACGGCCGAGTTGGTTCAACGTAACCGTTGAGGCGGTCGAGCAGCGGGATCTAACGGCCCATCGAATGGACTGGAGGAGGGCGATGAAGCAATCGTCGCCCGTCCCTTGTCGCACTGTGTGAATACGTAGTGGCCACGATACGGCGCTCCACATCTTGCGGCTTGCCGGCGCCTTTTTGCCTTTTTCTCCGTGGTTGACCCCTCCTTGTGATTACCAACCGTTCCTTAGGGGCTGCCGGGCAGCGGGTGAGTTTAAAGGAGCACGCGCGACGCTTCGCGCCAGTTGGCGCTCTTGATGGGTTGAAATCCAGAATTGAGTCTGCCTAGGCAAGAAAGAACCCCTTGGAATTCAACGGGACGGACGCCAGTTGCGAGTCTCGTTTTCCGCTCCAGATTTCTTAAAGAAAAGCCACTTAATGAGTAGCGTTTTTTATACGTGACCTTTATGCCGCGTTGAAAAAGAGAAGCTTCGGTGTCCGAAAGTATGTAGTACAGAGTCGATATCACGATGCTCTGTTATCGATTAACACTCTCGAAATAGAGCTCCCGATAACCCCGGACAAACACCGAAAGGCCTGTTAGCAGAAATGGTCCGGTTACTGCGCCATGCCTCACATACCCCCTCAAAAAAAACTAGCTAACGAGCAACAGAATATAAAAATGAACTATACCCAATAGGGCAATCGCTCCTGACTCCGGGACCTGATGCCATTTAAAGATGGTCTTCCCAGGAACTTCAACGTCAAACAGACCGAGAGATTCTGGTTATGAACGCTTTGAAAATCGCTGCCAGCGATGCAGTTCGAAATTGCTTTCGTACGACCCGTGAAATCGTCCCGTTCGACCAGACCGACCTTACCGATGTCGCGGTCGCCGTTCTTTCGGTAGATGATTTGGCAGCAGGGGCGCTGGACTCCATCAAGCGAACAGGCTTCGATATCCCGATCTTCCTCGTGGCATCCCAGGGACGCAGCAATCGCTCCCTGGAGGTCTATAAACAGCTGCAGGATGTCATTTTGCAGGTCAATGGCGTCTTCGATTCGTCCAGCAACAATGCCGAGTACTACGGCAATCAACTGGAGACCGCAGCCAAAGCCTACGAAGAAACCCTGCTGCCACCGTTCTTCGACGCACTCAAGCACTACACCGAATCGGCCAACGCGACCTTTGCCTGCCCGGGCCACCAGGGCGGCCAGTTCTTTCGCAAACACCCGGCGGGCCGGCAGTTCTTCGACTTCTTCGGCGAGACCCTGTTTCGCGCCGACATGTGCAACGCCGACGTCAAACTCGGTGATCTGCTGATCCACGAAGGCCCGGCGCTGCTGGCGCAAAAACACGCCGCGAAAGTGTTCAACGCCGACAAGACGTACTTCGTGCTCAACGGCACCTCGGCGTCGAACAAGGTGGTGACCAACGCCCTGTTGACCCCGGGCGATCTGGTGCTGTTCGACCGCAACAATCACAAATCCAATCACCAGGGCGCGCTGCTGCAGGCCGGCGCCACACCGGTCTACCTGGAAACCGCGCGCAATCCCTACGGTTTTATCGGCGGCATTGACGCCCATTGTTTCGAAGAAGACTACCTGCGCCAATTGATTACCGAAGTCGCACCGGACAAAGCTCAACTTCCACGACCCTTTCGCCTGGCGATCATTCAACTGGGTACCTATGACGGTACGATCTACAACGCCCGGCAGGTGGTCGAGCGCATCGGCAAACTGTGCGACTACATCCTGTTCGATTCGGCGTGGGTCGGTTACGAACAGTTCATCCCGATGATGAAGGACTGCTCGCCCATGTTGCTCGATCTGGACGAGAACGACCCCGGGATCTTCGTCACGCAATCGGTGCATAAACAGCAGGCCGGTTTTTCCCAGGCTTCGCAAATTCACAAGAAGGACCGACACATCAAGGGCCAGCCGCGTTATTGCAATCACGCACGGCTGAACAACGCTTTCATGGCCCAGGCATCCACCAGCCCGTTTTACCCCTTGTTCGCCTCGCTGGATGTGAATGCGCGTATTCACGCAGGCCGTAGCGGCTTGCGCCTCTGGGACGACTGCGTGAAGTTCGGCATCAATGCCCGCAAGCTGATCCTGGAAGCCTGCACCCTGGTCCGCCCCTTCGTGCCGGATTCAATCGACGGGCGCCCCTGGCAGGACCATCCGACCGACGCCATCGCCAGCGACGTCCGTTTCTTTGAGTTCCATCCGAAGGATCGTTGGCATGCCTTCCCGGGCTATGCCGAGAAGCAGTACTTCATCGACCCGTGCAAGTTGCTGTTCACCACGCCGGGCATCGATCCAGTGGATGGCAGCTATACCGATTTCGGTATTCATGCCGGCATCCTGGCCAACTTCTTGCGCCAGAACGGCATCGTTCCGGAAAAGTGTGACCTCAACTCCATCCTGTTCCTGCTCACGCCGGCCGAAGACTGGGCAAAGATGAGCCATCTGGCGGCACAGATCGCGCGTTTCGAACGCTTCGTACATGACGACGCGCCCATGAGCCAGGTGCTGCCAGCTATCTACAGCCAGCACGAGGAGCGTTATCGCAACTACACCATTCGCCAACTCTGCCAGGAAATGCACGACCTCTATCGCCACCACAACGTGCAGCAGTTGCAGAAGGAAATGTTCCGCAAGGAACACTTCCCGAAAAAGGCCATGAATCCACAGCAGGCGCAAATCGAGTACATCCGCGGCAATGTCGAGCTTGTGCCCCTGGCTGACGCCGATGGCCGCATTGCGGCCGAAGGTGCGCTTCCTTATCCACCCGGCGTGCTCTGCGTGGTGCCCGGGGAAATATGGGGCGGCGCGGTGCTCAAGTACTTCCTGGCACTGGAGGAGGGCATTAACCGCTTGCCTGGCTTCACACCGGAGTTGCAGGGCGTGTACCTGAAACAGGACGGCGGTCGTACCCGCGCCTATGGGTACGTGCTCAAGGTCTGATGTTGCATTTTCAACATTGCTCAAGGAGATACGCATGAGTCACTCGCTTACCCGCTTGCCAGTCGATTTGGCACAGCGCTTCCCGGTGCTGATCGTGGCCAACATCCAGGAACATGACGACAGCATCATTCTGCGCAGTGCTCAGGCGATTGCTGCCGTCTTGCGTGAGCATGAGATGGAGGTGGAACTGGTCGGGTCGCTGGAGGAGGCAGACATCGCCGTCAGTGCCAACTCCGCCTACTGCTGCGCGATCATTGGCTGGGGCCTTTGCGAAAACAATCAGGACCAGGCGCTGAAGTTGATTCAGCTGATCCGTCGCCGCACGGCACAGTTGCCGATCATGCTCGGCATGAGCCAGGCACATCAGAGCCAGGTGCCGCTGGCTTTCGTGGAGAACATCGACGGCTTTATCTGGCTGCCCGAAGACAGTCCGGAGTTCATCGCTGGACGCGTCGAAGCCGCCGCCCGGCGTTACCTCGACAGTATTCTCCCGCCGTTTTTCGGCGCACTGGTGAACTTCGCCGGCACCCATGAATATTCCTGGCATACCCCGGGGCACACCGGTGGTACCGCCTTCATGAAAACTGCGGTGGGCCGTACTTTTCTCGACTTCTACGGTGAGCAGATGCTTCGCTCGGACCTGAGTGTTTCGGTCGGCGAACTGGGCTCGCTCAATGACCATTCCGGCCCGATTAATGAAGCGGAAAAATATGCGGCACGCGTGTTTGGCGCTGACTTCACCTTCTTTTCCGTGGGCGGCAGCTCCGCGAGCAACGAGATTGTCCTGCATTCGGCAGTGACCGATGGTGACGCTGTTCTGGTCGATCGCAACTGTCACAAGTCGTTGAACTATGCCTTGAACATGTCCGGCGCGGTGCCGCTGTACTTGCGGCCACGGCGCAATGCGCGTGGCTTGATCGGACCGGTGCCGCTTAGCGAGCTGACGCCTGCGGCCGTCGCACAGAAACTCGCTGACAGCCCACTGGCAACCGACAAGACTGCCAGGCCGGTGCTGGCGGTGCTGACCAACTCGACCTACGACGGTCTCTGCTACAACGTGCAGACCACCACCCGCGAACTGAGCCAGAGCGTCGACCGCATTCACTATGACGAAGCGTGGTATGCCTATGCCCGTTTCAATCCGTTGTACGAGGGGCGCTATGGCATGCATCGCGGCGAACGGCATACCGACGACGCCACGGTGACCGTCACCCACTCCACCCACAAGTTGTTGGCGGCGCTGTCCCAGGCCTCGATGATCCATATCCGCTCGGGCAAGGTGCCGGTCAAGCCGGCGCTGTTCAACGAAGCCTTCATGATGCACACCTCGACATCACCGCAATACAGCATCATCGCGTCGACCGATGTCTCGGCGAAAATGATGAACGATGCCGGTGGTTACCTGACCGATGAATCCATTGACGAAGCCATTGCCTTTCGCCAAGCCATGGCGCGTCTGAACAACGAAATACAGCAACGCAACGCCAAGGACTGGTGGTTCGGCGTGTGGCAACCGGACCAGATCGACGGCGTGCCGTTTGCTGACGTCGACCCGCAGGTGTTGCACCACGGCGACGCCTGGGTGCTCAGGCCTACGGCAACCTGGCACGGTTTCGGCGACCTGGGCAGCGATTACTGCATGCTCGACCCGATCAAGGTCACCGTGCTCACGCCAGGGCAAACCCTTGAAGGGCAGATGGAGGACAGCGGCATCCCGGCTCCGCTGGTGTCGTCCTTCCTTTCCAGTCGCGGCATCGTGGTCGAGAAAACCGAACCCTACTCAATCCTGCTGCTGTTCAGCCTGGGGGTGACCAAGGGCAAATGGGGTTCGCTGGTGGCTGGGCTGATGGAGTTCAAGAAACACTACGATGGCAACTCGCCCCTCGAACAGGTGATGCCTGACCTGGTCGACAGCCATGGTGAGCGTTACAGCGGCCTGGGCCTCAAGGACCTGGCCGAAGAGATGCACCAGGACATGCTGGCCACGAAAATGCTGCACAACATGGATGCCGCCTACACCTTGCTGCCCGACCCGGTGTCCTCGCCAAGGGCGACTTTTGCCTGCCTGGTCAAAGGTGAAATCGAGCAGATTGCCGTACGCGATATGGTCGATCGCACCGTTGCCGTGCAGATCGTTCCTTATCCGCCAGGCATTCCGCTGATGATGCCTGGTGAAAAAGCAGGCAATGACAAAAAAGCGATCGTCGACTATTTGCTGGCGATGGAGACTTTCGACGGCCGGTTTCCCGGTTTTGAACATGACAACCATGGCGTCGAGATCGAACGCGACAGCCAGGGGCGCCCGACCTACAAGGTTTACGTAGTCAAGCAGTAAGCAGTAGCCCCTGTCCGGTCGCGTGCTGCACGTTGCCGAACCCAGGTTCAAAACTTCGCACAAGGCAAGGAGTTTGCGATGGCTGATTCAAGCAAAAAAATGGGCCTGATGGGGCTCACGACGCTGGTAACAGTCAACATGATGGGCTCGGGAATCATCATGTTGCCCACTAATATGGCTCAGTTGGGGGCCGTGTCGCTGCTGTCATGGATTTTCACCGCAATCGGTTCGATGGCCATCGCCTACTGTTTTTCCCAGTGCGGCGTCTTTTGTTCGCGTTCAGGCGGCTTGTCCGCCTACACCGAGGAAGCCCATTCAAAGTCCGGTTTTTTCCTGTGTTCGTACCTGTACTTCCTGTCCCTGGCCATCGCCAACGTGGCCGTGGCCATCTCGGCAGTGGGCTACATGACGGCCTTCGTGCCCTGGCTCGGCACGGGTGCCATTCCGTTATGCGTCGGCACGATCGGGCTGATCTGGCTGACCACCTTCGCCAACTTCGGTGGCCCTGGCATCACCGGCAAGATTGGCGCTTTCACGGTGTGGGGCGTGATCATTCCGGTAGCCGGCCTGAGCATCATCGGCTGGTTCTGGTTCAAGCCGGATGTGCTGGCCGCCGCCTGGAACCCCAACAACCTGGCGATTTCCGAAGCCGTCAGCAAAGCCATACCCCTGACCCTGTGGGCATTCCTGGGCATGGAATCCGCAGCCCAGGCCACCGATGCCGTGGAAGACCCCAAGCGCAACGTACCGCTGGCCTGTCTGTTCGGCACCCTCGGAGCCGCGGTGGTTTATGTGCTGTCGACCACCGTCATCCAGGGCATCATTCCCAACGATGAACTGGCCAAGTCCTCGGCACCTTTCGCGCTGGTCTACGCCACGATGTTCAGCCCGATGGTGGGTAATATCGTCATGGCCCTGGCCGTCATGGCCTGTGTCGGCTCGCTGCTGGGCTGGCAATTTACCCTGGCGCAAACGGCCAAGATGACGGCTGACCAGAATCTGTTTCTCAAGCTGTTCAGCAAGGTCAATTCCATGAATGCGCCTGTCGTTGGCATGATCGTTTGCGGGGTGCTGCAGACCCTCATGGCTCTGTCGACCATCTCGCCCGATGCCGCCGCCCAGTTCAGCAAGCTGGTCAGCCTGGCAGCGGTCACCAACCTGATCCCCTATATCACCGCGCTGACGGGCCTGCTGGTGATCATGCACAAGGCAGGCGTCTCATCAGCAGTTCACACGCGTAACGTGGTGGTTTTGTTGATTGCAGTCACGTACTGCTTGTACGCCCTGTATGCCTGCGGCAAGGACGCAGTCATGGGCGGCACCCTGGTACTCGCGGTCGGCTACCTGCTTTATGGATTCCTCGCCAAGCGCTTCACCGAAGCGCCAGCCACCAACCAGGCCAGGGCCGTAAACCCTTAGGCGCTGCCAACAGGACTGCACAGACATCTGCATACGGGGAAACCGGACATGAACGTACCATTTGCCACAACCACCAGGCTGCTGCTTGCCCTCGCTCTCTCGACGCTGCCGCTGATGGCCGGCGCCGACACCCTTGAACGCGTGCGCAGCAGCCACACCTTTACGCTGGGTTACATGCCGGACCTGGCACCCTTCAGCAAGCAGGAAGGCGACAAGGCCAACGGTTATGCCATCGACCTGTGCCTGAAAATTGCCGACAAGCTCAAGAGCGAGTTGGGTCTGCCCGACCTCAAAGTGCGCTACCAGCCGGTACAAGTTTCGGAACAGGTCAGTGCTGTGAGCCAGGGCAAGGTCGATATCCTCTGCACGCCGACTCCGCCAACCCTGGAGCGGCGCAAGATGATCAGTTACTCCATACCGATCTATACCGCTGGCCTCTCAGTCGTGGTGCGCAAGGATGCTGCCGCGCCTTTGCTCAATGTGCTCAACGGCCAGGTCGCCTACACCGGTCCGACCTGGCGTGCCAGCATCAACAATGGTCTGGCCAACCAAACCTACGCGACCCTTGAGGGAGGAGTGACCGAAGACTGGATTCGCGAACGGATGCGCCTGCTCAATGTGATCGCCTCGCTGGTGACCGTGGACAACAATGACGAGGGCATCAAACTGGTCGCCGACGGTAAGGCCGATGCCTTTTTCTCAGAACGCATGCTGCTGCGAAACGAAATCACGAAGGAGGGCGCAGCCAGGAACCTGATGGTCCTGGACCGCATTTTCGAGTACTCGCCGGTGGCGATGATGGTGGATCGCAACGACGAAGACTTCCGCTTGCTGGTTGATACCGCCTTGAGCGAAGCCTATTCCTCCGGTGCCATAGAAAAGGGATACGACCAGTACCTGGGCGGTACCGACGATACGGTGAAAAAACTGTTCAGGGTTTATGCATTGCCCCGGTGACAATCGTCAGCGAAAGGCCGCCTGCATTACGCTTGCGGGCGGCCTTTTTATACGGCGCTCATCGTTCAATGAGCCAGCCAACGAGTTTTTCTGCAATCGGACTCAACGCCGCCACTTGCAGATCATCCCCGGGCCGTTCACGTTCATACCTGGTCCATAACCTCGGTCATCTCCCGGTCCTCACCCAGGAATCCGCCACTCTGATGGTGCCACAGCCGCGCGTAGATACCGTTCCTGGCAAGCAGTTCAGTGTGGGTGCCCTGTTCGACGATGCGTCCATCATCCATGACAATCAGTCGATCCATCGCCGCGATCGTGGACAGCCGATGGGCGATGGCGATGACGGTTTTGCCCTTCATCATTTCATCGAGGCTTTCCTGAATGGCCACTTCGACTTCCGAATCCAGCGCGCTGGTAGCCTCGTCAAGTAGCAGGATCGGAGCGTTCTTGAGCATCCCCGGGCAATGGCTATGCGCTGGCGCTGGCCGCCGGAAAGCTTGATGCCACGCTCGCCCACCAAGGTGTCGTAGCCGGTATGACCTTGGCGGTCACTCAGTTGGCTGATGAACTCATCGGCCTGGGCATTGATCGCGGCACTGCGGATCTGTGCGTCGCTGGCATCGGGTCGGCCGTAGGCAATGTTGTCGCCAATGGAACGGTGCAGCAGGGAAGTATCCTGGGTGACCATGCCGATCGCGCTGCGCAGACTGTCTTGTGTCACGTGCGCAATGTCTTGCCCGTCAATGCGAATCTGCCCGCCGTCGACGTCATAAAAGCGCAGCAGCAAGTTGATAAGCGTGGATTTACCCGCGCCCGAGCGGCCGACCAGGCCGATTTTTTCGCCCGGGCGAATGTTCAGGCTCAAGCCATCGAGCACCTGGCGTTCGCCATTGTAGTTGAAGCTCACATTGTCGAAAGTTACCGCCCCGCCAGCGGTCACCAGCACGCCCGCGTCCGGCGCATCCTGCACCTTGGGGCCGCGGGTCAGGGTTGCCATGCCATCTTGCACAGTGCCGATGCTCTCGAACAGCGAGGTCATTTGCCACATGATCCAGTGCGACATGCCATTGATACGCAACGCCATGGCGGTAATTGCCGCCACCGCACCTGTGCCGACTTCGCCCAGGTGCCACAGCCAAAGTGCATAACCGCCGGCGGCCATGAGCAACGCCACCACCAATGCCTGGTTGACGATCTCGAATTGGCTGACCAGGCGCATCTGGCGAAAACCGGTCTGCTTGAAATCCTCCATGGCCGCGCGCGCGAAGTGCGCTTCACGATTGGAATGGGAGAACAGCTTCACTGTCGTGATGTTGGTGTAGGCGTCTGAGATACGTCCGGTCATCGAGGAGCGCGCATGGGCCTGTTCCTGCCCGACTTTCCCCAAGCGGGGCACGAAGTAGAGCATGGCCAGGCCGAACAACACGAGCCAGGCAATGAAGGGCAGCATCAGTTTCAGGGCGAAGCCGCCGGCCAGCGCGATGATCGCGATGAAATACACCCCGATGCCGGGTGCGATCTCGATAAGGGTGAACAGCACGTCGCGCACCGCCAGCGCAGTCTGCATCACCTTGGTGGTGACCCGGCCGGAGAACTCATCGGAAAAGAACGAAAGACTTTGCCGCAGCATCAGGCGATGGAAGTCCCAACGCAGCCGCAACGGCAGATTGATCGCCAATATCTGGTGCTGCACCATGGTCCGCAACGCCACCAGCCCGATGCTGGCCACCATGACGATGCCCATCCCCCACAACACGCGACTTTCCTGCGCCGCCGCATCACCACCGGCTTGCCAGGTCGAGAGCAGATCCACGACCTGACCGAGGAAAGAAAACAGCCAGGCTTCGTAGATCGACACCCCGGCACTGAGCAGCGCAAACGCGAGAATATAGCCGCGGGCGCCCCGTGTGCATGCCCACAGGAACCGAGCCAGGCCCTCGGGTGGCGGCGGCACCTCGTCGGGCGGGAAGGGGTCGAGTTTTTGTTCAAATGCGCGAAGCATGGTGGTCTCCGAAACGATCAAGTTAAGGCGATTCTGCCATTTAAATGGTTGCCATGAGGGCTATGTGGATTGGCGGGTAGCGCTTAAGTCCGGGTTGGCGGGCGAGAGCCTGCGCAGTTCAATGCCTGGATATTGGGCTGCTTGGGCGATTTGCATCGCGTTTTCGCTTCACCGAGTCAGGGCTCGCAATGCGACTCGGTTGAGGTGAACGGGGCGTACGCAATAACAGGCTGATTTCCTCTGCGCAGACCGCAGTACTGAACACGTGGCCCTGAATTTCATCGCAACCGTTTTCACGCAGGAAGGTTTGCTGCTCTTCGGTTTCGACACCTTCGGCAATGACCTTCAGGTTCAGTGTGTGCCCCAACGAAATCACCGCGGTGGCGATGGCTTTGTCGTTCTCGTTGTCGGGCAGATCGCGTACGAAAGACTGGTCGATCTTGAGTCTCGCGATCGGGAAGCTTTTCAATGCTGCGAGGCTGGAGTAGCCGGTGCCGAAGTCGTCGATCGAGAGGCTGATGCCCATCGCTTGCAGTTCCTTCATTTTGCTGATGGCCTGCTGAAGGTCTTGCATGATCAGGCTTTCGGTCAGCTCCAGCTCGAGGTACTTCGGGTTCAGTCCGGTTTCTTGCAAGGCGTGCATCACCCGCTCGATCAGATCCCTTTCGACGAACTGGCGTGCAGAAATATTCACCGACATGGTGATTGGCGGCCAGCCCGCATCCTGCCAGGCCTTGTTCTGTCTGCATGCGGTATGAATCACCCAGTCGCCGATCGGCACGATCAACCCGGTCTCCTCGGCCTGCGGAATGAACTTGATGGGAGACACCATGCCGAGCTCGGGGTGTTGCCAGCGGATCAGTGCCTCTACGCCGATAATCTGACCAGACCGCAAATCCACCTGGGGCTGGTACAGCAGCAGGAACTCGTCATGGTTGAGTGCGTTTCGAAGCCCGTCTTGCATGACGAGCTTGCCCTGGACCTTGTTATTCATCTCGCTGGTATAGAATTGGTAACTGTTGCGACCCAGTTCCTTGGCCCGGTACATGGCAGCGTCCGCGTTGCTGAGCAACGTGTCGGTATCGCTGCCGTCGGCAGGGTAGGTGGCCAACCCCATGCTGCAGGTGACGTGCAGTGTATGCCCGCTGAGCTGAATCGGCCGCAGGATGGCTTCCTGGATTTTGTGCAGGGCCGGAGTAACACCGTCGAGGTCTGAGGGCTGGTCGAACAGGATGATCACAAACTCGTCGCCACCCAGTCGCACGACCGTGTCGGTACGGCGTACGCATTCCTGCATGCGCTGGGCGACGGTTTTCAGCAGTTCGTCTCCAGCACTGTGGCCAAGGCTGTCATTGACCAGTTTGAATTTGTCCAGATCGAGAAACACCACCGTCACCAGGCGGTCGTAGCGCTGGGCATACAGCATTGCCTGCTTGAGACGGTCTTCGAGCAGTGTGCGATTCGGCAGCCCGGTCAGCGCGTCATGGTCGCCCATATAGCGAATGCGCTTTTCGGTCAGCTGGCGTTCTATCGCAATGCCGGCAAGCGGTGTCGCCATGTCGATCAGTCGCGTCTCGGTCGAGCTGGGGCTGCGGACGGTGTTGGAATACAAGGCAAACGTCCCCAATACCTTTCGCTCATGGGACAGGATCGGCGTCGACCAGCAGGCGCGAAATCCATAGGGTGCAGCGGCTGAACGGTACTCCTCCCACAGCGGATCCAGCTCGATATCCGTGACGATGACCGGTTCTCGTCGATACACCGCGGTGCCGCATGAACCGACGTTCGGGCCGATCGCAATCCCGTCGATGAGCTGGTTATAGGCTGTCGGCAAACTGGGGGCCGCCCCGTGCAGCAAGTGCTTGCCATCCTCGTCCAACAACAGGATGGACACCATCATCCCCTCCAGCTGGGACTCCACCAGATGCGCCAGGCTGTCGAGGACCTCTGCAAGCTCGGTGCTCCTGGCGATCAGCTCCAGGACGTGACGTTGCCCGGCGCGGATGACGGCTTCTTGCTCCAATCGGCTGTTCTGCAGGGCGAGCCGCTCTGTGGCGATACTCAGTTGGACCGTTCTTTTTTCCAGCTGAAGCCGGTCCCTGAGGAACTGATTCACCGCGCGAGCCATGTTGCCGATCTCGTCCTTTCCATGTTCCGCCATCATCAAATGCGTTTTGTCAGTGTGTTCCTGACGCAATTGCCGGCTTATTTCATTCAGGCGCATCAGCACGTGACGGCCCATGAAGACCCGAGTCACGAACCAGGCGAACACCAGGCTGGCACCCAACATGATCAGCACCCATTGCTGGCTGCGATTTGAAGCTTCGACCAGACGCTGCAGAGCTTCTCGATAGTCTTCGGTGTATGCACTGGATTGCGCACGGGCCACCGCGACCAGAACCCCGGCCTCATTCTTCAGCTCCTCATTAACGCGCTGTATGACGTTTTGCTGATTGATGAGCCTGAGGCGCAGGGAGAAGAGATCGGGGGTCTGCACATTAGCGTCGGTCAAATTACCTGCGGTGCGTGACAGGCGTTCATATCGGGTCCGCAGCCGTTGCACGGCATCACTGTCAACAGCCTGCGGCAGATCGAAAAGTAACACCGCCAGTTCCAGGCTGGCCCGGGCCTGAGTCGCGGTTAACCGAGCGGTGTGATCCTCCATGGTTTGCGCGAAGGTGACCTCGGTTTGCAGCAGGCTTTCTCGCAGCTGCGCGACGATGTTGGCGGTATTGCGGAACATCTGACTCGACTGATGCATGTCGAGTATCGCCACGCCACTGTTCGCGGCAGTCAGCTGCTGCACCAGTCGATCGAGGGCTTCAAGCTGTTCGACGGTCGCCGCATAGCTTGAACGCAAGGTGTCCGGGGAGCGGGTCGTCAGGAGCTGATCGGTCTGGCGTTCGATCAGCAAGGTACGTTGCAGCATGTCTTGCCCGTTTTGCATGCGGACCAGTCGTTCATCCGTCAGCTGGCGGGTGGCGTTGTTCGATGTGCGCAAGGCGTAGACCGCCGTTGCACCACTCGCCAGGATCAGCAGCGCCAGCGTCAGAAACGCCAGGGTGAACTGTGCGCGTAGCGATTGCGGCAACAGCCGGCGTCCGAGCCGGGAAATAACGTCCAATGTCAGGGATTCCATTGGTGGCGATAGATGTCTCGATAGCCATTGTCAGGGTCGTACTGGAATTTCTTTCCGCCGTCGAAGGCAATATTGTCGGCATTGACCAGGTGAATCGGCGCGACGAAGCCGCTCACTGGCTGACCTGCAAACAGCCGGTTCAGTTCATCCATCACTTGCCAGCCATGCAGGTTGAGCGGCTCGGCCACAGTGACGGTCTGATAGGTTTTTGCCTGTATGCGCAAGAAAGCCGAGGCACTGCCATCACCGGCAGACAACAGACTGATGCCGTCGCTGGGTATTGCGGCGCTGGTCAATGAGGCAATCGAGTAATCGAAATAGATATCGTTGATGGCCAGCGTATGGGTCCAGCGCTTGCCAAAGCGCTGAAGCAGCTCCTTGGTGATCACCGGCATCTTCTCGCCACTTTCGGAAATCGCGACATCGCGCACTTCCAGCAATGTACATTCCCGACAGCCCCGAATGACGTTTTCCATGGCCTTGGCTTTCGCCATGGCGATGCTGTACTTGGAGTCGGTCAGGATGACCACGCCGGCGCGTCCGTTCGACTGTGCCACTGCCGCCATGGCCGTGAGGCGGGCCACTTCGAGCGGGTCGGTCGTGACGTTCATGGCCACCGGTGTGCCGTCAATCGGCCCGGGCCGTGCCCCGGCGTGCCAGGCAACCACCGGCACATCCCTCTTGGCGAAGAGGGCCAGCGCCGCCTTGTTCTCAAGGGCGTCGGAGCCGCACAGAATCAAGCCGTCGGGTTTCGCTGCCAGGGCATCGGAAAAGGCCTTTGCGCGCCCGGTCGATGATCCGGCGCCATCGAATATCTTCAGCGTCCAGCCCATCGCCTTGGCTGCCTCGCGAGCGCCTTGCGCGACACCGACAATGCCTCCGTTGCGTAAATCTTCTGCGACAAAGGCGATGCTCTTGCCGCGCAGGACTTGCGGGCCGGATTCAGGGCCGCTCCAGCGCACGGCTTCGAGGGTGGCTCTGGAAACGATTTCCTGCGCTTGGATCACCGTAACCGTGGCGATTTCGACATCCGCTGTGGTTGGCAGGTTCTGGCCGAATCCGGGAGTGGCGGTGAAAAGACAGAACAGCGCAATCGAAGCCCGCCAGAGTAGCCCGGGCCTGATCAGGCAAGTTCGATCACCGCATATGATGCCGGGTCTGGAGCCGATGGCGCGATCATAGTCTGGCATGGCGTCCCTTTTTGCCAAGAGTGCAGCGTCCACTGTCCGAAAGGATAGTCGGTTTCGCTGTCATCATGTCTTTTGTGGGTAATGTGCGCGAACTTTAGTCCCGAACATTCAGGAAATGGGACAGGGTCCATGGCACAAAACAAGGGACGAAGGCCAATCGCATCGTTGACTACATTGAGTGGTTTTACAAGGCTTCGACTTTGCTTAAACAACAGGCAAAAAAAATGGCACCCAAAACGCCATCTGTAGCTGCTACAGAGGGTGTCGTTCCTTGGTTACGGCACACCCACGCCTTTACAAAGCGCTGTTGCACAAATCCGTCACCAGCATGCAACCGGGGGCATGGGTGATGCACAGTGGCGGGCGTGAGGCCTGCACCACCGATTGAGGGGTCACACCGCAGGCCCAGAACACCGGTATCTCGTCAGCTTCAATGGGGACGGCGTCGCCGTAGTCCGGGGTGTCGAGCGTATGGATGCCGATCAGCGACGGATCGCCGATGTGCACGGGAGCGCCGTGGACGTTGGGCATGCGTGCGGTGATCTGAATGGCCTGGATGGCGGCAGCGGCTTTCATCGGTCGCATGCTGACTACCAATTTGCCGCCGAGGCGAGCGGTGGGGCGCGTGTCGATGTTGGTCTGGTACATGGCGACATTGCGGCCCAGATCGATGTGCTTGAGGGGGATGCCGGCATCCAGCAGCGGTTGTTCGAAGGAGAACGAGCAGCCGATGGCGAAGGCCACCAGGTCATCCTGCCAAAGGTGCTCGATATCCAGCGGTTCTTCGCTCAGTTCGCCATGGCGGTAAACCCTGTATCGGGGCACGTCGTGGCGAATATCAATGGCTGTTCCGAGATGGCGGAAATAAGGATCGCCCGGTTCGGTAATGTCGAGCAGCGGGCAGGCTTGACGATTGAGGGTGCAATACCTGAGAAACTCATTGGCCCAGTCACTGGGCAAAATCACGATATTGGCTTGCACCCGGCCTTGGCCCAGGCCGCTGGTGTGACCCTGATAGTGCCCGGCGGCGATGCTTTGGCGCAGGGCCTGAGGAGTGCTGCGCTGCAGTTGTTCGAAGGACAGGGCGGGTTGATTCATCATGGCGTCTCGGCAGGTTCGTTGAGCCTTTTTAGAAAACCGCGGTGATGCCGTCCAACAAGGAATGTTGTTGCCCCCAGACAACTAAAAGTTATTCAGGGGGCCGTCGGCTGTCGAGGCCGGGCGCCGCCACCATGAGTAACGGCCCGACATCCGCCGCGTATTGGCAGACCACCTGGCGGCTCATCTCGACGATGTTCTCGATCAGTTCCAGTCCGACCCCCGCGCGCCACGAGGCCACGACGTCCAGTTGCGGCAAGCGGCTGCCGGGGTCCAGCTGAATCAGCTCGCCGCTGGCCAACGGTTTGGCCACCAGTGCCGCGGGCAAGGCGCCAATACCGAAGCCGTCACGAATCAGCCGGGTCATGGCGGACACCGAGTTGACGCAACTGACACGCGGTGCGCCGATGCCATGGGCGTGCAACAGGTTGAGCACATCCTGATGCGGTCGTGAATGTTTGACGAAGGTGATGATCCGCTCGCCGGCCATCTCGGTGAGCGAGGCATAAGGTCGGGCGTAGATCGAATTGCTGGCGGCGATCCAGTGCATGGGGTAGTGCGCCAGTTCGAGGTTGCGCACGCTTTCGTGGCGGATCAGGTCCGTCTGGAAAACGATGTCCAGATAGCCCTTTTGCAATTGCTCGCAGAGATTGCGCGCGGCGTCGGCGGTGATCTCGATTTCCACGGCGGGGAAGGTCTGCATCAGGGTCGACATAAACGGGCTGAGCCAGGTGTGAATCACCGTATCCATCACGCCGATGCGCACCAATCCCTGCTGCGGGCTGGTGTTGTCCAGCGAGTGTTTCAATGCGCGCTGAACCTCAAGCATCTGCTCGGCGTAGTCGAGCACCTTGAGACCTTCGGGCGTCAGCGACACCCCCCGTGAATCGCGCACGAACAGGCGCAAACCCAGTTCGTCTTCCAGCGCGGCGATCCGGCTGGAGATCGCTGCCTGCGTGCTGAACATTTTCTCGGCGGTCAGGCTGAAGCTTTGCAGGCGGGCGACCCAGACGAAGGTTTCGAGGAATTTGAGGTTCATGGCGGTTCCCTTGGCGCTTATGGCTCTTGTAATGAAGGGGCGGGTTGCAATTGTTACTCCAGAGTCCGCCATCGCGGGCATCAAATTTTCTTATGCATAACCTCGTCTTTTTCCCGTTTGACGCCGTTCTGCCCCGGCACGAAGAATCCGCCCCACGACGCAGGTCGCTGCGTCTGCCCCCCACGACAACGCTTTCACAAAAAAACAATGAGGCGTGTCCGTCATCTTCCCTTGCTGCTGCAGGAACCTCTTCCATGGAAAAAATCATGACTGTCCACGTGCCTTCAAAAGCGGTGCGCACCTGCCCATTCAACGGGTACGCCTCGGCTGGCACATTGCTCGGCCTGGGTCTGCTCTGTGCGCCGGCCGCTCAGGCGGATTTCGTAGCGGACAGCAAAGGCAGCCTGGAAGCGCGCAACTTCTACTTCAACCGTGATTTTCGCCAGGACGGTTCGCGCGACAAGGCCGAGGAATGGGCCCAGGGTTTTCTGTTGCGGATGGAGTCGGGTTACACCGCCGGCACGTTCGGTTTCGGCCTGGATGTTTTGGGCATGGCCGGTTTCAAACTGGACTCCGGTGGCGGGACGGCGGGGACTAATCTGTTGCCACCGGCTTTGTCCGGCGGCTCACAGGATCGCTATGGCGAGTTAGGCCTGACGGGCAAAATGCGCGTGTCCAACAGCACCCTGAAATTCGGGACGTTGCAGATCAAGGACCCGGTGGTGAGCTCCAACGATACCCGTCTGTTGCCGAGCACGTTCAAGGGCGGGCTGGTGAATGTGCAGGAAATCGATCGCTTGAAGCTCACGGCCGGTCAGCTCACGCAGATCAACTTTGTCGACTCCACCGACTATCAAGACATGACCGCCAACCGCATCGGCGGGCAAAGCGACAAGTTTCAGTTTGCCGGGGCGGACTATCAGTTCCTGCCGAACCTGACCGCGCAGTACCGCTACGGCCAGCTGGAAAACATCTACCAGCAAAATTACTTCGGGCTGGTGCACACGCTGGACCTGGGCTCCGGGCAGTCGCTCAAGAGCGACGTGCGCTATGCGCGCAGCACCGAAGACGGCAACTTTCGTGATATCGACAACCAGGCCTTCGGCGCGCTGTTTACCTACAGCCTGGGCGGTCATGCGCTGGGCTTGGGCTATCAGCGCATGAGCGGCGACGATCCGTTTGCGTATATCGGGCGCAGCGATCCGTACCTGGTCAACTTCGTGCAGATCGGTGACTTCGCCAACATCGATGAACATTCCTGGCAGGCGCGCTACGACTACAACTTTGTCGCACTCGGCGTGCCGGGATTGACCTTCATGACCCGCTACATTTCTGGCGACAATGTGCAACGCACGGCGCCGGGTGAAGGCAAGGAATGGGAGCGCAACACCGATATCGCTTACGTGGTGCAGGACGGTTCGTTGAAGGGGCTGGGCCTTAAATGGCGCAACGCGTCAGTGCGTTCGAACTTCGGTAATGACCTGGATGAGAATCGCCTGATCGTCAGCTATACCGTGGCGCTGTGGTAGCGGTCGGACTTGTTATTCTATTAAAGAATAAGTAAATCGATATCTATTCCTTTTAATATTTATCCGTGAGGTTCATTTTGAAGGCCTGCACATTCGTGCGGATGTTCTCGACATCAGACAGGAAGCCTCATCATGACCATCAAAGCGATCAACGTCCGCAACCAGTTCAAGGGTGTCATCAAGGAAATTGTGACAGGTGAAGTGGTCTCCGAAATCGATGTGCAAACCGCCTCGGGCATCGTCACCTCGGTGATCACCACCCGTTCAGTGCGCGATCTTGAATTGAAAGTGGGGAGCGAGGTGATTGCCTTCGTCAAATCCACTGAAGTCTCGATCGCCAAGCTCTGAAAGGGGGCTATTCGTTTTTCCAGCAGAACCCGCCCCCTGCCCAATACCTGCGTTCGGCCTCTGGGAAAGGGGCAAGCAGAGCAAGATCAAAAGCCAGAGCCAGATCAGCAGCTCCCGACACCCATTGATCGTTCCCACGCTCTGCGTGGGAATGCATCCCGTGACGCTCCGCGTCACCCCTGCGCAGGACTCGAGCCTTGTGTCGACAGCGGAACGCAGAGCGTCCCCGGCGGCATTCCCACGCAGAGCGTGGGAACGATCAACACGCGCAGGCGTTGAGGAAACAGGCCGGCCGGTAGGCTGTCACGCTTTGTTTTTGACAGCATTAGCTCACTGAGCGGCGTTTCTGTTATCAGCGCTGACAGGAGAAAAGCATCGGCGGTTATTTCCAGTAAATAAATATGTCCACTTTTTTTCGCGAAGTAGGAAAATCAAAGCGGGCGCGTCTGCGGCTGTTCCTTTCTCGACAGGCGACCTGCCATGCCTGTTGCACCGACCTTTTTCACCCCAGGCGCCAGAACAACGCCGAACGATCGGCCAATCGAAAAGAATCAAAATCATGCAAGCCCATACCTATCAACTGCTGGAAGTCGCCAACGGCAAACCGATCAAGCTGTGGACCGAAGGCGTCCCGGTAGAACACGAAGCCAGACAGCAATTGATGAACACCGCCAGGATGCCGTTCATCTTCAAGCACCTGGCCGTGATGCCCGACGTACACCTGGGCAAGGGCTCGACCATCGGCAGCGTCATTCCCACGGTCGGCGCGATCATTCCAGCCGCTGTCGGAGTGGATATCGGCTGCGGGATGATCGCCGCGTGCACCTCGCTGACCGCCAGTGATTTACCCGACAACCTGCATGGCTTGCGTTGCGCGATCGAGAAAGCGGTGCCCCATGGCCGCACCATTGGGCGCGGCGTTCGGGACAAGGGCGCCTGGGACAGTGTTCCGCGTGAGGCGGACCGGGCCTGGGCGGCACTGGAACCCCGGTTCAAGGTGATCACCGACAAGTACCCGAAACTCGCCAACACCAACAACCGTGGGCACTTGGGCACGCTGGGTAGCGGAAACCACTTCGTCGAGGTGTGCCTGGATGAAACCGACCGGGTCTGGTTCATGCTGCACAGCGGTTCCCGTGGTGTCGGCAACGCTATCGGCAACCTGTTCATTCAAATGGCACAGGCGGACATGCGTCTGCACCTCGCCAACCTGCCGGACCGTGACCTGGCTTACTTTAAAGAGGGCAGCCGGCACTTCGATGACTACGTTGAAGCGGTCGGTTGGGCCCAGGACTTCGCCAGGCAGAACCGTGCGTTAATGATGCAAGCGGTGATTCAGGCGACCCGAAAAGTGATCAACAAGCCTTTTGAGGCGGCGCTGGAAGCGGTGAATTGCCATCACAACTACGTGCAGAAAGAGCGGCATTTTGGTCAGGAAATCCTGGTCACCCGCAAAGGCGCGGTATCGGCCAAGAAGGGCGAGTTGGGGATTATCCCGGGGTCGATGGGGGCGAAAAGCTTCATCGTTCGCGGGCTGGGTAACGAGGAATCGTTCTGCTCCTGCAGCCACGGCGCCGGCCGCACCATGAGTCGTACCAAGGCGAAAAGCCTGTTTACCGTCGAAGACCAGATCCGTGCCACCGCCCACGTGGAGTGTCGCAAGGATGCTGCCGTCATCGATGAAATTCCGATGGCCTACAAAGACATCGACCACGTCATGCACGCCCAGCGCGAGCTGGTGGAAGTGCTGCACACCTTGCGTCAGGTGGTGTGCGTAAAAGGATAGGAACAATGGAATTTCACCATCATCGAGTTGCTGACCTTTGTGCACTTTTATAAGGCCACGCAACACTGCGCTGCACTATGCGAAGGCAAATATCGGATGTTCTGGACCCCCTTGGCCCCTGTTTACCTATGCAAATGCTGCCAATCGCTGGCTGGCACAAAGTCTGCAAGACACTGTTCAGGCCCACTGTGACGCAGTCGAGTGGGCAGCCCCCTCGGTCAACGACGATCGATTGGCCGAGCAGGTCGTGGGCAACATCGGTGGTTCCGGCATAGATGCCTGACTTAGCACCGTAAATGAACAGGCAAAGACGCCTGGAACCGCAAGGTTTCAGGCGTTTTTTTTTGCTTTTTGAACAGCTATCGACGGGTGTCTCTTATGAATTCCAATGTTGCCACTTTGAACAAGCTGCAAACGCTGATCGTGATCGGCAATGGCATGGTCGGACATCATTGTGTCGAACAGCTGATCGAACGCGGTGCCCTTGATCACTATCGGCTGCACGTGTTCAGCGAAGAGCCAATGCGTGCCTACGACCGTGTGCACCTTTCCGAGTATTTCTCCGGCCGCGATGCCGAGTCGCTGGCCCTCGGCGAAGCCTCGCTGTACCAGACCCCGGGCGTCACGCTGCATCTGGGAGTGCCGGTGCTGGAAATCGACCGCGGACGCCGTCAGGTGATCACCGCGCAAGGTTGTGTCTCCTACGACAAATTGGTGCTGGCCACCGGGTCCTATCCGTTTGTGCCACCGATCGAAGGCGCCGAGGGCGATTCGCGGCTGGTGTATCGCACCCTTGAAGACCTCGACGCCATTCGTGCCGCGGCCAGCAACGCCCGACGCGGTGTGGTGGTCGGCGGTGGTCTGCTGGGACTTGAAGCGGCCAATGCCCTGAAAACCCTGGGGCTGGAAGCGCATGTGGTGGAGTTCGCCCCGCGCCTGATGCCGGTGCAACTGGACGAATACGGTGGCTTGGCGCTCAAGGCGCAGATCGAACGCCTCGGCGTCGGCGTGCATTTGTCGCGCGGCACACAATCGATCAGTGCAGGCGAGGAATACCGTTACCGGATGAACTTCGCCAATGACGAATTCCTTGAAACTGACCTGATCGTGTTCTCCGCCGGTATCCGTGCGCAAGACGCACTGGCACGTCAATGCTTGCTGGAAGTCGGCCCGCGCGGCGGCGTGGTGATTGACGACCAATGCCAAAGCAGCGATCCGAACATCTATGCGATCGGCGAGTGTGCCGCGTGGAATGGCAGCATTTTTGGCCTGGTCGCCCCGGGCTATCAAATGGCGCGCGGCGTTGCCGCACTGTTGTGCAACGAAACCGCCGAGCCGTTCATGGGCGCGGACATGTCGACCAAACTCAAGCTGCTGGGCGTCGATGTCGGTTCCATCGGCGACGCCCACGGCAGCACGCCGGGCGCGCGCAGTTATCAGTTCATCGACGAAACCACGGCCAGCTATCGACGCCTGGTGGTGGACGCGACGGGCAAGCACGTACTCGGCGCGGTGCTGGTCGGTGACAACAGCTATTACGACACGTTGCTGCAATACATGCAGAACGCGATTGCGTTGCCGGCCGAACCTGCCAGCCTGATTCTGCCATCCTCCGAAGGCGCGCCGACCCTGGGCCCGGGCGCGTTGCCCGAAGCGGCCACGGTGTGCTCGTGCCACAACGTCACCAAGGGCTCCATTTGCTCGGCCATCGACGGTGGCTGCACCGACCTTGGCTTGCTCAAGTCGCAGACCAAGGCGTGCACCGGTTGCGGTGGTTGTGCCGGGCTGCTCAAGCAGGTGTTCGAGCACGAGTTGATCGCCCGTGGCGTCAGCGTCGACAAGAGCCTGTGCGAACACTTTGCCTATACCCGCCAAGAGCTTTATGCGCTGGTGCGGGTAGAAGGGGTGATCACCTTCGAAGAACTGCTGGCCAAGCATGGCCGTGGCCACACCGGTTGCGACGTGTGCAAACCGGCGGTGGGGTCGATCCTCGCGTCGTGCTGGAACCAGCCGATCATGGACGCCTCGCTGGTGCCGTTGCAGGACACCAACGACACCTTCATGGCCAACATGCAGAAAAACGGCACCTATTCGGTGGTGCCACGGATCCCCGGTGGCGAGATCACTGCCGACAAACTGATCGCGATTGGTGTGGTGGCGAAGAAATACGACCTCTACACCAAAATCACCGGCGGCCAGCGTATCGACCTGTTCGGCGCGCAGTTGCATGAATTGCCGGACATCTGGGCCGAGCTGATTGAAGCCGGTTTCGAAACCGGGCACGCCTACGGCAAATCGACCCGCACCGTGAAATCCTGCGTCGGCAGCACCTGGTGCCGGTATGGCGTGCAGGACAGCGTGCAAATGGCCCTGACCATCGAGGACCGATACAAGGGCCTGCGCTCGCCGCACAAACTCAAGTTCGCGGTGTCCGGCTGCACCCGCGAGTGCGCCGAAGCCCAGAGCAAAGACGTTGGCGTGATCGCCACCGAGAAAGGCTGGAACCTTTACATCGCCGGCAACGGCGGCATGCGCCCGCGTCACGCCGAACTGTTCGCCACCGACCTCGACGATGCGTCCCTGATCCGCTACATCGACCGCTTCCTGATGTTCTACATCCGCACCGCCGACAAATTGCAGCGCACCTCGGTCTGGCGCGAAAGCCTGGAAGGCGGCCTCGATTACCTCAAGGACGTGATCATCAACGACAGCCTCGGGTTGGGTGAAGAGCTCGAATCGCAGATGCAACTGGTGGTCAACCGCTATGAGTGCGAGTGGGCCAACGCCCTCAAAGACCCGGAAAAACTCAAGCGCTTCCGTACCTTCGTCAACGATAAACGCCCGGACCCGGACATCCACTTTGTCCAGGAGCGCGGCCAGCGGCGCCCGATCATGGCCGCCGAACTCAACCTTATCCCTGTTACCGAGGAGATTGCCTGATGAGCCAGTCCAATACCCAACGCATCGATTCCCTGGAAAACCCCGAGGCCTGGCAAACGGTGTGCGAGCAACAGGACCTGGTCAGCAACTCCGGTGTCGTCGTCTGGCTCGATGGCGCGCAAGTGGCGCTGTTCTACCTGCCGGGTGCCGAGGGTCGGACCCTCTACGCCATCGACAACCATGACCCGCAATCCGGGGCGAATGTGATCGGTCGCGGCTTGGTCGGCAGCATCAAGGGTGATCTGGTGGTTGCATCGCCGATCTACAAACAGCATTTCCGCCTTGAGGACGGCAGTTGCCTGGAGTATCCGCAACAGCGTCTGCGTGTCTGGCCCGTGCGGTTGAACAGCGGCGTGGTGGAAGTCGGAGTGGCTTGAGCCTGGTCAACAGCATCGCGTATCCGCATCGGAGGCATTTATGAAAACAGCCGCACAATTGCTGAAACTCAAGGTCGTACAAAACCGCCAGGTGCATAGCATCGCGCCGGATGAAATGGTGCTTGAAGCGCTGAGGATCATGGCCGAAAAGAATGTGGGCGCGCTTCCGGTGATCGAGGCCGGGCAGGTGGTCGGGGTGATCAGCGAGCGTGACTATGCGCGCAAGGTCGTGCTGCAGGGGCGCTCTTCGGTGGGTACGCCGGTGCGCGACATCATGAGCGCGCCGGTGGTGACGGCTGACAGTCAGCAGAGTATCGAGCGTTGCATGGCGGTGATGACTGACAGCCATCTGCGTCATCTGCCGGTGATGGAGGGCGGCGAACTGATGGGGTTGTTATCGATTGGGGATCTGGTCAAGGAAGCTATCGTTGAGCAGGCGGATTTGATTCGGCAGCTGGAGCATTACATTCGCGGGCACTAGACCGGGCAGCGTCACTAAGGTTGGGGGACATATCCGTTGCTGCGGTGATGGCGACTTAGGGTTCCGCCCTTACGGCGGGTCACTTGGAGAAGCGCCAAGTAACCAAGCGCTCTTGCCCCTGACGTACGGTGCCTCGCCTAGGCTCGGCATG